>SSTG01000029.1 GCA_004801635.1 Muribaculum caecicola | reverse complement strand
CACCTTAACTGAAAAGGCACCATACAGAACTAATGTTTAATTTGTGTCAATGAACGACTGTAATGAAGTAAGTAGCGCCTCCGAAATTTTTGAGTGTCTTTATCCCTTTGGCTCAGTCACATAGCTCGCTATGCTCTTTCGCCGCAGGAATAAATCCATCTCAATACTTTCGGCCCTGTTTTAACAAGCATTATTAAACAGCCTCTAAATCTAACATGCCCTTTCCCTAATTATCCAGGCATAAGGCATTACGAACGCCAAGTTATTAATTTATTTGCACTTATGCAATTCAAACTCGGCTAAAACGCTCACTTCGGCAATAAATACAAGCACATACAAAAAACTCGGGCGGCTAAAAAGGCCGCCCGAGTTTTTTGTATTGTACCGATCGTGCGGATTATCGCACGATTTTGATGGCTTGTCCGCCAATTACACGGATATATATACGGCCCTTGACGGGGTCGTTCACTCTCAAACCATTGAGGTCATAATAGACAGCGCCATTGTCTGGATCTGTATCCGACTCAATGCCATCGATGCCGGAACTGATATCAGTATTAAAGTTGAATGTGCGCGAATATTCACCAAGTGTGGCAGTAAGACCAACCTCCTGCTTAAGTTTCTCGTTGAATATCACAGAATTATCAACAACTGTAATATTATTAGGACTTGTCCATACAGTACCGGTTGGATTGCCTACCACAAGAGTATTTGTTACAATAGACTCTGGTGTGACGGGAGTCATGGTGCCATTTGCATCGGTAAGCATGCAAATGCTATTGAGCCGTACCTTATCATTGGCGACATCTTTCTCTAGTATGGGCAGACAATACGTGACGCGCTGCCAGTCCTCACCAATTGTAGCGCTGTTGGAGGATATAAGCTCAGCGGTGGTCAGCCCTTGGCCTATGGATGTTCCGGTAGCCTTATTACCGTATATATCGGAAAGGTAGAACGATCCGTCGGCTTTGTTATAGTCTTCGTTCCAATTGGCGGCAAGGCCGATTAGATTGCCGGCTTCACCGGTTTCAATGGTTGATGATAGCGCACCGGCATTGTAACAGTTAAGCACCTGCGTGCCGCATGCCGTAGCCGATGTGCCTTTGGTGGGTTGTCCGGCAATGCCGCCAACATAGGTGGCACCCTTGACTTCGCCAAGGTTATAGCAGTAAATGTATTTACCTTGCGCGCGACCGGCAATGCCGCCGGCAGCGATGCCTGAACCTGCTGCCGTATATGCGCCCACACCTGTTCCCGTAGCAGAAACCGCACCAGAATTCCAGCAATTGGTCACGGTAGCCGAAACCAATGTGCTCGCACCCACAATGCCTCCAACGCTATTGAGCGCAGTGACAGGAGCCTCGTTGTAACAACCGTCGATAGTGGTAAATCCCGATATGCTACCCGAGATACCGCCGGCGGTCGGGGCTTCAGACGTGATTACGCCTTCGTTGACACAATCCAATATTACGGCAGGATTTGAAGCGTTTGGATTGGCTTTATAGTGGCCTGTGATACCGCCTATGTTCTGGCAGTTAGACGAACTTACTTTTCCAGAGTTGCGGCATCCAGAGATATCCGATCCAGCATTGTAGACAGCGAAAAGGCCGGCCGATCCTGAAGAACTCACATTAGCCGTAGCGATTGACATGATGTTACCTGTGTTGTGGCAGTTAGAAGCGACAATCGCCGTCTGACCCACGGTCGTGGCCGATGTGCCCGAGATGCCGCCAAGAAAAGCAGCCCCGGTTATGTCTCCCGTGTTATAACAATCAGTAAAAAAGTACTTGCGGCCGCTTGTAGCACGCATGTTGGCCACTATACCGGCAATGGCGTTGGATTTGTTAGATCCGGTCAAGCCCCCGGTATTGTGGCAACGCAGGAATGTGTTAGGATTGCTCTGAGCCACAATACCGGCGAGATATGTGTTGACTGTCGCAGTAGTGGTGGAGATGTCGCCTTCGTTAGAGCAGTCGGTGAAGTCGACGCCGGCCGCAGCATCAACACAGATTCCGGCAACAAGTACGCCTTTGGATGTGATGTTGCCGATGTTGTGGCAGTCGGTGAACGATGCGCCATTGTAAGCATTCGCAACTATTCCGGCGATATTATTGAGAGCGGCCGTTGTTGTAATCTCCACATTGGTGGTCACATTCTCAACCTTGCCATAAAGTTTGCCCACCACGACAGAAATATTGCCGCCGGTCTTACCGGTGAGTTTGCCCTGGAATGTCACATTCGTGATTACGCCGGTATTCGTGACCGTGTTGAATATCGCAGGGTAAGATGTCTCGGTAACATTGTCAAAACCCTTGACTATGTGACCGCGGCCATCAAATGTGCCCTGCCATGGATTTGCATCGGATGGCGACAGGCATTTCATCTCGCTTCCGGCAAAATCAATATCGGCGGATAGAGCCACATAAATCCCTTCCGTATCGAAAAGCATCATCTGCATCCAGTCGGCCAGATCGTTCCATTTTTTAGCGGAAGATATAATCAGAGGATTGTCGGCCGTACCGTCGCCCTCGACCGGACAAGCCGGTTTGGCCGAGAGGGGAATCACTTTTGTCACTCCTTTGTATGCGATGGTAAGAGTGTCGTTCACCTCAGTCTCTACAGTGGCCGGAGCGAGGAGCGAAGAACCTGAGATTGAGAAAACCGTACCATCGGCGAGAGTCCACGTCATGCCTTCGGCCTGAGCCAATGTTGAAGTGCCATGAAGGTTGGCACGGGTTTGACCTGTTGGCATCGTGACCACAATTCGGCGAGCGGCATCGAGCGATGGTTCTTCGGCAAATATCTTGAGCACTGGATACATGCCCCGATTAAAATTCCAAACCTCGGTATCGAGACCGGGTAGAGCCTCGCCAGAAGTCAGTGTCGCGGTTTCAGCCGCCGTTATGCCTTCGACTGATTGTATACCTACCGAACCGGAACCCACTATCTGGGTGTCGAAGTAGTTTGCCGACGAGCCGGAAGGGATTGATGCCCCGGTACCGAAGTCCCCGGCAAAACCACCCATTGTTGTGATTTTCTCAGCGGCAGTCCCAACGGTGCCATAGCTGACAGTGGCCACAGTGGCCTCTTTGGAGAGCCAGTTGCCGCATATACCTCCGGCATTGTGGGTGTAAGCATATACGGAACCGGTGTTTAACACATTGAGCAGAGCTGTTCCGTTACCCATCGACCCGGCTATGCCTCCGGCATTGCCCATTACGGTAGAACCTGGATTGACAGTCTTCTTGGTGATTATGGCTGTAGCGACATTGCCTGTGTTAGCGCAATTCTTTATCAGCCCTTTGCTGGTACCAGCGATGCCACCGGCAGTTGCGGCACCCGAAGTCACATCGCCTGAATTAAAGCAATTGCTGATTGTCGAGCCGGTTTCAGTGACGGCCGCAATCGAGCCGGCCGTACCGTTATATACTCTGACAGACGCATAGTTGCGTACATTGTCAATCAGACCCTTGCACTGAGCCACCGCGATAGCGCCATAGCTATAACGTTCGTCGGAGCAGTCGGCGGCGAAATTGATGTTTTTAAGCACTCCGTCCGAGTTGAGACGCCCTATGAACGCCTGATACTGAATGGATGCAGAAGTATTTACCGTACCCAGGCCGTCGGGATCATCGGCCGGAGATTTGCCATCCTGCCATGTCACACCATTCAGCCTCATATTGTGTATGGTGTGTCCGCCTCCATCAAAGATGCCGCTGAACAGGAGATTAGCGTCAACAGTCCTTGACACGGCGATACCAATAAAGTCCGCGTCGCCTTCAAGGTCGATGTCGTTGGTCATGAGGAAGTGTACTCCATGGAACGGGTTCTCCTTGGTAACTAAAGAGGCGAGCAGCTTAATGTCTTCTTTGTTGCGGATAAGCATAGGGCTGTCTTCGGAGCCGAGGCCTTCTAGACCGCTGCCCATTATTGAGAGTTGGATAGGATAGACCACCGAGCCGTTGGTCACCATAAGTATGTCTATACCGTTCGCGGTGCCGATTTCGATGGTGTCGTCGTTGATGCCGCAGTATTTTCCGGTCTTGGCCAACTGTCCATCATTAAGTATGTAATATTGAGTATCTCCTTGTGGGCAGAGCGTGGCGTTGGCACGCACACGGTAAGCTGAACTGCCTTGGGCAAACACAATCGACGAGGCCGACATAAGTGCGGCCTGGCTGCCATCCATGCCTTTGAGCCGCGGATACATTCCTTTGACGGTCGTCCACATATTACTGTCGAATCCTTCGAGAAGATTACCGTCTGTTAGCAATGCGGTGTTTGACCGACAACGTGTGCCGCCAAAGTCGGTAAGGTCCGTGTTAAAATACGAATTGGTGATAGTGACCATGTCGTCGAGAGTGTTGATGCCTTCAGACACAACGAACGAACCTACCAGCTCACGCAGTTGTGTCTTGGAGTCAAGGCCTTCGGTATAGGCACTGACTTGTGCCGATGTGTACGACGATGTTATTGTCGACTTGGCCGTCTCTTTGGTTGCGATGTCGATAGTGGCGTGATAAACCGCGCCCACCAGACCGCCGGCAAATACTGTGTTGGCACCCTGCACGGCTCCCGACGAGTAGCAGTTGACCATGTCGCCGCCGAGCATACCGGCCACGCCGCCGACATAGGATTTATAATCTTGCACAACAATGTTTCCGACAGCGAAGCAATTTGAGATACGGCTGTTCTGTACAGCTCCGGCAACACCTCCGACAATGTTGGTGGCGGTCTTGCCTTCTACCTCGTACGAGCCGTCAACCGTACCCGAAAAATAGCAATCGGAAACTTCAGACCAATATACATTTCCTACCACGCCACCACCTATATTGCCTTTCTCATTAGTACCCCAGACAGCGATACTGGTGTTGGAAACATAGCAGTTCTTTACAGATGACCGTACGAGAGCGTTGTCGTTGACATAAGCGGTGATCTCGCCTACGGCTCCGCCCACATATCCCCCGAGACCAAATATGGCCGCATCGCTGACGGTGCAATTCTTTACCTCGCCATCGAAGATACCAGCAATGGCACCCGTCGCGGTGCTGTTGTTTACGATGTCGGCAGTGACGACGTGACAATTATCGATAATTCCGTGGCCGGTACCGACAATGACTCCCGTGTAAGCATTGGTAGAAATGTCGACGTTCTTTACGGTAAGGTTTTTTATAACGGCGTTACCGCCTATCACGCCGAAAAGGCCTCCATAACTGAGCTGGCTCTTATTTGTCTGCTTGAGATTTTTGATAGTGTGACCGTTACCGTCGAATACGCCGGCAAAAGTGTGATACTGCTCGGCACCGATGGCCGTGAAAGGCACATTCTGCAGATCAAGGTCGGCATCAAGTCGGAAGTAAGTGTCAGGAAAAACCAATACCGTAGTCTGTCCGGCCGGGCATTTTGTCTTGTTGACTACAGATGCAAGAGCATTTAGGTTGTCGACCGTCTTGATGAGATATGGCTCATTCTCGGTACCCTTTCCCTCGAAATTGGCATCATAGTCTACAGGATACTTTATCTCGCCTTCCTTAAGGGTTATGCTGCCCTCGGAATTGATGTCGAGCGTTCCCACGTTGGGTGCGAGCAACGCCCAGTTGCCCCACGATATCGTGGTATTGTTGTCGGCAGCGGCCGGTGTAGAGTTTAGTCCGAAAGAATAGTATTTGATAGATCCTTCAGCTGAGTTGTATTGGAAATCGCACACCGGGTATAGGCTTAACAGGACACCCTTGAAGGGATAATACTCAACAGGCACATAAGGTATGCTCATTGTGCGGTCGCCTCCGAGTATCGCCTCTGTGACAAGTCCGGCATTGGCGAAGTTTGTAATCGACAATGTGTTTGATCCGGTTTGTTCTACCAGGATGTCGTATCCATAAACCAAGTCGGGGTTATTATAGGTTTTGAACTGGAGAGTGGCGTTAGCCGGTCGCAGACGAGTGTTGTAATTCGCATAAAGATATTTGTCCTTGTCCGCACCTGAATCGATGTACAAGGCCCACGGAGAGGTGAGCGATATGGATCCGTCGGCGGCTATGTTTGCCGTAATCGGCTCGCCTCGGAGCGGAGAACCGTCATTGGTCTTCACGAGGGAAATCGGGCCATAGGTGTCATCGGTATATACCTGCTGAGTAGGAATAGAAATTGTGGCCGAGGCGATATCGACGATGGCATGGACCTTGAGGTAAGGAGTGTATAGATTTGACCAGAAACGTTCTATGATTATGGTATTGTCATCTTCTCCGAGCGAAATCTTAGTGGCATTACCGCTGTCGCCGGCACCAGAAGCGAGGCTTACGGAAGTTTGGACATAGCTGCCCGTGAGATCGGCGGCCGATGACAACGAGGCCACGCGACGCGGTGCCATCATCACAGACATAACGGAGTCGGATGTGACTATAGGCGAAGATTGGGGCTTCGCGGCTACCGACCGCCCATACGACAAGTCGATAGGCATAGCCCTACGCGCCTCTGCCTTGGCCGGTACCCTTGTCGAATACGCCGTAGCAGACAATGCGCACTCGGATATATTCGCTTCTGAAAGCGAATGACCGACTGAGGCCAAAGAGGTCAGCCCAATCAGTGCGAGTGCCGAAATAAAGTACTTTTTCATTTGCTATAAAATGTTAGATTAATGTTTTGATTAGTCTCTGTTGGAGAGACTAATCAGTATGACTTCACTCTCCAAAACAACACTCTATGGAACGGAGCCATAGAGTATATACATATATATAGAACATTAGACGAAACATAACATCTGGCTTTGCACACAGCGATGCCGACACATTAATGGCACAGACCCCGCCAACAATATTAACAGCAAGTTTTTATGGCATAAAAATTTACACATCTCCGTTGTTTTAAGGTTAATATAACATGCCCTTTCCCTGATTATCGAGGTATAAGGCTTTACGAATGCAAGTTATTAATTTATTTGCACTTATGCAATTTTTGCAAACACAAAAAACGGTGAGAGCTCCAAACGAATCTCCCACCGTAATAAATTTTAAGCTTACTTATGTATCGCCGTGCTATATTCAGAATATAACGCGGAAACCAATATGCTCCATCGGGGAGCCTGCTCTCTGTTCCCATCGTACAGCAGTGCGAAGCTCGCGGCCGCTGTTAACCCATCCGCCACCACGAATCACGCGTTTTGCTCCGGTAAGCGGCCCTACGGGGTCAACCGAGGGAGTGTCAGGATATGTGTAGTAGCTATCCAAAGTCCATTCATACACGTTTCCGTGCATATCGTACAACCCGTATCCGTTGGCGTCGAACTGCCCTACCGGATAAGTAGACGACACATAGCCTTCTATTGTTTCATCCACTTTACGTCCACCAAGTGCAAGGTCGTAATAGTCATAAATATAGAACTGCGCCATGCCTTTAACCATTTTGGTTCCATCGCCGATGCCAAAAGGAAGTTGTTCTGTCTGACCGCCACGACAAGCATACTCCCATTGAGCTTCTGTAGGCAGATTTCCGCCTACCCACGCGGCATAGGCAGCGGCACCGTACCACGACACATATATAACAGGGTGGTTTTCAAGCCCGGTGACTGGAATCCACTTGTTGTCATTCCAGTTAACACCGAAGTTGAACTTCCCGTTGTCACGTATTGACGAGTCATAAACAAACAGTTCCGTATCAGTACCATTCCAAACACCTTTGCCATCCTCGCCAATTTTGTTTGCATTGAGAAAGTCGGCGAACTGGGCATTCGTAGTTTCATACGCGCTCATATAGAAATCGCTTGAAATAGTAACTTCATGAAGTTTCTCGTCCTTGTAATAGCTCGGTTCGGCTGGTTCGGCACCCAGCATACGTGTGCCGGCAGGAACCTTCACTGTAGTCAGGCCATATTCCGCACCCGGCGCATAAAATTTGGCATCAACTTTCACAGGGCTGTCCGGCATAATAAAAGATGCCTGCACCGCCATAGGATCGTCAACCTCTACATCGGTGGAATTTTCTCCGGTTGTTGTAACAGACCATCCGCCAAAACTCCACTTTTCGTCAACAGTTGCCGACAACACCACTGTTTCGCCAGCTTTTACATCAGAAGACGGTGTTACGCTAATAGATCCACCGGCGGATATTTCTGCTACCTCTATATTGTGAGGCAGAACGGGGTCATTGTCATCGTTGTCGCTACACGATTGAAGCGATATAAATGCAGCCATAATCAACCCTGCGCATGCGGTGCAACTCTTTACTTTAAATTTAAACATAATGTTTGGAATTTTAATTAATATATTGATTGGTTTGGAATCTAGAAATACATTTTACAAAGATATATAAAAACCGTGGTTTTTATATATGTTTGCGCTAGACTTATGTGTATCTTTGCCAAGATGAAAAATAAAGCAAGAATACTTATAGTAGACGACGAAGAAGCCCTTTGCATCGGGCTGCGTACGTATCTTGAACTTGAAGGCTACGATGTTGAAACCGCATCCAGCGCAGAAGAGGCCCTCAGCATGGACATATCCGGATTCAACCTGCTGCTAATAGACATAATGATGAACGGCATAAGCGGCACAGAACTGGCAACCATGTTAAAACAGGATAAGGCAACTTCCGGCATACCTATAATTTTTGTAACGGCAAAAGACTCTGAAACCGACATGGTTTCAGGCTTAAAGCTAGGTGCTGACGATTACATAGCAAAACCATATTCAATAAAAAACGTACTTGCCCGTATCGAGGCGGTACTGAGGCGAGTAACCCCACAATCGGCACAAGGAGTTACATGCTGCCGCTACACACTTACATGCTGTATTGACGGCAGAACGGTCAGACTCCCTAAAAAAGAATTCGAAATACTGGCACTCCTTACTGAAAATCCAGGACGTATATTCTCGCGTGACGAACTGCTTGAAAAAATCTGGCCGAGGCAGACTGTTGTAACCGACCGCTCGGTTGACGTGCACATTACAAAACTGAGGCAGAAATTAGCACCTTATGGCGAACACATAATAACCCGTTCGGGCTACGGTTATGGCTGGCAAAATTAGACTGTCGTTTCATTCAAGAGTTCTGTTTACAGTTCTTTCGCTCTGCTGGCTTCTTATAGGAATTGTAATGATTTTTCAATACAGCAGGGAAAAAGAATTTAAAACCGAGATTTTAAACATCGAACTACAGCAGTATAACGACAGGATATTAGAGCAAATACGGCAGGGCGGCACAATAGACTCCATTATAAAACTAACGGCTCCGCCAATAGAGGGGTTACGGCTTACCCTTATTGACAGCAGCGGACAGGTTATTTATGACAACAACGATAAAACACCTTTTCCGACAACAAACCACAGCAACAGGCCTGAAATAAAGACCGCACGCGACAAAGGACGCGGTTTTGCCGTTGAACGTTATTCCGAAAGCGATAACGAGACATACTTTTATTCGGCCAGCAAAAGCCCCGACGGAACCATTCTGCGTTCGGCCGCCCCATACACCCATTCTTTAAAAGAATTTTTACAGGCCGACAGTTCCCTGCTTTGGTCAATGACAGCAATAACACTGGTTATAAGCGTTATTGCATTCATAACCACACATAAAATATCGACAAGCATAATGAGGCTGAACCGTTTTGCCGAAAAAGCCGAAAAAGGAGAAAAAATATTCAACGACGAGGCCTTTCCCAACGACGAGCTAGGCAGTATTGCAGGCCATATTGTAAGACTATACATACAGCGTGACCGACAACACCGCGAAGCCTTGAGACAGGAACAAGATAAAATCAGGTTAAAGAAGCAGCTTACAAACAACATAAACCATGAATTAAAAACACCGGTTGCCTCAATACTGGTATGCCTTGAACTATTACGCGACCATCCGGAACTGCCTGAAGGGAAAAAAACAGAGCTAAACAGCCTCATATACACCAACGCCCAACGCCTCAGCTCACTGCTTAAGGACATTTCAACAATTACGCGTATGGATGACGGGCCCGAAATGATACAGAAAGAAAATGTAAACCTTTATGAAATAATTACCGACGTTGTTGCCGGCGAACAATTACGTACAGACATGAAAATAACAGTCTCCGTGCCACGGCTCACAGTAAACGGCAACCGCCAATTACTTGAATCAATATTCCGCAACCTCATAGAAAACGCCATATCATACAGCGGCGGTACCGAAATAAAAATTATTGCCGACAATGAAGGCAACTTCACCGTAAGCGACAATGGCACGGGTATTCCAGAAGACTGCCTTCCTCATATTTTTGAACGGTTTTACCGTATTGATAAAGGGCGCTCGCGTGCAACCGGCGGAACAGGACTCGGACTCTCTATTGTACGTAACGCCGTGGCCATGCACGGAGGCCGGATAACTGTTGCCAATAAAAACGGGCTAATATTCCGTTTCCGCATTTCTTAACAAAAAACTAACAAAAAGTTTATATTTAAGAAACATTATCTGTCGTATTTTGTATTAAAAAAAAAGACCCGACATTTATGGATATACTGTTTCTTGGTATAGTTATATTTTTGTTTATGCTGGCTGTTTTCGACCTGTCGGTCGGAGTTAGTAATGACGCAGTCAATTTCATGACATCGGCCATCGGCTCAAAGGCAGCTTCTTTTAAAAAAGTAATGATTGTGGCCGCCATAGGCGTTTTCATCGGCGCCACAATGAGCAACGGAATGATGGATGTGGCACGACATGGAATTTTCAGACCGGAAAACCTGTCGTTTTACGACGTTATAGCAATATTCATGGCCGTAATGGTTACGGACATAATTCTGCTTGATATATTCAATACGCTCGGAATGCCTACCTCGACAACCGTATCGCTGGTGTTCGAACTTTTAGGAGCCACGTTTGTAGTTTCTCTTTTCAAACTTGCCTCACCCGAAAACACACTAGGCATGGGCGACCTGCTTAATACAGAAAAAGCCCTGTCGGTAATAATGGGTATATTCCTGTCTGTAGCCATAGCCTTTGTTTTCGGAACAATAGTACAGGCTCTGTCACGATTAATTTTCACATTTGAATATAAAAGCCGCCTTAAGTGGAAAGCCGGACTGTTCGGAGGCGTAGCCTGCACGGCACTAGTGTACTTCATGCTTCTAAAAGGCATAAAGGACCTGAATATAATGACTCCCGCACTAAAAGCATGGATCGACACAAACACTGCCATAATATTGGTTTCATGCTTTGCCGTGTTTACCGTTATAATGCAGATACTTCACTGGTGCAAGGTAAACATATTCAAAGTTGTAGTAATGTTGGGCACATTCTCGCTTGCCATGGCTTTTGCCGGAAACGACCTTGTAAACTTTATTGGAGTACCGTTAACCTCGCTGGCTTCTTATCAAGACTACATGGCGTCTGGTGGAGGGAACCTTCACGGATTCATGATGAACAGCCTTAACGGACCGTCCGACACGCCTTTCTATTTTCTTGTCGGGGCCGGGGCCATTATGGTTGTTTCGCTTGCCACATCCAAAAAGGCCAGACAGGTAACACAAACTACAGTAGGACTTTCTGCCCAGGACCAAGGCGACGAAATGTTTGGCTCGTCGCGTATCGGACGCACACTTGTGCGTGTTTCACTAAGCACCATAAACTGGATGTCCGACCATACGCCGGATAACATGAAACGCTGGATAAGCAAACGAATGGACATAACCAAAGCCCAGCCCGAAGACGGGGCCGCTTTCGACCTTGTACGCGGCTCTGTAAACCTTATGCTTGCCGGCATACTTATTGCCTGGGGTACGTCAATGAAGCTCCCACTGTCAACAACGTTTGTAACGTTCATGGTTGCAATGGGAACATCGCTAGCCGACCGGGCCTGGGGCCGGGAAAGCGCGGTTTTCCGCATAACAGGCGTAATATCCGTAATCGGCGGATGGTTCATAACTGCCGGTGTGGCCTTTATCGGTGCAGGAATAGTTGTGTGCCTGATGCATATGGGCGGTGTGCCCGTAATGATTGCCGGCGGCATTATCGCCCTGACATTACTTGTACGCAGCAACATACGGTTCCGCAAAAAGAAAAGCGAATCCCAAAACGATACATTGTTTCAAACAATTTTGTCTACCGAAAATCCCAAAGACGTATGGCCCTTATTGAACACATATATAAATGAAAAACAAAAAATGTTTCTCGGTTTTGCCGCAAAAAACTATGCCGATGTTTCTGACGGACTGCTAAATTACAGTACAAAACATCTTTCCCGTTCAGAAAAGGCCCTAATTAGCGAAAAAGACGTTTTAAAGTCGCAACGACGTAAAGCCACATTATGCCTCAGACGTGTTGTTCCTGACATTGCCATAGAAAAAAGCACATGGTTTCACTTGTATAACAACATGGCCATGTCTATGACATACAACCTCCGACGCATTAATGAAATATGCAAAGAACACGTTGACAACAACTTCCGCCAGTTGCCGACAGTGTTTAAAGATTCGTTCGACAGCCTTAGCAAAAAAATAACAGGCATTCTTAACGATTCAGAAGCCGCAATAGAGCAAAATAATCCTGAAACAATAGACGAGCTACGCCGACGGTGCGATACAATAAAGAACGATATATCACGCAATTCGCGCCAGGTTTACGAACACCTGCGTGCCGGTGATGCCGACAACCTTACAATTCTGTATGTATATCTTAACGTGCTTCAAGAAAGCCAGGAACTGGTTTCCTCCCTGCGAAAAATGCTTCGTGCGTCAGGCAAACTAAACCTTGCCCCGGCATCATACCGCAGCTTTACACATCCGGAACTGTATAAAAAAGACTAAACAGAAAATACCTTCAGCACACGAGTCCAACGCCTGTAGCATCCGTTGTCGCCGTAATAGTCGCCACAATAAGGAGATCCGCCGTGCCTGTTTATACCATAATAATAGCGGTTATTACACATCCAGTATTCGCCTATTGCGGAATTTGCCTCGTCATGATATAGACGGAATGTCGGGTAGTTTGTCTGAAAATGATAACGGAAGGTCTCCAGTCTGGCTATTGCGGCTTCGTTTGTGAATGGACTGGCGCACACAAAATAATTTTTATCCCTGAACATCGACTCCGCCAGCCCTATAAGATGCTGTTGCGAAAAACAATCCATATCAAGTACATTCGAAAAGACATTTACCGCCACATTCGATGTCGGCTTCGGCAAATCGGCAGGGTTAAGACTATCGAAATCGCTGCAAATAGTTATTATATTTGCCGTAGGCACCAATTTACGGCAATGGGCAGCCGCACGTTTAAGCGCTATTTGCGAAGGCTCTATCAGAACTATCATGTTTACATTGCCGGCTCCGATTTTTTCAATAGCTGCCATGGTGGATATGGATTGACCGCATCCCCAGTCAATAATATCGGTTTTTTCCACGATAACGGGAAACGGACTTTCAAAAGCAGAACATATTTTAGCAAAATGCATATTGCCATACCTTTTCATATATTCGGCCAAATCCTCATGATTGTCAATTATCTCTGTGCCTCGTTGGCGCAACTGCTTTCCGCTGGCATAGCCTTTTGCCAGTTCCCTGATTGAACGGAAATCGGCATTGACTCCGTTTAAACTCAACTCGCCGGCATAATTCGTATCAGTCTCTATAAGCCCGGGGCCATGTTCGTATGCAACAATCGGAGCATCGTTGCGTTCCAATGAATTGTCGATAAACTGATATATGGCCCGAATTTCTTCGCCACAGCCGGATATAACATCCTTAATTTGGCTAAGCACCGGCCATTCGGCAGATTTGGCATCCATAGCATCGATAAACCGCGATATATGTTGCTGCAGAGTATTCTCAACCACGTATGCATAATATCGAAGTATAGCAACCTCAACACCGCGGTTGTCTACATCACCTTCAAGCCATGCTTCGTACAGTAAACCACAGATAGGTTCGAAGCGGTTCAACAAGTCTTCGGAATGCGATATTTTGGGATAGAAAATATTCGATATGGCCTCAAGTCTTTTACCAATAACAATATCATGTTTCCTTATAACCGGCATAAGCGACACCACAACAGCCCTCTGCCCGAAACGCATGGCATATTCAAGCAGACAAACCAAAAAGGCACGCACATACGGGTCGCTGTAATCCAGATTCCTCAAAACCTGTTTATTTCTTAAGACAAGCTCATTCCATATCGCCTTATCATCCTTTAGATAACCGTGGGTGGCATTGAAATAATCGAACAGCTCCTTGGCGTTGCCATTGATTAGAGCGGCAAGAGTGCCGACAGAGCCATACGCCTCCTTTATTTTATCTATAATCGCCATTCAGAAATGCGTTGCTAAAGATCAAGTTTGCCACTTTCTCCTTCAGCCAAAAATATTGCCGTCACCAAATCTGGCTTTTTCAGTTTATTGGCATCCTTTATGCCAAGTGACTTGGCCGTATATTGCAGCTCCCTGGTCGTCATCCCATTAAGTTCCAGACAACGTTCAACCAACTGCTTACGGGTCTCCACCGCTGTTCCACAGCTATTGGCAGTACCGATTTCAGTGCACCTTACTTCTTTAACAACGTCGTTGGCAACTTTCAACATCATCGAATATAACGACTGCATAGGGTCGAACTCCGACATGGCTTTTCTGACAATATTTTGCACAACAGCTGTCAAATTGCCGGAATAATCAGGTTTGACATCAGCCGGCAAATATCGTCTCACTGCATAATCCAGAATTTTTGCACTGCCCACCGGCTGCATTCGCTTCGGCCACCATGGTTCCAAATGCCGGCAATCGTCGGTTATCTCGTTAAAGAACACATAACGGTAAACGCATTCCACCGTATAGTAATCGAGCAGTGAGTCAAGCCGAAACTTAGTATCCTTAGCGACACGGCCGTCCTGCGAACGGTATTGCTTCGGAAATGCGGAATATCCGCGGTTATACCCATAATAAGTGGCAACCAATTCGCTTTTGTCGGGTCTGATGCCTCTGCGGAAACCGGACAATATAAGTTCGTCAACTTTTTTCCTGCGAGCTTCCTGCCCTACGCCGTAGGTGCTCAATATGGCATATACATAAGTCTGTTTCTGCAGTTTGTCGATATCTATAATCCGGGTAAGAGGGTCGTATTGCACAGTCTGCCCCTCCTGCACAGCAATTTTCATCACCGTCTCGTCGGTAACAGGCAATGCCAGCGAATTTCGTTTATCAATGCTCAGCAATGTTTTATACTGTTCATTATATGACTTGCCCAAAGCCGCCCGAGCTTCCTTTCGAACCCTTGTGCATATACTGCCCAGCAAACCGAAATAAGCGTCGGGCACATAGCCGCCAGAATCGATGGTTTTCATAAGCATGAACGCTCCCAATATCCTGTCGAACAAATCCACCTTTCTGGCAACATCGACACTGGGGCGATACGGTGTGAGACGCGGCATCGTAAACGATTCAAATTCACGCATAAACCTGAACAACCTTCTCGGAACAAAAGCCGTGCTAAGTTCAATATTCGCCAGAGTGTTTTCCATTTTTTCGGCATTTGTGAACCAAATGCCCCGTATTCGGCTTATGGGTAAAGCCGAGTCGTACAAATACCACCCGGTGCCATTCGGCATAAGCCGATTCAGTTCTTCGTCGTGCAACGCAAGCTCGATGCAGCAATCGGAATCGGCATATCCTTTTGCCGATGTAAGAAGCAGATGCCCGGGAACATTGTCCTGAATGTCCTTGGGCTTGTTATCAAAAAACATAGCCGGTTTGACGCATGCGCTGCCCATATAATGGGCTATGGATGCAGATCCGACAGGCATATAAAATATATTGTTCATAATAGTCTATTGTTCAACAAAATTACCGAGTGCGTCATCGAATTCTACCGAGTGTTGTTTGTTTAGCAGAAACAGATTACTCCTGGCACGTGTCACGGCCACATACATGTCCTCCTCAGACAGCACGTCGCGCCCTTCCCTTAGCTGGGGTTTTTCAAGATTGTAAAAATAATCAAATTCCGGTAATATTACAGTATCAAACTCCAATCCTTTCGACGAACGGTAGGTTGTTACATGCACGTTTTTTATAGCCGGACACGACGACTGACAGTCTTCACTGACATAGTAACTGCAATCTATACCATTTTTAATAAGAAAATTGTACATGGCAATTACATCAGGACGCCACGGAATAAGCACACCCACATTGGCCGTTTCCGTAGCAAACTCACGGACAAGCCGCAACGTTTTCAAATATATGCTGCCGCCGAACGACAATGACGGTTTCGAACCGGGATTTGAGGAAAGCCCCTCAATAATGTCGTTAGGCACAAACATGTTCGGGAAAGCGTTCTTTGCAAACAGCATTATGTTCTGTGTACTGCGGAAATTGCGGTCAAGCAGGCATTCTCGGTTGTCTGGAAACAGTTCAAGAAACTCACTGTTCTTTGTACAATGGTCCTTGTACAGTATTTGCGAGTCATCAGCCCCATACGACACCGTATAACCTCGTTTTATCAAACGGCCATAATAAGCAGGCGGCAAATCCTGCGCCTCGTCAATTATTATTTCAGCAAACTTTTCTTTTACCGGCTCACCGGCCATAGATGTACGCACCATATTGGCCGCATGCTTTGAATCTTGCTGCATGCAGCAGCTTCTCAGATAGCGGACCAGCGAATGAGTGTATGTTAACAACAGGCTTTTCTTATCCTGCCTGTGGTTACGTATATGACGCCACACAGACACAACACTCTTTCCCGTACCCGGGCCACCGGACAGGGCTATAGGCTCTGTTTCGTCGAGTGCCGACTGCTGTGCGGTTGTCAAATCCGTTATCGGCGGCAACCTGAAATAATAATCTGCCATATTTTTATATTATTGATTCCGAACCTGGATTAGCCTTATACCGGCTCCAATTTGCCAATGCGCTTTTGGGAGAGCTGTTAGCATAGCAGTATTCGCATAAGTGAGGACAAGTATTATATGCGCCTATATCCTTGCTGCGGACACAGCCGCAGAATTCCCTCTGCCCTTTGTCATGATTGTTCTGGGTGCGCAGGGCATACATACCGTTGCCAATATCTATTGCACCAACTGGAATTGCATTCCCGTCAAACAAAGTATGCTCAACACGGCAAACGTTCATTCCCAGATAGTCCATCAATATCTTATCGTCATAACACAGACGCGCAATCAATGCGTCGTCTACGCATTGATTATGTTCTATTCCAAATTTCTCCAGATTTATCCTTTCACCACAAGTGGCAAGATTCAACTTCCAGTCCGACGAATTTGCAACAGCTATAAGCTGTGCCATTTCCAACATTTCGGCTTCGGTCCATTCACGGTATTTTATGTCATTCCGTTCAAGATTATAGCGTACTTTTCTGTATTGAGTTATATCGGCATAACTAAAAACTAATTTTTCGGTATAGCCCTCAAGCCGGCGAGCAATTCCGTTTAATTTTTCCATAAGCTGGTACGGACCCATACTGTCTGTCAATACCAAAGGGTCGAAACGCCATACAACAGCGCCTTTACCCAAAACATCTACCAACCTCTTGAATGTGTCTATACGGCTACCGAGCGCAGGCACACCTCGTTCAAGTCCTTCTGCCTCATAGTCGTTTAATGTATACTGGATATAGCATCCTATACCTTTGTCCTTAAGCCGGCAAAGATATGGTATTAACGGCAACGGGTTCTTTGACCAGAAAACAATAAACCGGGTCTTATCGTACGACACGTAGCTTCTGGTTCCACAAAACGGGTTTATCCATGCCGAATAGCCTTTTTCAAGCCTGTCAAAAAACCAATCGGCATAAAATGCAGGTATATCCGTGCTCCGGCTGGCAGAAACAATAACCGGGGCCACGGCCTCAGCCCTCACTCCAGCCTCGTTAACTATAGTTGTCCTGTCTGCGCCCTTGGTCATGTTACATTATCGCAAGCTTATTTGCAAAGATACTCATAAGTCGAGCGCAAAGCCAAATTTATTTGAGCTTTGCCGAGCGAAAGTATCTATGACATAGTCAAAGATAATAAAAATGAATATTATACACACATTAAATGCCAAAAAGCCGCACACCCCCAATTACCGCCACAATTTGTTTAAGATTCTATAACTTAATATATTATACTAAATTATATTTTTTAATATATCATTAAAAAACATCGAACCATAATAACCGGTTATCCGTTCCTGTAACTACAATAATACACCATTAAACATCTTCGCCAAGTAGATAGCGATTAAAATATTATAAATTTTACTACTCAAAAACTTTAATTATGGAAACAAAAACTAAAAAAGAACCCGTTCCCCAAAAAGAGGGTACCAATGCCAAGACCGAAAATAAGAAAAAAGATGTAGCCGAAAACAAAACCGACAGCAAGGCTGCAAAGGACAACAAAACGTCACAGCCAGCAAAACCTAAAACAAAAAATGACAAAACAGGAGAGGAGTTCCGCGAATTCTTCATTGACGAACTGAAAGACATTCTTTGGGCAGAAAAAGCATTGTTAAAAGCCCTGCCTAAAATGCGAAAAGCCGCAACAGGCAAAGAGCTGGCAGCATTAATCGATGCTCATTTATCAGAAACAGAAAACCAGATATCTACCGTCGAACAGGTATTTGAACTTATGGGCGAAAAACCTAAAACAAAAAAGTGCGATGCCATGGACGGGCTTCTTTCAGAAACAGAAAGCATTATTTCCGACACAAAGAAAGGATCGGCAATCCGTGATGCAGGCCTAATTCTAGCCGCGCAAAAAGTGGAACATTACGAAATAGCCACATACGGAACCCTTGCTGCATTCGCCGAAGCCATGCAGGAAACAAAAATAACAAAACTATTGCGCTCCATACTTCGCGACGAAAAGAAATCAGACAAAACCCTGACAGTGCTAGCGCTTGAATCGGTAAACGAAGATGCCAGTCAGGAATAACAGCCTCTAAGTACACGACTGTGCCAAAATTAGGAGAACTTTATAAGCTTTGATTGTTGAGCACTCAAAACACACCCTCCTATTCTGGCACAGTCTTTTTTGCACCTACAACACACCTTCAACCGGATTAATTGCAATCAACCCTGTTTTTATTGTGATTTTGCTCCGATCTACGCAAAAAAGAAATTCCTCTGAAAATCAACGATTTTCAGAGGAATTCGTCGGTCTGACAGACCCTTCTGTGACCCCGGAGATTTCGGGGTTATACGTCGTAAAACACTGATATTCACTTTGATAATGCGGAAGGTGTAAGTTCATTCACACATCACTCATACTGCTAAATCAGCGTTTTTCGTAATATCTCTAAAACATTAAACGCTGTGAATCAAATGATTTACAGCGTTCATGCGGCACTTTGCCTTGATTCTTGTGACCTCGGAGAGGTTTTGAGTACCTTATTAGATACGCTGAATACCAATTACTTAACAAGAGTGATGGGATTTCATTCACACATTGCTCATACTGCATTTTCAATGTACTTCACAGAATTGATGTTCTGTAATGCAAAAATAGTAATAAACTGGCAATATCCAATCAGTCACGATGTTAAAAACATCGTGCTTTAGCTGAGTATCGAGATAAAAACTGTAAAACCAAGATTTGGGTTCACATTACTTAACAACCTATTTAGGTTTACTCTATTCACAGTAATTATTAGCCCTAAAATATCTTACTAATTAGCGCAACGGCATGACGGTTTCCGGGCGATGCCGTCGGCGGCGTTTTGGAGCGAGTCCTGCACTGCCGCAGACCGCATCGCCACGGATTAGAGCGGGCAAAACACCGAGTGACGGATCGCCAGTGCAGGTTGCGCCACGAGTGTCGCTACACCTGCACAGTCTTCTCCGTCACCCCGTGTGTTGCATCTAACATTTGAAAAGGGACCCAGGTAGAGCAATTGAAAAGGGCCCCACCCCATGGGTAAGTTCAACCGGATATCGTTGATTAGAAAGAACGACATCAACGATTCCACAAAATGCTACACATGGAGGAAAAAACATCCATTATTCTGTCTCATCGCCGCGAGGGGATGAGCATCCGCGAGATAGCGCGCCGCAACGGCATGAGCCGCAAGACCGTGCGCAAGTATCTGCGCGAGTTCGAGAGAGAGGCCGGCCCGTCACCGACAGACCGGGAGGTAGACGATTATCTGCTGACCAAGCCAAAGTATGACAGCAGCGGCCGCGTAAGACGTGTGATGACCGATGAGGTACGCCGCCGCATCGACGGTTTTATCGCCCGCAACCGTGAGAACGTCGCTGCCGGGCTGCACAAGCAACAGATGCGCAAGCTCGATATGTGGAGACGTCTTCAGGACGAAGGTGCGCGTATCGCTGTATCTAACATTTGAAAAGGGACCCGGATAGCATTTGAAAAGGGGACCACCCG
>SSTG01000299.1 GCA_004801635.1 Muribaculum caecicola | reverse complement strand
TCCCTGCTCGACGCACTTGCTGCCGCCGGCGACCTGACACCATACGGCGAACGCACAAACATTATGCTGATTCGCGAGGAAAACGGGAAGAAAACAATACACCGCTTCAACCTCAACGACTCCAAATCGTTGGAATCGCCCTACTTCTACCTGTGCCAAAACGACGTAATATACGTCGAACCAAATACAATCAGGAAAGACAACGCCAAATACAATCAGAACAACTCCTATAAACTATCTGTAATATCTACCGTAGTAAGCGCGGCATCAATAATTGCCTCCCTGGTAATTGCACTTACCGTAAAATAATTCCCGTCTCAATAAACCGCAATACACCCATGGACAACAATAAGCCAACAGAATCAAAATCACTACAAACCGATTTAAGCGACCTCCTGCATTCATACATATCAAAATGGCCGCTTTTCGTGGTATCAATTGTGATTTTCACAATACTTGGTGCAGCATTCTGCTATATGCGCCAAACACGCTTCGAAGTACAGGCAAACGTGCTCATTACGGACGACGACAAAGAAGCCGACCTTATGCGCATGTCGGGCCTGGCCGACTTCTTCAGCGCATCGGCATCGGCCGATGCCGAACTAGAGATAATAAAATCGTTCACCCTGTACCGCA
>SSTG01000298.1 GCA_004801635.1 Muribaculum caecicola | reverse complement strand
GGGTTGCGCTCGTTATGGCACTTAAGCCGACACCTCACGGCACGAGCTGACGACAACCATGCAGCACCTCGCAACGCGCCATTGCTGGCCATCCCGTTTCCGGTATGTCCGCGTTGCGTTTGAGCCCGGGTAAGGTTCCTCGCGTATCATCGAATTAAACCACATGTTCCTCCGCTTGTGCGGGCCCCCGTCAATTCCTTTGAGTTTCACCGTTGCCGGCGTACTCCCCAGGTGGAACACTTAACGCTTTCGCTGTATCACCCAGCGGATAATCCCGCCGGACAATTAGTGTTCATCGTTTACTGCGTGGACTACCAGGGTATCTAATCCTGTTCGATACCCACGCTTTCGTGCTTCAGCGTCAGTCGGGCGCCGGTACGCTGCCTTCGCAATCGGGGTTCTGCGTGATATCTATGCATTTCACCGCTACACCACGCATTCCGCGTACTTCTCGCCCACTCAAGAACGCCAGTTTCAACGGCGGACGCAGGTTGAGCCCCCGTATTTGACCGCTGACTTGGCATCCCGCCTACGCACCCTTTAAACCCAATAAATCCGGATAACGCTCGCATCCTCCGTATTACCGCGGCTGCTGGCACGGAGTTAGCCGATGCTTTTTCTCCGGGTACCCTCAGGACGGCACGCGTGCCG
>SSTG01000297.1 GCA_004801635.1 Muribaculum caecicola | reverse complement strand
GGACCCTGGCATATGCTTGGGTCGCGCATCAGTTTGTCTTTGCCTATGTTTGGAGTGAGAAAAGATTTGTCGTTTTTTAGTGCCTGCCATTTCAGCCCGTCATGGCTATAGGCCAGATGGAGTCCGTCTTCTCCGTTTCCTTTGAAATAAGAAAACAAATATACATTGTCGGCCAACACGCTTGATGTTACGGCACATGCTATGGCAGCTGCCATAACTGTCTTTTGGAATGTATGTTTCATATTATAATTTTAATGATAATTTTTCTTTTCCTTCAGTCTTGATTGTTTTAATATTATGGTTGGCATGCAATGTGAATTGTTCAGATGCCCGTCCTATACTTTTTGTCTTGATTTCCAGCTCTGTCACTTTGCCGTTTTTCCACTTAAACGAAACTTCGTGTCCGGTACGGGTGCGTAAACCTTTCACAGAACCGTCCTTCCATTGTGGCGGTATGGCAGGTAGGAGGATTATGCTTTCGGGTGTTGACTGCAACAGCATTTCGGCAACACCGGCGCTTCCGCCAAAGTTCCCGTCTATCTGGAATGGCGTGTGCGCGTCAAGCAGGTTGGGGTAGGTGCCTCCGCCGCGCCGCCTGTCTGGACCTTTATACTTGTCGGGGGTTACATATCGGAGCAGCCGGCGGTACATGGCATATG
>SSTG01000296.1 GCA_004801635.1 Muribaculum caecicola | reverse complement strand
TGCCTAATGCCGCGCCAACAGCCGTCCATACATACGTGGCGGTACAAAGTCCGGCCATTGTTCCTGCCAAGGCTCCGGTGGCCATATGTGCAAGGCCGTTTGTCGCTTTGCTTACCATACGCGGCTGTGCCATATCGGCAATGAGCACTACAGCCGTTGCCATGCCCCACGATGTAAGTATCCATGTTCCGGGATTCACCGCTCCGCTCCATTTCAGCAGCCATAGTGCGGCGTAAGCAGGCAGGTAGGCCGGGACATAAGGCCTATAGCTGGCTGCAATTGCAGCCACGGCCATTAAAACAGCTATTATAAATAATGTCATTTTCTCATATAGGTTTATATCTATAACGGGCGGCCACCGCCTATTGTTGCCCTGCTATTTGCCGGAAACCGGTTCCTTATTAACGTCGGGGTAGCTTATCCGGGCATGATATATGGTGCGCAGGCGTTCAATGAATGCCTGTTTAACCGCCTCCACGTCGCGGAACGATATGGTGGATTCGTTATGAAGCCCCTGGCTTATCTGCGAACTTATAATTTTGTCAACCAGCGTAGCGATATTTTCCGGGGTGTGCTCTTTTAGCGACCGCGATGCCGCCTCTACCGAATCGGCCATCATCAATATAGAAGCCTCACGGGTTTGCGGATTCGGCCCGGGGTATGTGAACGGT
>SSTG01000295.1 GCA_004801635.1 Muribaculum caecicola | reverse complement strand
CCTGTATCTGTTCAGAAGAGAGGCGCTGGAGCCCGCGGGCAGAAAGACTCGCGGCTGCACGGATTATGTCGGTATAGGCCAGGCTGTTGTCTCGGGTGAACACAAGCAGTTCCATGAAGCTTCGCGGGCAATCGCGGAAGTGTTCGCGGTAAAGCGCGGCTACCGACGGATGTACCTGTTGCAGAGCCACAGACCGCCCCAGAGCGGCCGGTTTGCGCAGGAATGTACCCAGATAATGCATCAGGTCGATGACCCAGTCGCCGGAGCGTCGGCTTCGGGCATGATTGGCCACCTTGTCGCGTCCGTAAAGCACCACGATGCGCTCGGAATACAGCTTTACCGCCACCTGCGAGCCCACCAGACGGTCGGGCACCGAGTAGTGCACGCCGTCAACGGTTATCGTTGAATACTTTCCGACGCGGTACAGCCGCTGCTCGAAGCAGCCGATGTCACCGTGGTCCAACGGACGTAGCGCCGCCAGATCGGCCTGTATGCGCAGGCGTTTTTCTTCCGCCGACATGTTGGACGCCTCTGTGTTGAGCCTGTCGCAGACTGCCGCCAGATGCGTCTGCGCGGCATCCAGGGAGTCAAACCGGACCTCGAACGAGAATGCACGGCGCCGGATATACTCCACCGAACGTTCCACCTTGCCTTTTTCCCAGCCCGAGCGAGGGTTGCAGAAAT
>SSTG01000294.1 GCA_004801635.1 Muribaculum caecicola | reverse complement strand
TCTTTCCAGTCTTTTTTGTCTGCCCACATCCATTTTTTTGTTGGGATATAATAATCATATTGCAAGGGGTTAAAATTTGCTATAGGTAATAATTTATAAATATCATGGTCACGTAAAATTAGATTGTTAGAAGTTTCATACCATAAAAGTCTCTCAATAGTATTGCTGTCGATTATTTTAAATTCTATCTTTATTAACGACCATGGACTACATCCGATTTGTATGAATTTATTTACTATTAAAGTAGTATCATTTACTACTTTATATAAACCATTGCATCCTTGATTATTAATGAATCCCATTTCAATCAATTGTCCATAATCTGTATTGTTATCAACTTGTTCGATTGAATCTATATTACAATCAAAAAAGCTTGTTCTTCCGTCTTTATGAAATACGTATCCCCCCGTATTGTACTTTAGACTATGTGACATGTTATTAATATTAACATGATTTCTGGTAAATTCATTTGTCGTATCGTTGTATAGCAAATAAATGCCGTTTTTATTCAATATATTACATGTGTCAGGATTGTACTCATTAGATAACTGGGCAATCATATCTTTAATATCGAAGCTTTTACCGGCATCAATACCCCAAAAAGGCCAAATACAGGCACAACTATCTAAAAATAAAATAATGATTGCAAGTTTAAATAAAATGATGAAATTTTTCATGGACATTTATTA
>SSTG01000293.1 GCA_004801635.1 Muribaculum caecicola | reverse complement strand
ACGACTGTATTGTAGAAGTGTACGGATTCCGTCGCGCACGCCTGGTTATATGGCTGGGCTTTGTAATGAACCTCCTGTTCGTGATGGTGCTGCAACTTGCCATAATACTCCCCGGGGCAGAATCATGGCAACACCAAAGCTCACTGGAAAACATTTGCGGAAGCGCTCCACGCATACTCGGGGCATCGTTCCTGGCATTTGTTTGCGGCTCAATGATAAACGCCTACGTAATGAGCCGCATGAAAATAGCATCGGCAGGAAAACATTTCTCGCTCCGCGCCATTGCCAGCACCCTGCTCGGCGAAGGTGCCGATTCTGTAATATTCTTTCCGCTGGCCTTTGGCGGAATACTTCATGCATCGGAAATCATCTCGCTAATAATAGCCCAGACCCTGCTCAAAACAACCTACGAAACAGCCATACTGCCCATAACCATATATGCGGTAAAACGCCTCAAAAAAATAGAACGCACCGACACCTACGACACCGGAATATCATATAAATGGTGGTAAAAACCATACAAAAAAGGCAAAAACAAGCTATTGCAAACAAAAAATGAGCACTTTAGCGAAAAAAATTTGCACAGATAAAATTTAGTTCATATATTTGCACTCGCTTTAGCGCCATGCGCGTAGCAGCCGGCCCATTCGTCTATCGGCTAGGACGCAAGATTTTCATTCTTGAAAGAG
>SSTG01000292.1 GCA_004801635.1 Muribaculum caecicola | reverse complement strand
AACGGATTCGTTATCGTGTCAGCCGAAGACTGTACCACTCCGATATTGGGCTATTCTCTGGAAAATGCTTATGACGCGGACAAAATTCCAGATGCCATGAAATGGATGATGGAAGGTCTTGAAAAAGAAATCAAGGCGGCACCGTCAATACAACGCCCAATACAGCCAATAGAAAGGTCAAATGCCGCATACGCAGCCGGAGCAAACGCGACAAACAATTTCGAAAAAGTGCTAAATACCCCTACATGGAGTCAGGAAGGTCCGTTCAACAGCATGATTCCCAACAGGCCGCTTGTTGGATGTGTCGGAACCGCAATGGCTTCAATCATGAAGTATCACAACTATCCCGAAAAAGGTACAGGCAGTTTCGACGGCGTAAATTTCGATGTAGAATACGACTGGGAGAACATGCGTACCGACAACTACCGTTCCGGTTACACAGAAGCCCAGGGCAACGCCGTGGCACTGCTCATGTGGCATGCAGCAAAGAGTATCGACACTCAGTTCGGCATGTCCGGCTCCAGTGCCTACGAAGTACGCGTACCTGCGGCATTAAGCAACTATTTCGGCTACGACCCAGGAGTTTCCTATAAAAAGCGTTCCGAAGTAAGCACACAGCAGGCGTGGGACAACATTGTGAAAAACGAAATCGACGCCGGCCGCCCTGTATTATATTGCGGACAAGATGTAACAGCCGGACACGCTTTCGTTTGCGA
>SSTG01000291.1 GCA_004801635.1 Muribaculum caecicola | reverse complement strand
CGGGCGTGTCGTTCAGCACGTCGGAAAAAATGGCCCTGGCACGACTATTGCTTGCCGAACTGCACGTGCCGCGTATCGAGGTTGCATCGGCCCGGGTTTCCGAAGGCGAACGTGACACGGTGGCCCGTATTTGTGCGTGGGCAGAAAAAACAGGCAACCTGCCGGCAATAGAGGTGCTCGGCTTTCTTGACCGCGGACTGTCGGTTGAATGGGTTGCCTCCGTAGGATGCCGTGTTATAAACCTGCTTGCCAAAGGTTCGGAAAAGCACTGCCGGCTGCAACTGGGACAAACCCCGCAGGAACACATAGAGGCTATTGCCCACGAAGTGGAACGCGCCCAACAGGCCGGACTGGAAGTGAACCTTTATCTGGAAGACTGGTCAAACGGCATGAAACATTCACGCGACTATGTGCTAACCCTTATGAAGCATGTAAGCCGGATGCCGGTAAAAAGGATAATGCTGCCCGACACACTCGGCATACTGAACCCGTACGACACACTGTCGTACATACACTACATGGTAAAACTATACCCCGGCGTACATTTCGACTTCCATGCGCACAACGACTACGACCTGGCAACATCCAACGTGTACGCTGCCGTAAAGGCCGGGGCAAAAGGCATACACTGCACGGTAAACGGACTGGGCGAACGCGCCGGAAACGCAGCGCTATCCAGTTCCATAGCCGTTATACACGACCAGCTTAAATGCAGCACCGGCATCGACGAATCACGCATAAACAAAATATCGCACATTGTAGAGTCGT
>SSTG01000290.1 GCA_004801635.1 Muribaculum caecicola | reverse complement strand
CCTCGAACGAGAATGCACGGCGCCGGATATATTCCACCGAACGTTCCACCTTGCCTTTTTCCCAGCCCGAGCGAGGGTTGCAGAAATGGGGTGTGAAACAGTAGTGTACCTCCATGCGCAGCAGCGCATCTGTGTGCTCGCGGTCTCGCCCGAGGAACTTCTTTACGGCGGTACGCATGTTGTCATAGGCAATCACGCGCGGGGTGCCCCCCAACTCCCGGAAGCAGTTGCGGTGGGCTTCCATCAGAGCCAGGGT
This sequence comes from Muribaculum caecicola, assembly GCA_004801635.1. Lineage (GTDB taxonomy): Bacteria > Bacteroidota > Bacteroidia > Bacteroidales > Muribaculaceae > Muribaculum > Muribaculum caecicola. The sequence goes on along the minus strand of SSTG01000290.1, from coordinate 513 downwards.
ATCTTCGCGCGAAAACAGATATGCCTTGCGCATATTGCTGTGGTCAAGGGTGAATACCGCCATGTGAAGGCGCCTCCTGACCCCACCGATCCACAGGGTAAGCACACCCCAGTCGAACTCACAACGGAATCCAGGCTCATAGTCCTGACGGATATATGCCTTTGCCGGCTTCTCCTGCGGCTTCGGCGCTGCCTCCAGCGCACGGACATACTGGCAGACTGTGGAATAGGCGATACGCGCACCTTCGTCCTGAAGACGTCTCCACATATCGAGCTTGCGCATCTGTTGCTTGTGCAGCCCGGCAGCGACGTTCTCACGGTTGCGGGCGATAAAACCGTCGATGCGGCGGCGTACCTCATCGGTCATCACACGTCTTACGCGGCCGCTGCTGTCATACTTTGGCTTGGTCAGCAGATAATCGTCTACCTCCCGGTCTGTCGGTGACGGGCCGGCCTCTCTCTCGAACTCGCGCAGATACTTGCGCACGGTCTTGCGGCTCATGCCGTTGCGGCG
>SSTG01000028.1 GCA_004801635.1 Muribaculum caecicola | reverse complement strand
TGGCAATACCAACATTTTGGATACAGACAGCGCTTGAAAGAACATCGTATAACCCAAAGCATGTCACGAAAAGGAAATTGTCTTGACAATGCAATGGCGGAAAACTTCTTCGGCATTATGAAATCAGAACTCCTATATGCTGAAAAATTTGATTCGCCAGAAGCCTTTATAAAGGCTTTAGAGGAATATATAGAATATTATAACAATATAAGAATCAAATCCCGGTTAAAAGGAAAGAGCCCGGTACAATACCGAACTCTTTCTATGATAGGATAATGTTTAACCTGTCCAACTTTTTGGGGTCACTTCAAGGCTGAACAACCTCAAATTTTACCGAATCATTGTTAATAGACAAACAAATTTACAATAATCAGAAAACCTTGACGGCATGCCAACAAAAAAGACCACCTTATAAGGCGGTCTTTTTTGTTGGATAGATTATTGTATCAAACTTTATTTCAATGTACCTGCTTCTGCCTGTTTTACCATTTCCGGACTTGCTGTTATGTAAATCTCCACACGGCGGTTCTGAGCCCTTCCGGCTTCAGTTTCATTTGATGCTACATAGTCAGCCATCGGAATTCCTTTTGCAGACAAACGTGTTGGCGAAACCCCGGAATTAACCAGGTAAGACAATACGGCATCGGCACGTTCGCCTGACAGGCGCTGGTTTATAGAGAAAGAACCCGTATTATCAGTAAAGCCAAGAATCTGTACGTCTGTCAATGGATTTTGCTTTAATGAATTGGCAAACTGGCTCAAATCCTGCCTAGCCTGCGGATTGAGGGTATATTTGCCTGTCTGGAACAAGATACCTCCGGGAAATGTAACCTTAATAGCCTGCAAACCATTCTGGTCGGTTGTTTCCTGAACATCAGCTTCGGGTAACTGCGCTTCAAGCTGTTTTTTCTGATTGTCCATTTTTTTACCGATAAGGGCTCCGGCTCCGGCCCCCACCCCGGCACCGATGGCGGCACCGATGGCGGCACCTTTTCCTCCGCCGATAAGGGCACCCAGACCAGCTCCGGCAGCAGCCCCGGCACCACCGCCAATAAGTGAACCCTTTCCTGTATTTGTCATCGAGCTACAGCCCGAAGATACAACTAAACTAAAAGCCAACATGGCGGCACACATGGTCTTAATAATTTTCATATTTTTATTTTTTAAGTTAAAAACGTTAATTACAATAATACAAAGATATAAATAATTTCTTATTCTCTGTTCTCTTTACCGACTATCTTATTTTACATAAATAAAAAACAGATTTAGGTATCTTTTAATAAATAAGACAAATTAAACGATAAATAGTTTTTTGATAAGACATTATTTTCCGTAATTTGTATCGATACAATATACTTTCTATATTTGCATAAACACCGGCTATTGATAATTTAATACCTTAAAAACAATATGAATAAAACGATTTTAATTATCTTTTTGTTTTTATTTTTAATAAGCCCGGATACAATAAAAGGGCAAGAAAATACGGCAGCATACGCAGAAAAGCATATAGATAGCTACATAAACGAACTATCCGAACCTACAGCCATCGTGCCTGCAGACAGTGGTTGCAAAGCCGGTCAGAATTCGATAAGATCAGTGGCGGATTTGTGGATTAGTAACGGCAATCGTAAGATTTACGGAATAATGTCTACCCCTAAAAACAGCGGACAAAACGGCGTAGCCATAATTAGCCACGGATTCAACGGCACACATCACTTCGGCAAAGATTATTTTGAAACGCTAAACAACTTGAATTACACAGTGTATGCCTTTGATTTTCCAAGCGGAAGCCTCCGCAGCCAAAGTAACAATAACACGGCTGACATGTCGATTATTGATGAAAAAAACGACATAAAGGCAATAGTACGCTATTTCCTAAGCCAAAATAACACTGATAAAAAACAGATAGTGCTTATCGGCGAGAGCCAAGGCGGATTCGTATCGGCTCTAGCAGCCGCAGAACTAAAAGACACTGTAAACAGTTTAATTTTAATATACCCGGCGCTCTGTATTCCCGACAACTGGAACAAGCGCTATGCAACAGAGACGGAAATTCCAGATACCACTTATTTATGGAATGTGCCTATTGGCAAACAATTCTTTAAAGAATTAAGGGGGTTAGACGTATATAAAACCATAGCCGGCTATAATGGCCCGGTACTGATAATACACGGGGCAAAAGACCCAATAGTTCCGATTAGCTATTCGGAAATGGCAATGAAATGTTACAGCAACGCCCGTCTTGTAACAATTCCCGAGGCAGGCCACGGATTCAATAATGACGAGAAAACTTTGTCTAACAAGTTTGTAAAGGAATTCCTTGAAACAGCGCATACTGAACAATAAACTCAGAGTTATGTATGGCCAATCTGCCTCCGGCTACAAACCAATAATGTTGATTGCGCCTAATTGCCAACGTTTTTCTTTATTTTCCAAATCCATAACAATATTTCGTGAATTCGTGCTATATTTGCATAGATTTTGAATATACAGAATATGGTAAAACTGATAAATACAAATAATATACCGTTAATATGGATTCATCTAGCCGCACTTCTAGTTGTGTCGGCGTGGGGAGTATCGTTTGTTTCCACCAAAATATTACTTGAAAACAATATGACCCCTACAGAGGTATTTGTAGTCAGAACCCTGCTTGCGTATATAATAATACTCTGTTTTTGCCATAAAAAACTAATATCAAACTCTTTACATGACGAACTTCTGTTTTCGGCGAGTGGTCTCTGCGGCAGTTCGCTTTATTTTATAACCGAGAATACCGCATTAGAATACACACTGGTTTCAAACGTTTCGCTAATAGTGACTCTTGCCCCATTAATTACCACCTTTCTAGTCGGTGCCCTTTATAAAAGCGAACAGCCGTCAAAAGGAATGGTACTAGGGTCGATGATAGCATTTCTAGGCGTTGGCTGCGTTATATTCAACAGTAGTTTTGTTTTAAGCATAAAGCCGCTTGGCGATTTGCTGGCACTTACAGCTGCAATTTCATGGGCAGTTTATTCACTAGTAATAAGAAAACTCAGTGCATTATATTCGGCATTGTTCATTACCCGCAAAACATTTTTCTACGGTATAGTCACAGCCATACCTTTTCTTGCATTTGAGCCACAAAGTGAGTTTTCGCTTTCATTGCTTCTTAACCCCAATATATGGGGAAACTTCGCATTTTTAGGTATATTCTGCTCAATGATGGCCTTTTACCTGTGGGCATGGGTAATAAACAAACTTGGCGCTATAAAGGCAAACAATTATCTGTACATACAGCCAGTTATAACACTAATTGCATCAGCATTGATTTTAGGCGAAAAAGTGTCGGCAGTTGGCTATATAGGTTGCTCATTGATATTGGCAGGCGTATGGATAAGCGACCGCCTTTCTGTAAAACGGCCTGAGCAGCAACACGGATAGCCACTCGGCCATAATAAATCAGATTTCACTTTTTGCAGATGTAATAGTGTATGTATAAGAGCCTGTAGATGTTTGCTTAAGAGCATTAAGCGACACACGGTATATTTGACTTCCCCACACATCCGACAACTGCTTATCATCAATGCAAACAGTTTCGATTGTTGGTTCAAAAAGTTCTTCTTCATATTCCAGCAACACTCTTTGGTCCTGAATATCAACCACTATCGTTCCTGGTTTTGAAATATCTACCTTACCCCACGTAAGAAAATTTATCTTATTTGCACCTGATAACTTTGACAATGAGAACGAATCTTCTATTCTTAGCGAATTCTCATGCAAAGTATATACACGGTTCCATTTTTTAACATTGGCATAAAAAGGATAAGCTTTTCCAATATTCATAGAAAGGCACATGCGTTCCGGGTTAAAAGCCACATCTATTGCCCTGTAATTTTCTCCGTGACATTGCGGAATACCGTTAATCATAGGCAAATTGTGATAATCACTTTGCATTGTCCAAATGGAATAGCGCTCATTACTAAATGTTTTGCGCGTATAAGTACCCACACCAACATCAATAAATACAGGAATAGAATTTAAATAAAGAGAGAAAGTTCCCACATCATTATGATTATGACTCTCATTATTATAACCACCTTTTATTGCAACAAATAACCCTGTTTTATTGGTTATGTAACAGAATTCCGTTTCTGGATACCATGTATACGCAGCCTTTTTATAAGAGGAGACTGCTTTTGCAAAATCTTCACGATACAACATCGATTGAAGCACTCTATAGATATCTCTATCAGAAGCCGCATGCCTTGCCGGATGTCTGTTTGAGATGCCTCTGATATCTGCAGCATGACCGGTCATCACCTCGCTGCCAACAGCCTTTCCATAACGGAAAATCAATTCGGCATCCCCTATTGCCTTTGCCGATGCATCGGCAAAATTAACAGTCCACCCATTGCCAACGTACGATCGGGCTATGTATTCACCCATATTGCGTATTACAGGATTGTCGAAAATAGAAATCGCTCCTGCCGTGCCGTCATATAACAACCGAAGATAGTCATATAGCTTTCCGGCAGCACACGACCAATATGTAGGGCCTTCCGCACACGCTCCATCGCCTTGAGTATAATTTATAAAACGGTCAACAGATGTCATAGTGCGATAAACCGCTTTTGCCAGACGGTTACGGTCGTTTTCGAGCAGAAAGAAACATTGCAGCACATAGAAATTACACCATGGGTTCCAATTGTTAACCCGTGTACGCGGCGTAAGGTCAAAAGCCATCCACCAGAAATGATCATTATTCATATACGTGTTCAATATTCTGGTTTTCAGTTCCATGTGAAGTCTTTCCGCTATCAATGGATTCTGATTGTCAAACAAAGGCTTAAGGTAATAATAAATCCAAGACAGCAACGAGGCCATCCATCCGGCTCCCATATCTATAACGTGTTCTTTATGACTGGGTAGGTACCCCTTAGCTTTTTGAAGTCTCAAATGTGCCGACAGTGCCCATGTAGTCATTTCACAGCAATGAAAAACACCGTTTATAATCTGGTCTGTAAACCTGCCTTTCCCTTCCGCCAGTTCTGCCAGAAACAAGTTTAGTAAAGCCTCATAGTTATCTCCATAAGGCAATTCCATTGCAGATTGGTCGCCACTACGCTCATAGGCCGTATAATCAGTAGCCTTTACAACTTTCCATACATAACCCAGACAAGCTTCTCCCCTGCATATATAATCATTTTTGTATGGTCCCAAAAATCTGTTCCAACCGTCACGGTCGTCATAATCAGGATATGGAACCCATTTCTGCTTCATAACCAATGATGATTTCAACTTTTTAAAATCCGCCTCTTTTTGCAAAAAATTTCGGTCACAATAAGCTTTCGGGCGTGCTTTTGTTATTTTTGAAAATAGCACATATACTATTTTTACAACCTGCCTTATTTTCATGATATTATAATTTATCAGGATAAATGCCTTATAACTTTAGCCGGGTTGCCGGCTATGACACAGTGTCCGTCAACAAAACTTTTAGTCACCACCGACCCCGCTCCGACAATGGTATGCGGCCCAAGTTCCACTCCCGGCAGAATAACACTGTTCATTCCAATCCAGCACTTTTCCCCAATGCTCACCGGTTTGGCTTCTGCCTGTAAATCCAAGTTCTGCAAATTGTGGTTTGCAGTTATTATTCCCACATTTTGAGCTATATAGGTCCCCTTTCCTATAACAATTCTACCAAAAGCCTGAAAATAACTGCCGGGCATCTGGAAATTGTTAATATCATCCACATGAAATATTATATTGTCAGGACTTCCTACTTTCTGATACGGGGTAACCGGCCACCATGCTTTAGAGTTAATCCCTCTAAGTTTCTGATTTACCAAACCTCTTGTCACCCACTCCCACCCCAAAGCAGTTAAACCACTGAACCACCGAGACTTATACAATAGGGGGGGGTAATATATACGCCCTATTGTATTGCCCAAAGCATAATAAAGCACTTTTCGAACAGCCAAAACAGGGTGTTTAACATAATAACGAATTCCCATATTCAAAATTTTAACAAACAGGGCCGGCTTTTTATGCCGGCCCTTAATAATTTTATAGCAATTGTCAGCGACCACGCATGGCACGCATCATCTTTGCCGGGTTTGCCTTAAATGCCGAAGCTGCCTTCATCATTTTCCGTGTTTGCTCAAACTGCTTAAGCAAGCGGTTGACTTCTTGTATGGATGTTCCCGAACCACGGGCTATACGCTGACGACGGCTGCTGTTTATTATGTCCGGATTAGACCGCTCTTTTGCCGTCATTGACTGTATAATCGCCTCAATGCCTTTAAAAGCATTGTCGTCAATATCAATATCTTTTATAGCCTTGCCTACACCGGGAATCATAGAAGCCAGGTCCTTGATATTTCCCATCTTCTTTATCTGCTGTATCTGTGCTATAAAATCATTGAAATCAAACTGGTTTTTAGCAATTTTACGTTGTAATTCGCGAGCCTGTTTTTCGTCGAACTGTTGCTGGGCTTTTTCCACAAGGGTAACTATATCGCCCATACCCAAAATACGGTCGGCCATACGTGCCGGATGGAAATAATCGAGCGCGTCTAGTTTTTCGCCAGTACCCACAAATTTAATGGGCTTGTCGACAACCGTGCGTATTGACAACGCCGCACCACCACGTGTATCACCATCTAATTTGGTCAGCACAACACCGTCGAAATCGAGTGTCTGGTTAAACTCTTTTGCCGTATTTACTGCATCCTGTCCGGTCATTGAATCAACCACAAACAGGGTTTCCTGCGGCTTAACCGCTTTTTTAATGGCGGCTATTTCTTTCATCATGGCCTCATCAATAGCCAGACGGCCTGCCGTATCCACAATTACAAGGTCGAAATGATTGACCTTTGCATGCCTTATTGCATTCTCGGCAATTTCTACAGGATTGTTGTTGCCCGGTTCAGTATAAACAGGCACATCAATTTGCTCGCCAAGCACTTTTAACTGCTCAATAGCGGCCGGACGGTAAACGTCGGCGGCAACAAGCAACGGGCGCTTTGAATTCTGGCTTTTGAGTTTTTTAGCCAGTTTGCCACTCATTGTAGTTTTACCGGAACCCTGCAATCCCGACATAAGGATTACCGTTGGATTGCCCGACAGATTTACATGCGCAGTTTCGCCACCCATCAGCAAAGCCAGCTCGTCATGTACAATCTTAACCATGAGTTCGCCAGGTTTGATGGCATTTATAACGTTCTGGCCCATGGCCTTGGCTTTTACAGTATCGGTAAACTGTTTTGCCACTTTGTAGTTTACGTCGGCATCAAGAAGGGCACGGCGTACGTCTTTCAACGTCTCGGCAACGTTTATTTCAGTAATACGGCCTTGACCTTTAAGCAATTTGAAACTGCGTTCTAGTCTGTCGCTTAGGTTTTCAAACATACGTGTTATTTATTCTGAGATTGAGGTTTGCAGTAATTAAACAAGCTTGTTTGTAGCGGTGTCGGGAAAAACCACTTTGGGCTTGAATGTTTTAGCTTCGTCGTACGGCATAATGGCATACGACATTATTATGACGATATCGCCGGGTAACACCTTGCGCGCTGCCGCACCGTTAAGGCAAATCATTCCCGAATTGCGTTCGCCGGCAATAGCGTAGGTGTCGAACCGTTCGCCATTGTTATTGTCGACAATAAACACCCTCTCACCCGGAAGTATTCCGGCAGCATCCATCAAATCCTGGTCGATAGTGATACTACCGATATAATCAATGTTGCTTTCTGTTACGGTTACGCGGTGAATTTTCGACTTCACCATTTGCACTTGCATCATTGCGTTACTTTATTGGATATTTTATATTGTCAATCAATCGTACATCGCCAAGATAAACCGTTATACAGCCAACCGCCCCATGGCCGTCGGCATACCAGTCAGTTACTGGCTGCATTGTTTTCTGGTCGACAATTTTATAATATTCAACTTCCATTTCCGGAAATTGGTTAATTGCATCTGCAACTCGTGTGGCTGTTTCCTCAACACCAAGTGTTTCCGCCCATTTAAGACTTTCTTTAAGAATACGGTGTATGTTAGGTGCCACATCGCGCTGATGTTCAGACAGGCGAACATTACGCGAACTCAGGGCCAGACCGTCGTCAGCACGGACAATAGGACAAGGAACTATTTCAAGATTAAAGCCCTCCAACTCTACCATGCGCCTTATCACGGCAATTTGCTGAAAATCCTTTTCCCCAAAATAGGCCCTGTCAGGCCTTACCATTTCAAAAAGCCGGCTCACCACCTGGGCAACCCCGTTGAAATGTCCGGGACGCATGGCTCCTTCCATGACCTCGGCAACAGGGCCAAGATTGAATATCCTGGTGTCAGGCTCCGGATAGACCTCTTCAACCGACGGCACAAACGCAATGTGGACACCGGCCTGCCGAAGTTTTTCACAATCGGCTTCTTCCGTACGCGGATATGTTTGCAAATCGTTGGCGTTGTTAAACTGCGTAGGGTTTACAAAAACGCTGACAATAACCACGTCGTTGTCGGCACAAGCACTTTGCACCAACGACATATGTCCCTCGTGCAGCGCCCCCATGGTCGGAACAAGTCCGATTTTCTTTTGATTTAATTTAGCCGTTTCCACCGCTTTGCGCAGTTGGGCCACGGTACGAATAATCTCCATTATATTGAGTTTTCTGATATTTAAACCCGGATATAGCACGGGTTATACATCGTAGTATCGGGCTGCAAAATTAAACAATAACTTGCGCATAACCAAAAATAAATAAAGGCATATGCAATACTTCGGCCTATGACACTGCTGCTACAGGTGCTTTGGGTTTGTTTCTAAAATGTTTTTTATTAAATTTGCACAGCTAATTACATATTAATTTCAATATTTTATATGACACTAATCGATGGCAAGCAGACTGCCGACCAGATTAAAGCCGAAATAGCCAACGAGGTTGAAGCTATGGTTGGACGCGGTGAAAAACGCCCACATTTGGCCGCTATTTTAGTAGGACACGACGGCGGTAGTGAAACCTATGTCGCACACAAAGTAAAAGCCTGCGAACAGTGCGGTTTCAAATCAACACTAATCCGCATGGAAGACAACGTTACCGAAGCCGAATTGCTTGAAGCCATCGACAAGCTCAATGCCGATACCGACATAGACGGTTTTATTGTGCAGCTGCCACTGCCAAAACATATATCGGAACAAAAAGTTATAGAAGCCATTGACTACCGTAAGGATGTTGACGGATTCCACCCTGTAAACGTTGGCCGCATGTCAATAGGGCTGCCCTGCTTCCTTTCAGCAACCCCAGCCGGCATAATGGACCTGCTAGACCGCTACGGCATACCTACACGAGGCCGCCGATGCGTTGTTCTCGGACGGTCGAACATTGTAGGCAAACCGGTGGCAACACTTATGATGCAAAAGCGCCAGCCAGGCGACGCAACAGTAACCGTGTGCCACAGCGCCACGGAAAATATAGCCGAAATAACAAGCCAGGCCGATATTATAATTGCCGCATTAGGCAAACCGGGATTCGTTACCGCCAATATGGTTAAACCCGGGGCAACGATAATAGACGTAGGGACAACACGTGTACCCGATGCGACACGTAAAAGCGGATTCAGGCTTCGCGGCGATGTAGACTTTGACAATGTTGCGCCATTGTGCTCATACATCACCCCTGTTCCCGGCGGCGTAGGCCCTATGACAATATGCTCGTTGATGAAAAACACCCTCCTTGCGGCAAAAGGGGCCATTTATCCAAAAGCCTGACATCACATAATTTACTACCGTAACCCTTATTAATATGGGACATCTGGCTATAATTCTGGCATTCTGCTTCGGTTCGCTGTTCGGAACTTCACCGGAAGCCGACCTGCTCTTTGCCGGTGATGCCATGATGCACCAGGCACAGATTGACGCTGCCAGAACCACCGATAAGGAATATGACTATTCGGAATGCTTTTCCGGCTTGTCTAAAATAATTACATCTGCCGATTTTGCAGTTGTAAATCTTGAAACACCTTGTGCCGGCGGACGCTATTCAGGGTACCCCTGTTTCAACGCGCCGGCATCATACCCCAAAGCACTGAAAAGTGCCGGCTTCGACCTTATGCTGACAGCCAACAACCATTGTCTTGACAGGCACGACAACGGACTTCTCAAAACAATAGCCTGTCTCGACTCGCTAGGCATAGCCCATACAGGCACCTTCCGGAACATAACCGAACGCAACAAATCAGTTCCGCTTATACGCACCATAAACGGTTTCAAAATTGCCTTCCTCAATTATACATACGGCACAAACGGCATAAGGCTAACCACCGACGCACACGTAGACTATATTGACAGGCAACAAATAAAACAAGACATATCCGATGCAAGAAACAATGGAGCCGAACTCATTTGCGTGTGTCCTCACTGGGGCGAAGAATACCGCCTGCTTCCGTCAGCATCGCAGAAAAACCTGGCCGACTACATAATTAAATGTGGTGCCGACATGATTATAGGCTCTCATCCACATGTTATACAGCCAATGGAAATCCGAACATTGCCCGACGGCAAAAAAGTACTTGTTGTATATTCGCTAGGTAATTTCATTTCAAACATGAAAACCCACGACACTCGCGGCGGAGTAATTGTAAGGGTATGTCTGAAGCGTGACAACAATGGCACAGCCCAAATAGGTTCGGCACATTATACGCTTGTATTCACTATTCCGGCCGACAACAAGCATAACTTCAGGGTGGTGAAAGCAAACCCTGACAGTGTTCCTACAATGTGGAAAAACAGTTGCCGCGACTTTGTCCTATCGGCAACAGGCATATTTAAGGCGCATAACAAATCGGTAGCACCCGACAGCGCCATACAGGAGCCCCGACGGCTTCCACCGCTTCTGCCCGTTGAACAGCTCACAGGCCGGACAATATGGCACACAGGAAGCAATTTATTAAATTTGACAAAGACTATTCCATTTAACAAATAAACTCACCAAAGATTTATGGCAACAAAACCGTTTGTTTATCAGGAGCCGTTTCCTATGAAGCACGATGATACAGAGTATTATCTGCTAACCCCCGATTATGTACACACCGAAAAATGGGGCGACCGCGAAATGCTCGTTGTAGAACCGGAGGCACTCAGGGTTCTTGCCCGTCAGGCAACACACGACAATGCATTTATGCTGCGCCGCCGTCATAACGAAATGGTAGCAAAAATACTTTCCGACCCCGAAGCCAGCGAAAATGACAAATTTGTGGCATTGACAATGCTGCGCAATGCAGAAATATCAGCTAAAGGCCAATTGCCATTCTGCCAGGACACGGGAACAGCCATCGTTATCGGCAAAAAGGGACAAAATGTCTACACCGGCGCAACCGACGAGGAAAATATATCGCACGGTGTATACGACACTTACACACAATGCAACCTGCGCTACTCGCAGAACGCGCCGTTAGACATGTACAACGAGGTTAATACAGGCTGCAACCTTCCGGCACAGATTGACCTGTATGCAACAGCCGGAAACGAGTACAACTTCCTGTTCGTTGCCAAAGGCGGCGGTTCGGCCAATAAAACATACCTGTATCAGGAAACAAAGGCACTGCTTAACGAACAGAAACTGATTCCGTTCCTTGTTGAAAAAATGAAAAGCCTCGGAACCGCAGCCTGCCCACCCTATCACATTGCATTCGTTATAGGCGGTACGTCGGCAGAAATGAACCTGGCTACGGTAAAAAAAGCATCAGTAAAATATTACGACAACCTCCCTACCACAGGCAACGAATACGGACGGGCTTTCCGCGACGTAGAACTGGAAGAACGGCTTCTTAAGGAGGCTCAAAAAATAGGGCTCGGAGCACAATTCGGAGGAAAATACCTGGCTCACGACATACGCGTGATACGTTTGCCCCGCCACGGCGCATCGTGTCCCGTTGGTTTGGGCGTAAGCTGCTCGGCCGACCGAAACGTAAAGGCTAAAATAAATGCCGAAGGACTTTGGATTGAGAAGCTAGATACAAATCCCGGCGAACTAATTCCTGAAAGCATGCGCAACCAGGGCGAAGGAAATGCTGTGAAAATAGACTTGAACCGTCCGATGAAGGAAATTCTTGCCGAACTCACCAAATATCCGGTAAGCACACGTCTGTCGCTTAACGGCACCATTATTGTTGGCCGCGACATAGCTCACGCAAAAATAAAAGAGCGCCTTGATGCCGGCGAACCTATGCCCGACTATCTGAAAAACCATCCCATATATTACGCCGGCCCGGCTAAAACCCCGGAAGGAATGCCGTCAGGTTCATTCGGACCAACAACAGCCGGACGTATGGACTCATATGTCGACCAGTTCCAAGCCGCAGGCGGCTCAATGATAATGATTGCCAAAGGAAACCGCAGCCAGCAAGTTACCGATGCATGCCATAAACACGGCGGATTCTATCTTGGCAGCATTGGCGGACCGGCCGCAATTCTGGCACATGACAGCATAAAGAAAGTTGAATGCCTTGAATATCCCGAACTTGGAATGGAAGCCATATGGAAAATCGAGGTAGAAAACTTCCCGGCATTCATTCTTGTTGACGACAAAGGAAACGATTTCTTCTCTGAAATATCGGCCCGTTGTGCCGAATGCCCTATAGCAAAGAAATAAATCTTTCCTATCATAAATAAGCCACCGGATATGCGGCACTAAAAACGCATATCCGGTGGTTTTGTTATTTGTAATTAAAGCTACTGGTAATTTTCTTCAGCTCCGGCAATAATGCCTGCGGCGAGAGTTGTCCGGCAATGCTTCTGAACGGAAAATCACGGCTAAGTTCCGATGCATGTTCAATTAGATGAAGCAACTCGCCGGTATCATTGGCCAGATAACCGAACTTTCCGAACTTTTTAAATAAATATTCAAAATAATCGGTTCGTAATGCTATTATTGGTTTTTCAAACCTTAAAGCGTCTAGCACAGCCCCACTCGCCATAAGTCGGTACGTGTCGTGAGGATACAAAAGCAGAATAAAATCCAGTGCTGCAACAGCACGCTGAAACTCACTGTCAGGCATAGGCACCGACGGATTCGGCGGCAAGGTTATACCTGCATTACGGAACGGTTCTACGTCTCCCTGCACAGAGCCTACTATACTGAAACGCACGTTAGAATCAGGACTCACGGATTTTACCACGTTGACAAGTTCTGACGCACCTTTATAGTAATTGACAATACCTACTGTTCCAATGTTTACATATCCTTTGCCTGCTTCAACATGGTGTACGGATTTCTCCGAAGTCGTTACCGGATGGTCTATAGCCCAGAAACGAGCAGCCATTTCCGGGCTCAGTACCGGTCTAAGATTACGGAGAATGGAACCACCAAGAACAACGAAGCGCAAACCTTTTGCCACCTGTTTGCGACGAACAGAAAAATAACTGTTCGTAAGCCTTGACAGCACTTTTTTCTGTAAGGAACTATGCTTGCCGGAGTTTGTTATATATTCCAGTTCGTTATGGCAGAAAACCAGCACATTCCTACGAAAACAGCGGCACAATATGTCAACAACATGCGAGGAAAACACATTGTTAAAATTATACACAACCAGGTCTACGGGCTTTGCCTTCAGCAACACCCATACGTTACACAAGGCCGACTGTACATAACGCAGCCCCAATCCGGCCAATGAGTTTATTGAACAAACCCACAAACGTTTCCACGAAGCAACATTGCCGGCATTCGGTATGGTTTTAAGAAAGCATTCCGACGACGGCACCGAATAAACATGCACTTCTGCGGGAAACAGTTCCGCAAACATGTAAAGTGTAGCACCATTGAATACCTTATGCTGTGTTCCTGACGCAAATGAGTTGACGTAATGTACCTTCATGCCAAAAGCTACTGGGCCACTTCGATTTTTCCTACAATTTTTCGCGACATTCCTGGCTGTTCACAAGAGGCAACAGACGGCTGGTGTATATCGCTAGGGAAATAAAGGAAAAAACGGTCTGGTGCAGCAGGCACATAGCTCACCGGTTCCGCCGGTGTAAACTTCTGAACATCCTTCACCGCGTCATAATCGCCTGTCGGTGTAACCTTGTTTACAAGCCCCATCAGCTCGTTGCCCTCAAACGTATATTGCAAATCTATATACTTACGGTGCACTTCTGCAGCAGTTTCGTCGGCACTTTTTGGAGTATAGGCCATTACATTTATCCATAATCGGCCAGGCACAAGCACAACCTTGCCGGGTTCAAGGGATTTCAAATCGGTATTAGCTATGAAATTCAACAATTTATCCCAAAGCTCCTTGTTTTTTGCATATTGCGCGGCAAACTCAACATTATTCACAGTACTGTCTGGCATAACAGTCCAACCGTTATCCCACTGGCGCGACTCCACCCATTTACGGGCTTCTTCCTCATTTAAATTCTGTTTTTCCATTGTCTAATATAAAAACTACAAAAACATTAATTTAATGTAGATAAAATCTCTTAGGCAAAGGTACATAAAAAAATCACGGTTTTACGTACCTTTGCAACAAAATGAATATTATGCCTGAAAGCAGTTTCTACAATAAAAAGTCGAAAAAAAACGCCAGCATAGACTTGCCCGGGCGCATTATGCCACAGGACAAAGACGTGGAGGAAGCCGTGCTTGGAGCACTTATGCTTGAAAAAGACGCATACACCACCGTATGCGACATACTGCGGCCTGAATCCTTCTACGAACCCGGGCACAAACTAATATACGAAGCTATACAGAACCTCGGTGCCGCGCAACGGCCCATAGACATGCTCACCGTAATAGAACAGCTTCGTCTCAACGGCTCGTTACAGCAAGCCGGAGGTCCCGTGCAGATTAGCGAACTGACATCAAGGGTACTATCAGGTGCAAACGTAGAGTTTCACGCCCGTATAGTTGCTCAGAAATATCTTGCACGCGAGCTGATATCGTTTGCAACGTCAATAGAGGAAAAAGCGTTCGACGAAAGTAACGACGTTGACGACCTGATGCAGGAGGCAGAAGGAAAGTTGTTTGAAATTTCACAACGAAACGTAAAAAAAGACGTAACGCAGATAGATCCCGTTATCGGGCAGGCCATATCGCAAATACAGGCAGCTGCAAACCGCACATCGGGATTAAGCGGACTGGAAACAGGTTATAAAAAACTTGACGCACTCACCTCGGGATGGCAGAATTCCGACCTAATAATAATTGCCGCACGTCCGGCAATGGGCAAGACGGCATTCGTGCTATCTATGGCAAAAAACATGGCTGTTAATTTCAACACCCCTGTAGCCATATTTTCGCTTGAAATGTCGAACCTTCAGCTTGTGAACCGTATGATTTCGAATGTTTGCGAACTTGAAGGACAAAAAATCAAGTCAGGCCAGCTAAGCCCGTTGGAATGGGACCAGCTTATGTCGCGCGTAAAACACTTGTACAGTGCCCCGCTTTTTATTGACGACACCCCTTCGCTATCCATATTCGAACTTCGCACAAAAGCACGCCGCCTTGTACGCGAGCACCAGGTAAAGATAATAATAATTGACTACCTTCAGCTGATGAATGCGTCGGGAATGAAATTCGGCTCACGCGAACAGGAAGTAAGTATGATTTCACGATCGCTAAAGCAGCTGGCCAAGGAACTGAACATACCCATAATAGCCCTGTCGCAGCTGAATCGTTCGGTAGAATCGCGCGAAGGACGCGACGGAAAACGTCCACAGCTTTCCGACCTTCGCGAATCCGGAGCCATAGAGCAGGATGCCGATATAGTGTGCTTCATACACCGTCCTGAATATTACACAAAATCAGGCGAAGACGCACAAGGCAACGACATACGCGGCCTGGCCGAATTTATAGTGGCCAAACACCGTTCAGGTTCGGTTGATGACGTTAAAATGCGTTTCCGCGCCAGGTTTGCCCGATTTGAGAACTGGGAAGACGGTTCTACCGACGACCCACTGGCCGCACCGGCAATGTCGACAGTAGGCTCAAGGCTCAACAATATGGGGCCCGGCTATCCCCCTATTGAAAGCGCACCATTATCGGGAGGATCTGCCGACTTCACATCCGGGCCCGACGACAGCATGGTTCCATTCTAACATCATACGCCATCAGTAGCAACTAATGCTATTTAATATATTGATAACATTAGTGTCCACTAATGATTATAAGTATCTAAATTACAGAGTTTATAATTTGACATATCATATAAATGATACCAAAATATTCCCATTAAAAACATATGCATATTATAACTTTATCCATTGTAAACAGTTTGGGATACCTCTCTATTTTAAATAAGACACAGGGATCATAGTATGTAAGAATTGACAGAAATGACATAAACAATAAGAAAAGTTGCCATTTCATCTGCTTCCTGAAAATTAAGGAAACAGTTATGTGTTTATCAATTGTTTAATTTTAATCATATTGATTTTAACAAAAGAGCTATATCCTCTGAGATAATCAATATCATAAACAAGTGCGTCTAGCCTCAATACAAACGCTAATATAATAATGCATTGTGGTTAAAATGCATTCCTAATGTATTGAACTCTTTGGCAATATCTTTTTTCCATGCGCCTCTATCATCATATGTAACATAGACGATTCCATCAACATCCCCAGGTCTTTCTACCTCTTCTTTAATTAAAGCACAAACTCTTTCTCTCCCGAGTTTTCCTATAAGATATCCATGCTCAAAAACTACATTCTGCCTTGCTCTAGGTAATAAATCTTGATTATTTCTAGACGCACCTTTATCACATGGGGTATATAATATTATTGCGTAACACACATTAGAAAAAGTTTCTATTTTTTCAATTATAGTTTTGCCTCTATTAGGTTGTTCATGCAGAATAATTGGATTATAACCCATATCTGTTATAAACCGTGCAACTTCATTTTTTAGTCCCCCATCATGACCATGAACAATAAAAACATCCTTATTCTCCATATCTGCTTTTACTCCTTTGTTGTGATTATCATTTATTCCCACCTGTGGAATTAATGATAATTGCCCCATTACACTCTCTAGATAGACAACCTTTTCGTTTATTTGTTGTTTTGCTTCTTTAATAATATCTTCACCAAATAATCTTGTTGGATCTCCGGTGCGACCATATGCGCTATAATAAGATTGAGGCGAATCGTTATCGTCAAAAGAACGGCTTATTAATTCGCTATTATATGAATCCCATTTTTTATAATCTGCAAGAAATGATTTTTTCTCGTCTTCGTTGTATTCTTTTATTTTTATAATCGTTCTTGAGTGCATAAGGGTCGTGCTATCTTCACTAACTTCACGACTCAATAAGTTGCTACCCTTTGCAATCTGAGACTTTAACTGTAATTCAAAGTCTTCTTTTTTCTTTATAAGATTTCCTGTTGCCATAACATCCAAATAATTTGCACAAAGATAAGGATTTTGCAGAATAAAATTGATGTTTTAGTCACTTTTTATACTCCTTCCGCAAGATATAACCTGTAATATCAAATATATTTCTATATAATTTATACCTTTGTAGTCACATTGGATAGACATACGAATATGGAACGTAAATTACTGAACCGAATCAAAGTCGTTCTTGCAGAAAAAGATAAGAGCAATAAGTGGCTTTCTGAACAACTGGATAAAGATCCTGCTATAATCTCCAAATGGGTTACAAACACAACGCAACCTAATGTGGAGACTTTGATTCAGATATCCAAAGTGTTGGGTGTAACTGTAGATGACTTGTTGAGAACTGAATAATAAGGTTATGGGAGCAATCAAACTATATAAGTATCTTGATTTTACCGGTGGATTGATGATGTTACATTATAGTAACCTTCAATTTACCAATGCTACGCAGTTGAACGACCCGTTTGATTGCCACCCCTCACTCATTGATTTCTCCAATGTTCCGAAAGAAGCATGTGGAGGATGGACTCCGGCAATAATTGAAGAATTGAGAAGGGATCCATTTCGTAGAACTAGAGAAAAGGCATGGATATGTAGTCTTTCCAAAATACATGATTCAATCTTGATGTGGAGCTATTATAGCAAGCATAAAGGTATCTGTATTGGTCTGGATATGGAGAAAGCCCAAAAGTATCTTTCGAGAATACAAGGTACAGTCATGATTGGTTGTTCCGAAGTGGAAGTGCAATATAAGGATATTGTAGAAAAACCTGATTATTTCAGAGATGCAAAAGATTTTTTCCATTATCAGTTATCCACAAAGGCAAAGGCTTGGGAGCATGAACAAGAGGTAAGACTGTTTATTTTAGCCCCTAGTCCTACATATATGGCATTATTACCGGATCAGAATGATGATAAAGGTGCAATTGATTGGAAGGAAGTACGAGCTTTTCCTAAAATCGGAGGAGAATGTTTTGAGTCTGTCTATTTGGGAATCAATATGAGTACAGATGAGAAATTTAAAATAATAGGCGTTGCACGGAAACTAAATCCAGACATTAAAATTTACCAAATGGGAATTGATGCAAATGCCTTTAAATTGAATACTGAATTGATAAAATAGTAAAATGGCTAAGAAACAGAATAAACCTATAAAGGAAGAGACTCTTGAAACGATACTTTTCAACTGTCGTAACAGTCTGCGTGGGCGTGCAGCCATGACAGATAAACGTGACTTGCTGTTGACTCTTGTATTCCTGAAATTCATAGGAGAACGGTTTAAACAGCAAAAGGAGAAAATCAGGCATGAAATAGTAGAAGTGCAGGGCATTAATGATACGGATTTCATTGAACTGCAACTTTCACGTCCCAACCAGTATATGCAGGACGGAGTGTTTTTTCTGACGGATGAAACATTCTGGGATAAACTGATTCTTACATCGCCCACCGGTATGGCTATCGCTTTCGATACGGCTATAAAAACTCTGGACGACAACGAACCTAAATTGAAGAATGCTCTTCCGCAGCAGATTTTCACGAAAACAGCCCTTGAACCGGGAGTTCTGAAAAGCGTAGTGGATGAAATAAATAAGATTGATCCACAGAAATTTAATGATCATGACCTCATAGGTCGTGTATATGAGTATTTTTTACAGGCTTTTTCGATCAACGCAGACAAAGAGGAAGGGGAATTTTATACGCCACATTCTATCGTAGAGCTTATCGCCTCACTTATTGAACCTTTTGATGGGACAGTCTATGACCCTTGTTGTGGTTCCGGGGGCATGTTTGTTCAGGCTGCGAAGTTCATAGAGGCTCATGGTGGAAACACGAAAGCCGTCAATGTGTATGGGCAGGAATCCGAACCGGCAACATATCGCCTTGCAAAAATGAATCTGGCTATCCGAGGCATCTCTTACCATTTGGGCGATAGAGCCATCTCCACTTTCTCCGATGACCAGCATAAGGAACTCAAATTTGATTATATCATGGCGAACCCGCCGTTCAATTTGAAAAAATATGCCGAATACGGAGGTTTTGAGACAGATCCCCGATGGCAAGGCTATGGCATCCCTCCTACTAGCAATGCCAACTATGCGTGGATTCTTCATATCCTAAACAAATTGAATGTCTGTCGTGGAATCGCAGGATTTCTGCTTGCTAATGGTGCTTTGGATGATAGCGATACACAGGAAATACGTAAACAGCTAATTGAAAGCGACAAAGTAGAAGCCATTATCGTTTTGCCGCGAAACATGTTCTATTCTACTGACATATCAGTCACTCTTTGGATCTTAAACAACAACAAGAAAGGCGGTCCATGGCATGGCAGACAACTTCGCGACCGTACAGGTGAAATTCTTTTCATCGACTTGCGTACTTGGAATAGTAACATATACGAAAAGAAATATGTCCGTTTGTCAGAAACTGCAATAAACAGAGTACGTCAAATATACTTCAACTGGCAGACTGAGAATTTTGTCGAATATGCCGAGCCCGAATTATACTATGCTGCGCATCGTGACGAAATCCAAGAAAAGGGATACTCTCTTGTGCCCTCCAGATATATTGAGTTTATAGACCGTGATACGGAAATAGACTATAAGTCTGCACTTTACGAAATGAGTCATAAATTTGATGCATTGAAGAAAAGATGGGATGAGAACGAAACAGAACTTGTAAATGCTTTCAAAGTTTTAGGTTATGGAAAAGAATGAATTGCAACAGAATGTAACAACAGATAAACTTGTCTCTGATATTCATAATATCATCGAGCAAGGTCGTCAACAGGCGTATGCGGTTGCTAATCAAGTCGCAGTTCTTACCTATTGGCACATTGGGCGACGAATAGTGGAGGAAGAACAACATGGAGAAGTTCGTGCGCAGTATGGTACTCGGTTGATTAAAACATTGGCAGAACAGCTGATGCCTAAATACGGCAATACGTTCAGCAAGCGAAATCTCGATTACTTTCGTCAATTTTATTTGTGCTTCAGTGACTTGGAGATTGTGAACACGCGTGTTCACAATCTGTCATGGTCGCATTTTCGTTCGATTAT
>SSTG01000289.1 GCA_004801635.1 Muribaculum caecicola | reverse complement strand
TATTCTAAAATTGTTGCTGACCAACCTGATTGTATTCGATTCGCTGAATAGTTACCAAATATGATAAAAAGTTAAATTTTAGTTAATGGCAACGGACTATTTAAACTTTCAATTGTTTTTATACTCAAAAGAATAGAAATTAATAATTCAAAATTACTTAAGTTATGAAAATTACAAAAGTTATCGGTATTATCACAGCATCACTGGCATTGGGCTCTTTTGGCATGAATGCACAAACAACAAACGGCGCTCAGGCAAATAATTTCCCTAATCAAACAAAAAATTGCCCGGCAACAACTGAATGTGTCAAGATGAATCAATGCAATGCTTGTCCGGCAAACGGTTGTGATATATTTTTTGAAGGCATAACCCTTACTCCTGAACAAAAAGCAAAAATCAACGATTTGCGTACGAAAAGGATGTCAGAGAATAAAAAGAATATGAAGCAGAATTCCATGCAAAGGGATTCCGTTGCAAAAGCTAGAAAAAAGGAACACCTTAATAACATGAAGCAAATACTTGAGCCTGAGCAATACGTCATGTTCCTGGAAAACATGGTTGTAAACAGGCCTCAGGGAATGCGTAATGATAAAAAAATGGCACATCACCGCATGCATCATAATAACGGCAAAATTCAAAAAGGCAACATGCAGTCAAAATAAACGCTATATAGCAATAATTGCAATCCGGTTGAATGTGAAATAATTATTTCACATTCAACCGGAGTAACTATTCAGCGAGAACAAAGGATACGAAGAATTAGCCCGTCAGTTTAGAC
>SSTG01000288.1 GCA_004801635.1 Muribaculum caecicola | reverse complement strand
GGCGCATGGTAATAGACCTGTGTTTAGGCGTAGATATTGCACAGACGGAATATGAAGAATTTAGTGTCGTTTACACCGTGTAGTTTGGCTCTGAATGCTTTGATTTTTGAGTTTATAGATTCGGCGGATGCGTTTGTTGAGCGGTTGTCAAAGAAGTTCAGTATTTCATCAGAATGCTCGTAGAAGGTTGCAGCAATTGTGTTGAAAGACTTGAAGCCGGACTCGGCTACGCGGTTATACCAGCGTGCCAGGTTCAGTCTTGCAGCGTCTTTGGTTGATCGTTGATTGAATATCGCTCTGAGATTTTGCGACAGCCGGTATGCTTCCCGTAGGTCGGGATACAGGCGGAACAGCATGTCGGCTCTCTGACGCTGTGAGGCTGTCCATTTTTCAGGAGACTTGAACAGGGCGTAGCGTCCACGCGCCAGCAGCTCTTTGAGTGTGTCGCCGTTTTCAAGTCGCTCGGTCTCATATTTGCGTCCTTCAAGTTTGGCACTCTCACGGGCATCAGTGTCGGCGTTGATGGCCTCCCAGCGATGCTTGATGCGGATCTCCTGTACTGCGTCAAGTGCGAGCCTCTGGACGTGAAACCGGTCTATGACACGTGATGCCCGCGGGAATGCCATGCGGCATATCTTGTTCATGCTGTCAGACAGGTCAAGCGTCACCTCTGTCACCTTATTGCGTAATACACTCTTTATCTGACGCAAAGCATGTATGACCGTATCGGCATCTGTCCCAAGAACTATTGCCACGATGGCGTTTTTTCTGCCGTGAGCATC
>SSTG01000287.1 GCA_004801635.1 Muribaculum caecicola | reverse complement strand
CGCCGCAACGGCATGAGCCGCAAGACCGTGCGCAAGTATCTGCGCGAGTTCGAGAGAGAGGCCGGCCCGTCACCGACAGACCGGGAGGTAGACGATTATCTGCTGACCAAGCCAAAGTATGACAGCAGCGGCCGCGTAAGACGTGTGATGACCGATGAGGTACGCCGCCGCATCGACGGTTTTATCGCCCGCAACCGTGAGAACGTCGCTGCCGGGCTGCACAAGCAACAGATGCGCAAGCTCGATATGTGGAGACGTCTTCAGGACGAAGGTGCGCGTATCGCCTATTCCACAGTCTGCCAGTATGTCCGTGCGCTGGAGGCAGCGCCGAAGCCGCAGGAGAAGCCGGCAAAGGCATATATCCGTCAGGACTATGAGCCTGGATTCCGTTGCGAGTTCGACTGGGGTGTGCTTACCCTGTGGATCGGTGGGGTCAGGAGGCGCCTTCACATGGCGGTATTCACCCTTGACCACAGCAATATGCGCAAGGCATATCTGTTTTCGCGCGAAGATACCCTGGCTCTGATGGAAGCCCACCGCAACTGCTTCCGGGAGTTGGGGGGCACCCCGCGCGTGATGGCCTATGACAACATGCGTACCGCCGTAAAGAAGTTCCTCGGGCGAGACCGCGAGCACACAGATGCGCTGCTGCGCATGGAGGTACACTACTGTTTCACACCCCATTTCTGCAACCCTCGCTCGGGCTGGGAAAAAGGCAAGGTGGAACGTTCGGTGGAGTATATCCGTCGGCGTGCATTCTCGTTCGAGGTCCGCTTTGACTCCCTGGAGTCCGCGCAGACGCATCTGGCG
>SSTG01000286.1 GCA_004801635.1 Muribaculum caecicola | reverse complement strand
GAAATAACGGTAGGCAGCTTCGGCATAATCCAGATAAACACCACCCAGACGGAAGTTCAGGTAAA
Organism: Muribaculum caecicola; assembly: GCA_004801635.1. Taxonomy (GTDB): domain Bacteria; phylum Bacteroidota; class Bacteroidia; order Bacteroidales; family Muribaculaceae; genus Muribaculum; species Muribaculum caecicola. Next base: position 791 of record SSTG01000286.1, on the reverse strand, counting down.
CATGATATGATTCCTTATACTTGCTGTTTGCCGACAGGTCGATTGCCCCGTTACAAAGTTTTTTCAGGTAATATCCTGTTGTGGTAGCGTCTGTCATAGGCTGGCCGTTGCGTCCGCCATGATATGTCTGCAATGGCTCTTTCTGGTATGTAGGCCATACATCGCCGTTAACAGCCACTGTAGCTTCCATACGGGGGTCGCGGTTATCATACGGTTTAGAAGCATCGTAGCCCGAACCAGGTTCGTCCCAAGCCTTGCCGTTCTTCATGTCGTAAGCGTCAACCAGGTTTTGTGTCGGGCAGTTTCCACCCTTACCGTTCTCTATACCTACAGGATAATTGTTTGTCTCAACAAGGTTGTCGCCACCGGTGTTCTTGTAATAACGGTAGCAGAAAATAAGCTCGTTCTTGATACGCGGATTTGTGAAGTTGTCCGAAGCCCACAGCTGCTCATACTTTGTAGCAAGCTTACGGCCGTCAGCAGCACATTCGTCAATAACCGCCTTTGAGTAAACAGCGGCATTATACCAGCGTTCGTTGTCATTAGCCGGGTTAAACAACGGGCTGGCCCAGTACAGTGCAGCACGTGCGCGAAGCGCAAGTACGGCCATACGGTCGGCGCGGCCGCCTTCGGTAATACCCAGCGAATAGTCGCCCAACTTCGAATAATCCTTGATTATATCGTCTTTAATAGCGTCACATTCGTCAATGATAAATTGGAACACTTCATCGGATGTGTTGCGTGAAAGCGAGTTAGCTTCATTTGCCGGCAACTGGCGGTCCATAATAGGC
>SSTG01000285.1 GCA_004801635.1 Muribaculum caecicola | reverse complement strand
CTCTTTCTATGATAGGATAATGTTTAACCTGTCCAACTTTTTGGGGTCACTTCAATATTTATTAGCCTTTATAATAAAATGCTGTTAATACTGTTGCTGTCTGTCGCTTCTTTTAACGCAATTGCACAAACATTGCATGTCGACGACGAAGTGTCGCATTGGGAAGCAGACATACTTGGCGGACTCAATAACGATGGTTGGCAATTTGATTTTGGCGTGGCATATTTCCCATTACAATATATAGGGGTTAAGGCAAATATAGGCTTTGCCGGAGAAATTGAACAGATTGAAGACTGGGGGAAGGATGAACTGGAAACAGGCCACAGCTATGCGTCGCGGTTTAAGTTTAATCCGTCGTTGGTTATGCGCACCCCCAGGCTTATAAACTGGAAATCACAAAATGCCGGCATATACCTTTTTGCCGAACCGGGCATTATCCTGTCGCCCGGTGCCAGCGGTAGCAAAGGTGCCAGATATTGTAACTGGGATTTTAAAGGAGGCATAAACCTGCAGTTAGACAGGTTTATATTGTTTGTGGGCTACGGAATATCTGACTATAGCCTGTATTCCGGTTTCCCGACTGCTATGAACGGACTGCCTCAAAATGACAATTATATAACGCACTCCGGGTTCATCGGCACGGCATATAAATTCTAAATCACCGTTTTACGTCGAATCCTCTGCGCCGTAGGGCATCAAGCATATGGTATGACATGGCCTCCCTGTAATATCCTAATATGTGGCTAACCCAGTCGTTTGTAGTTGTGCCGCCTGAACGCGTACGGTTGTAGTTTGATATTACTTCATCGTAAGCCTCCAGTTCAGAAACAAGTTTTTCGGTTTTATATTTGTTGCTGA
>SSTG01000284.1 GCA_004801635.1 Muribaculum caecicola | reverse complement strand
ACGGGTGGTCCCCTTTTCAAATGCTATCCGGGTCCCTTTTCAAATGTTAGATACAGCTTAACTTCCACGTTCTGGATTACAGGAAAGATTTTGGAGACAAACTTAATCTTTATCTATCCTGTTTGGGCGACATTTATCCCGAAACCGTAGAACTTGACAGCCTTGGAAACGGTACGTTCAAAGACGTTTTATACGGTACAACAAGGTTAAGCGCGACTATTTCCGGACTTGACAAGGTACATACAAGCTACATAACGTTGGCACCCGGCGTAGAAACCGATATATACATCGACCCACGCATATCCGTAAGGTCACATATGGCCAGACGCGATTCGACATTCGCAGCACCTGCATATTGCTATGACAACGGATATTATTCGGCCTTTAACCGTGTAGCCAACGAGATTGACAATTACCAGGTATCTATTTACAATTCAAGAGAACCGATAGCGCCTTGGAATTGCACAGCAGACGAGTATGCAGACAGCGTATTGTCGAAACGTTCGTCAATACTCAACTCTATTAATTCATCAGAGTTAGGCACAACTCTTAAGAATTATGCGGCTGCACAAACCGATATCTCAGCATTACAGGCTATGACCGAGGCATTTCACGTGCTTAGCAATTATTATTACTATACACATGCAGATGACATGAGGGTCCCTAAAGATTCCATAAAGGGACTTCCCGGCGATGAGCAATATGCCCGTATAGCCGAAGTTATAGATTTCGAGAATCCGCTATTTCCCATTTGCCCGGAATACGACAATGCGATAGGGATTGACTGGAACAAATACAAGCCCTCTGCGATGACATGCGAGTTTAAACGCTATGTACAGCTGTTTCAAAATGCAAAAAGGGGATCACTTACCGATGT
>SSTG01000283.1 GCA_004801635.1 Muribaculum caecicola | reverse complement strand
GGTATTATGATAATATGAGAAAGAGCCAGCCTCAATTAGACGATTTATTTTATGGAAAAAAAAGAGGGTTCAGTATCGGATTGGCTCACCACAACTTCGGAGCGTTTTATTCCACATATACTTGTATTTTGTCGTTTGTCCTTGAAGCATTATACATTAAATTTAATGGTGAAATAAACACATTTGTCATTATAGTTATATTCGCCATACCAACCGGCATATGCTATATACCGGCATATAAGGCAGTTTTCTCTAACGACAAATACCTGAAATATTTCAAACTGTTTGAAAAAGAAGACGAACACTGGCATAAAAAATGGAAAAGAAGAACTACGGCGTTCATCTTGGGGGCTATTGCATCAATTATATTTGGCGTATTTCTATGCTTTACCATTTTAGATGTCAAGGTACGATTTCCTTGGATGTAAGCGCACACCTTCGAAATGAACTCATTAAAAATCATGTACAGACAAAAATTTGAATACTTCCTGAATGCATCTCTATGCCTGGATTTTGGAGGCGGATGGCGTGCAAACCTGTCGTTCGGGGCGACAAACCAATACAGCGGATGGTATGCCAGGATGGCATTCCGTGGTCTTAAAATAGGATACGGAGAAACATATTACAACGAACAGTACATCGCATCATACAAGGAGCTGCCGTCGGGCGAAACAATAAACACGGGGTATTCGCTGGGGGAACAGACTGTCGGAACAATAACGGTACAGATTGACGGATGGCAGCTACGCGTATCAAACGACTGCCTCGGAGACCGGCAGGACAGATGGCGCACCAGTGCCGTAGAAATAACAAAAGGGAATCTGACACTGGGAACAAGCGTGACTACAAATAACGTCAGTCTGGAATCTAAAGACTTTC
>SSTG01000282.1 GCA_004801635.1 Muribaculum caecicola | reverse complement strand
CGTGGTTGAATTGCACGGGGTGAACCGTACCGAACGCATAGAACGGCCCTATGGCGACAAGAATATAGACTGTATGTGCGAGCGTTTTGCTGAAAGCATACGGAATGGCAGGCTTGATTCCTTGTTGCCTACACTGCGAGAGTCGGTTGATGCTTCTGAATACGCATGGCGCTTTTTTCAGGACTCCCTGACTCACGACTGCCCGGAGATAGGCGATGCGGATACTCTTGTGGCTATAAGGGAGCGCCGGCGTACGCTTAAAAACGGCTACGGGCTGTTGCGTCCGCGCGAAAGAGCCGGTAAAGCAGAATAAAACATAGAAAACAGATGCAAATCTTCTTAACCATAAATCATTAAAAACATATTAATCATCTAAAACCACTAACTATGTCGAATATCTCAAGACGACAATTTTTGAAAACGGGTGCCGCCGCTGCCGCCGCTTTCACCGTAGCGCCAAGTTCAATTCTTGGCCGCAGCTATGGACATGTTGCTCCGAGTGACAAGCTTAATATCGCCGCTATAGGTATAGGCGGTATGGGCCACAGTAACATCAGGAATGTGCAGAATACAGAGAACATTGTAGCTCTTTGCGATGTTAACTGGGACTATGCAAAAAATGTGTTTGCCGAACATCCTAATGCCAAACGTTATTGGGATTATCGCAAAATGTATGACGAAATGGGCAAGTCTATTGATGCAGTTATCGTAGCCACGCCCGACCATACACATGCCATAACAACTGCCGATGCAATGACACTGGGCAAACATGTGTTTGTTCAGAAGCCCCTTACTCATTCAGTTTACGAGTCGCGTCTGCTTACCAATCTGGCAAAATCGACAGGTGTTGCAACACAGATGGGTAACCAGGGTGCATCTA
>SSTG01000281.1 GCA_004801635.1 Muribaculum caecicola | reverse complement strand
TATAGGCCAGGCTGTTGTCTCGGGTGAACACCAGCAGTTCCATGAAGCTTCGCGGGCAATCGCGGAAGTGGTCGCGGTAAAGCGCCGCCACCGACGGATGTACCTGCTGCAGAGCCACAGACCTCCCCAGGGCGGCCGGTTTGCGCAGGAATGTCCCCAGATAATGCATCAGGTCGATGACCCAGTCGCCGGAGCGACGGCTCCGGGCATGTGCGGCCACCTTGTCGCGACCGTAAAGCACCACGATGCGCTCGGAATACAGCTTTACCGCCACCTGAGAGCCCACCAGACGGTCAGGCACAGAGTAATGCACGCCGTCAACGGTTATCGTTGAATACTTTCCGACGCGGTACAGCCGCTGCTCGAAGCAGCCGATGTCACCGTGGTCCAACGGACGTAGCGCCGCCAGATCGGCCTGTATGCGCAGGCGTTTTTCTTCCGCAGACATGTTCGACGCCTCCGTGTTGAGCCTGTCGCAGCCTGCCGCCAGATGCGTCTGCGCGGACTCCAGGGAGTCAAAGCGGACCTCGAACGAGAATGCACGCCGACGGATATATTCCACCGAACGTTCCACCTTGCCTTTTTCCCAGCCCGAGCGAGGGTTGCAGAAATGGGGTGTGAAACAGTAGTGTACCTCCATGCGCAGCAGCGCATCTGTGTGCTCGCGGTCTCGCCCGAGGAACTTCTTTACGGCGGTACGCATGTTGTCATAGGCCATCACGCGCGGGGTGCCCCCCAACTCCCGGAAGCAGTTGCGGTGGGCTTCCATCAGAGCCAGGGTATCTTCGCGCGAAAACAGATATGCCTTGCGCATATTGCTGTGGTCAAGGGTGAATACCGCCATGTGAAGGCGCCTCCTGACCCCACCGATCCACAGGGTAAGCACACCCCAGTCGAACTC
>SSTG01000280.1 GCA_004801635.1 Muribaculum caecicola | reverse complement strand
ACTTCTATATCTACTCCATCCAAATTTGCAACAGTAGGCATAAATGTTTTGTCTCGATTTATACCGATTACAGGATAGTTGATACTCGCAGAGTTTCTTTCATCGCACTGTTCAATATAATCTCCCAGCCGAACCCATTTTACATTACTCGCTCCCATATCACTCCTCCATTCCGTGTTGTTCCAAGAAGAAACGTTTTTGCTGTTCTATCTCTCGGCTCAACTCTTCCTCCGTCGGCATATAAGCCATATATTTGGCTGCAAAAAGTTGCTCGCTACCGTTAAGTACGGAGTATTTAGCCAAGACTTTATCGGTCTCGGTGCAGAGCAGTATGCCTATTGTCGGGTTATCATTCTCATCTTTTACAAGGTCATCATACATCCGAACATACATATCCAATTGCCCCACATCTGCGTGTGTCAGAGGATGTGTTTTCAATTCAAACAACACGTAACGTTTGAGTTTGATGTTATAGAACACAAGATCGATGTAAAAATCACCTGTGTCCGTTGAAATGTGTTTCTGCCTATCGACAAATGCAAAACCACGTCCCAATTCCATGATAAATTGTTGCAGGTGATCTATTAAGGCTTGCTCTAACTGACTCTCGTCATATTTGCTATCCTTGCGAAAACCTAAAAACTCAGCAACCACCGGACTCTTTATATACTCCAATGGATCATTTGCTTCGACATCCGGTGCAGGCAATGCCGATCCCTCCCTTACGCAAGCCATACGGCGACCATAGTATTGTGTGCCGATATTGCGGTTAAGTGTTCTCACACTCCACATCTGCTCCGAAGCCTCTTTTACATACCATTCTCTGGCCTTAGGGTCTGCGACTTGTATAATCGAACGAAAATGCGACCATGACAGATTGTGAACACGCGTGTTCACAATCT
>SSTG01000027.1 GCA_004801635.1 Muribaculum caecicola | reverse complement strand
AACGCGACATCCGTATCGTGGTCTGTCCGGTTGAAAACGCAGACCCTCTTCTTTACTTCTCTACCGACACCAATATGAGACCTGAAAAGATCATCGGTTTCTACCGCACCCGCTTTCAGATTGAGTTCGGCATACGCGATGCCAAGCAGTTCACCGGACTTCAGTCACAGCAGACCCGCGACAAAGCCCGGCTTGACTTTGCGTTCAATCTTTCCTTCACTGCCCTCAATGTCTGCAAAGAGGTCATAAGGAAGGATTATCCGGATCTTTCGGTAGCGCAGTTCAAACGGCTTATGTTTGAATCTTATCTCGCCTCAACAATTATTTCGACTTGCGGAAAATCTCCGCATCTCAAAATAATTCAGAAAATAAATCATCGGTTGGCTCAGTTAGCGGCTTAGCCAAGGCTGAACAACCTCAAATTTTACCGAATCATTGTTTTTAATAAAAGCAATAAAATTTATTTAGGGCTTAATATATTGCAGTATAGAATGTTAATTTGTTTTCGTTAAAAATGTTTGAAATTTTTAACGAAAATGTTTGCTTTTTTTGTGAAAAGTATATAGTTTTGCGACGAAACAATTTTAGACAAAATCGAAACAAAATATATTTCGTTGCGCTTTTGTTTTTCGCCAAACAACCATGGAAAAACCAAGACATTTCCTGTAAAAATTAAGACAGCATCATATGCTATGGATTATTTCGCAGAAAAGAAATATTATGACGTAATAATAATCGGTGGTGGAATTACCGGTGCCGGAACTGCTCGCGATTGTGCGATGCGCGGTTTGAAAACCCTTTTGGTGGAGCGGTTTGATTTTACAGCCGGTGCAACTGGCAGGAATCATGGTTTGCTTCATAGTGGCGCACGCTATGCGGTTACCGATAAAGAGTCTGCATCGGAGTGCATCACAGAGAATATGATATTGCGTAGAATAGCACGCCATTGTGTGGAAGATACCGGCGGCCTGTTTGTTACGCTCCAGGACGATGATCTTGGATATCAGGCAAAATTTGTTGAATCATGTCGCGCTTCAGGAATAAATGCCGAGGTAATAGACCCGGCAGAGGCTCGTAGGCTTGAACCGGCCGTTAACCCCGGTATCATAGGTGCGGTAAGGGTTCCGGACGGGGCTGTCGACCCTTTTCGTCTTACAATTTCTAATGTTGTAGATGCAGTGCGCAATGGTGCCGATGTGCTTACTTTTCATGAAGTGCAAAGCCTTATTATAGTTGGAGGAAAGGTTGTTGGCGTGCGTATGCTTGACAAGCGTGGAAAGCGTGAGGTAGAAGCTTATTCGTCGTTAGTTATTAATGCGGCTGGCATATGGGGTTATCTGGTTGCAAAAAAAGCCGGTATAACTATAAATATGTTTCCGGCCAAAGGCGCGTTGCTTATTTTCGGACACAGGATTAACAATATGGTTATCAATCGGTGTAGAAAACCTGCCGATGCCGATATACTTGTGCCGGGAGACACAATCTCGCTTATCGGCACAACATCCTCCAGGGTTCCCTATGAGGATATAGACAATATGCGTGTAACCAGGGATGAGGTGGATGTGCTTCTGCGCGAAGGTTCGCTTATAGCGCCCGTGTTGGCTAATACACGTATAATAAGGGCTTATGCTGGCGTTCGTCCGCTTGTAGCTGCCGATAACGACCCGTCGGGCCGCAGCATCAGCCGCGGAATTGTTTGTCTGGATCATGCTTCGCGCGACGGGCTTGACGGATTTATAACTATTACCGGAGGCAAATTAATGACATATCGTCTTATGGCTGAAAAAGCTGTTGACATGGCATGTGCCAAATTAGGGCGCAATGCCGTGTGCCGTACGGCAGAAACCATGTTGCCCGGTTCAGACGATATGCCTGGCTATAACGTGAAAAAAGATTGTTGTGGCGGTTTGTTGCCCGACCAACAAAGTGCCGTGCGTGCTGCTACAGGCCGGCATGGTTCTTTGTCGCGGCATATAGTTTGTGACAAGGAGTCTGACCGAGCAGTGGTGTGTGAATGCGAACAGGTGTCGGTTGGCGAGATTCGCTATGCCATGGACCAACTCCATGCCGACCGTCTTGTTAGTTTGCGGCGTCGCACACGTTTGGGAATGGGCACCTGTCAGGGCGAGTTGTGTGCCTGTCGTGCTGCCGGCGTGATGGCTGCTTTGGGCAAAGACCCCGTTTCAACACTTGCCGACTTGAAAAGTTTTATTGCCGAGCGGTGGAAAGGTATGGAGGCGGTAGCCTGGGGCGATACTCTGGCCGAGGCCCAGCTTATGGAATGGCTTTATGTGGGCATGTGCGGTCTTGACCGTGTGCCCGGATTGTCTTATTCTAAGAAACAATAATCATGAAATACGATACCATAATAATTGGTGGCAGTGAGGCCGCCTTTGCTTCGGGACTGATACTTGCAGATGCCGGTCAGAAGGTGGCGGTTATTTCTCATGGGCAGACTTTTCTCCATTGTTCTGCTGCGTCTCTAGGACTGTTGGGATATGATAAAGACGGTAACCCGGTTCATAACCCGGTAGAGGCAATGGCTGCGCTTCCGGACAGCCACCCGTATTCAAAAATAGGGGTAGGGAGGGTATGCGAACTGGCACAGGATGTTAAAGACTTATTTGTCCGGTCCGGTATTCCTATGCATGGAAGTTATGAGCGTAATCACTATAGGATGTCACCCATAGGCGTTTTCAAGCCGGCATGGCTGTCAATGGATACCAGCCCGGTGGCGGCATCACCCGATGATGTGAAAACATGGGGTAAAGTGCTGATTCTTGGCATTGAGGGCTTTCTGGATTTTTTTGCTAAATTCATTGCTAGCGGTCTTGGCGCTATCGGTGTCAATACCGAAATAAGGAATATAAGCTTGCCGGAATTGTCTGCGCTACGTTCAGGTTCTACGGAAAAAATGCGTGCCACCAACATTGCCCGGGTCATAGTGTCGGAAAAAAACATAGAAGATGTGGCATTGCGTATAAATATCGCAGTGGAATCGTCACATGCCGATACGGTTGTTATGCCGGCTGTTTTCGGGCTTTCCGATCCGTTATTTGGGGTGCGTTTGCAGTCGAAGTTGAAATGCCGCCTGATGTTTGTGCCTACTATGCCGGTTTCTGTACCTGGTTTGTGTGCCAAGGGCCGGTTTGAATCTCGTTTTCGTCAAATTGGCGGTACGTTGTTTTATGGCGACACTGTTTCGGGTGGCGAATTTGTAGATGGGAGTTTAAAAAGTGTCAGAACGCTTAATATGGCGGAAACCGCGCTTTATGCCGATAATTTTATATTGGCAACAGGAAATTTTATAAATCATGGTCTTGTGGCATCGCCTTCGGGGGTTAGTGAGCCACTTTTCGGTCTTGACATAATGCCTTTTGCTGAATCAGGGTTCACTGGCTCTGATTTCTTTAGCAGGCAGCCTTATATGAAATGTGGAGTGGCCACGGATTCAGATTTTAGGGTTGCGCTTAATGGCAATATGATTAATAATTTTTATGCTGCCGGGTCTATTCTTGGTGGTTGCGATACCTTGAAGGAAGAGTCGGGAGCTGGTGTGGAATATATATCCGCTATAGCTGTGGCTAAAAAGATATTGGAAAAGAAAGGAGGCTTGAAATGACAGGCATTCAAGAAAAAACAGCAAGTGTGAACAATTTGGAGGAATGCCTTAAGTGTACTGTCTGCACCGTATATTGCCCGGTAACGGCAGTTAACCCCGGTTATCCCGGGCCTAAGCAGGCCGGTCCGGATGGAGAGCGTTATAGGCTGAAGAATAGCGCATATTACGATGAGTCGCTTCGCAAATGCTTGAATTGCAAGCGTTGTGAGGTGGCATGTCCTTCGGGTGTGCGTCCGGCAGATATTATTCAGGCAGCGAGAATCCGTTATAGCAAACATTCCCCGTCGTTGCGCGACCGCTTGCTGGCAAGTACTGACTTTGTTGGCGGAATTGCTACGGTTATGGCTCCTATAGTAAATGGAATGTTATCGTTACGTCCTGTGAAGGTGCTGATGGATAAGACTATCGGGGTGGATGCACACCGTCAGTTTCCGGCATATTCAGGTGAAAAGTTCACCACGTGGTGGCATCGTGAAGCAGAAAAAGGCCAGTCTGCCTTTTCAAAGCATATCAGCTATTTTCACGGTTGTTATGTGCAGTATAACTTTCCACGGTTGGGCCGTGACCTTGTTAAAATAATGAATGCCGTCGGCTATGGGGTGCATCTGCTTTCAGGCGAACGCTGTTGTGGTGTTGCAAAGATTGCCAATGGCCTGATTGGCGATGCCTGTCGCGATGCACAACGGAATATGGAGGCTGTGCGCCGTTCTGTCTTTAAGGAAAACCGCACGGTGGTAGCAACATCGTCTACTTGTGTTCTGACAATGCGTGACGAGTATTCCGAATTGCTAGGTGTCGATAATTCCGACGTTCGGTCAAATATAAATCTGGCAACGCGCTTTTTACACACACTTGTTGACAGTGGCGAGATAAAGATAGCGTTCCGCAAAGACTACCTAAAGAATGTGGCATACCATACGCCGTGCCATATGGCACGGTTAGGGTGGGGCGTGCATTCTGTTGAATTGCTGAAAATGATACCCGGCTTGAATTTGAATGTGTTGCAGCAGGAATGTTGCGGAATGTCTGGTACGTATGGTTTCAAAAAGGAAAATTACAAATATTCCCAGGCTATAGGCCAGACACTCTTTGATAATATATCGGCAGCGAACCCTGACGTAGTGGCCACTGACTGCGAAACGTGCAAGTGGCAGATTGAAATGTCAACGCCTTATAAGGTTCTTAATCCGGTAAGCATTATTGCCGAAGCCTTGGATGTGGATGAGACGCGAAAATTAAACGGGTTGTGCTAAAAGTATTTAAAATATAATTTAGGCATTACCATGAAAGCTTTATGTATAACCTACTAATAACCATAAATATTAATTAAACACTTGTAGCTTATGTGGAAACTACTGACCCCACCGGCTTACAAAGCTGAAATGACCGGACCCGATGCCGATGCATACTATCGGAAGATGCGTTGGCGTGTGTTCATGGGCATTTTTATCGGCTATGCCGGATTTTACATTGTCCGCAAGAATTTTTCAATGGCCATGCCAGACCTGGCCAACTTCGGATTTGAAAAAGGCGAGCTAAGTATAGTCTTGTCAATGAATGCCATTGCTTACGCTCTTTCTAAATTCCTTATGGGAAGTGTGAGCGACCGTAGTAATGCACGGGTATTTTTACCTCTCGGACTGATACTTGCTGCCATATCTATGGCGTTTATGATTGTTCCGGTTACGGCTATCGGTGCCGAACACAAGGACTGGGCCATATTTTTAATGGCTGCTTTAAACTTTCTTGTAGGCTGGTTCAACGGCATGGGGTGGCCTCCGTGCGGACGAGTTATGACACACTGGTTCTCCATAAAGGAACGTGGAACGAAGATGTCCGTATGGAATTGTGCGCACAATGTTGGCGGAGCACTTGTAGGCCCGATGGCAGTATATGGTGCCATATGGTTCGGATCGTGGTTCTATGGCGACAATACCGAACTTTATTTCCTTATAGGTACGTATGCTTTCCCGGCTGCCGTAGCCGTGTTTATTGCTATACTGGCTTATGTGCTTATACGCGACACGCCACAATCGTGCGGACTGCCTTCGGTAGAGAAATGGCGCAATGATTATCCTAAAAACTATTCTGCAAAGCACGAGGAAGTACTTACAACAAAGGAGATATTCTTCAAATATGTGCTTAACAACAAGTTGCTTTGGTTTATAGCCTTGGCTAATGCATTTGTTTACATGGTTAGGTATGGTTGTCTGGACTGGGCACCCACATATTTAAAAGATGCGCAAGGATACGATATTAAACAGGCCGGCTGGGCTTACTTCGCATATGAGTTTGCCGCTATTCCAGGCACCCTGCTTTGCGGATGGCTTTCCGACAAGGTGTTCCGCGGACGGCGTGCATTGCCTACAATAATATTCATGGCCATTGTTGCCGTATTTATTCTGCTTTACTGGCAGTTCTCCCACAGTTATGTAATTGTAACTATTTCGCTTATAGCAATCGGCTTTTTTATTTATGGCCCCGTTATGCTCATAGGTGTACAGGCCCTTGACCTTGCTCCAAAGAATGCGGCAGGGACAGCCGCCGGTTTGACCGGTTTCTTCGGATATTTCTTCGGTACTGCCATTCTTGCAAATATACTAATAGGCTATGTGGCCGAAATTGCCGGATGGGACTGGACGTTTATTCTCCTTATTGGGGCATGCGTACTTAGCATATTCTTTATGGCTTTTACCTATAAAGAAGAACAGTACCTGGTTGAAAATCGCAAATAATTATAATTAAATAAATCATTGTTTTATTAATTTCAATTTTATGAAAACCAATTCACGCATTTTGCAAAATGTAATTTTTGCATCAGCCATTAGTTTGGGTATGGTGGGTTGCACTGACGACGTGCGCACCGACGGCTTTACAAATAGCGACCTTCCTGAAATACACGAGCTTTCGCAAGCTCAGAAGGATGTTATAGCCTACACCCCCAAAAATGCCATTATCGCTCACCGTGGAACTGAATTCTGGGCCCCAGAGGAATCGGAGGCAGCCATGCGATGGGCACGTAATATCGGTGCCGATTACATTGAATGCGACCTCCAGCGCACAAAGGACGGGGTTACGCTTGCCCTTCACGACGAATCGCTTTCCCGTACAACAAATATAGAGGTAATATATCCTAACCGTTGGCAGGACTATGTATCGGCATTTACATTTGAAGAACTGTTGAAGCTTGATATCGGCTCTTGGTTCAACGAGGCTAATCCAGAACAGGCACGTGCGTCTTTTGTCGGACTTGACGTTCTTACCCTTGAAGACGTTATCGCTATTGCCGAAGGCAAGCGTATCAAGCGCGATGATAATGGCAAACGTATTATAATCCGCGATTCCGAAGGCAAATATATAGGTACGGAATATGAACCGGATCCGTCCGATAATGGAAACCGTCCTGGCGTATATATTGAAACAAAGGCTCCATACATGTTTGCCGGCATGGAAGAAACGCTTCGTACAATATTGGAGAAAACCGGTTGGTATGCGGAAAATATTGATGATCTCAAGGTTATACCCACAGAACCAGGCAAGGTTGGTATTGCAAATACTCCTGCCCGTGTCATACTTCAGACATTCGACCTTTCAGCGCTAAAGAATTTCGACCGTGTGTTCACACGTAAGATTCCCACACTTTACCTTACTATGGACCTGATTAATTCTTCGCCTATAACTTATGCAGAACGTCTTAACTATGCAATCGATAACGGGGCAACAGCTATTGGCCCGAATATTGCAGTGGGAAACTATCCTGCCAGCATACTTCCTTGGCAGGCGGCTATGGCTCGACGTTCCGGTCTTGACGTTCATGCCTGGACATTCAATACAAATCAGGAATATCTGGCTTATACTGGCCCATGGTGCGATCCGGAAAAGAAAGGCGGAGCTGATAAGAACTCTGTTGACATGACTTTTACAAATCATGCTGATGTCGCTATTGAATACTACCGTACCACGCTGGAGGAATATGCTGCCAAAGGCCAGGTTTATTTCAAGTCAAACGAATCGGTGCGCAAGGCTTGTCCGGGCAAATATCCCGATTATGACAACCTTCAGAAAAACAAACCTTTCATGACAGCTCAGGAAGTACTTGACCATCTGGGATACTACAAATAACCAGTTTATAAATACCGGTTATTGGGAATAAAAATTTATTATCACTATAGAACTTCACAAAATGAAAAAGATATTTGCATTAGCCCTTTGCTCAATAGCAATGGGTTCAACAATGGCTTATGCCGAGGAAACCGAAGCTCAAGCCGAAATGAACGGTTACATACAGGATGGCCTTGCCAAGTTCACAAGTTCGAACGGCCTCTATAGCTTCCGTGTAGGAGCCCGTGCGTTTATTGACGGCTCATATTATTTTGACGATTATACCGACCGTGGTTCCGGTGCAAACATATCGTCAGCCCGTGTACGTGTGTTCAGCAAGTTGGGAAATCATTTCGATTTTAAATTCGATGTTGACTTTATGTCGAAAGGAAACATGCTTAAAGACGTTTACTTGCGATGGCATTCGAACAAAAACGGATTCTTTATGCTTGGTAATTTTATCGAACCGTTCTCTGCCGAGAATATACAGACCACTATGAACGACCCGTTTATAACAAAATCGGCAACTGTACAGGCATTTGGAACAGGCCGTCGTGTAGGCGTGTCATACCGTTACTATCATCCTTATTTCTGGGGTGAGGCTGGCGCATTTTCGCAAGCTCCAAGTCAGGAATATGTGCAGGGCGACAAAGGATATTCGTTGTCGGCGCGTTTACTTGGCCGTTATACCAGCGAGGACTTCAATATACATGCCGGAGGGTCTATTAACTGGTCGCGTCCGGATGCACAGGGAATCACCAATGGCTCTGACGACTATAACCGTTCGCTAGTTGTTGGCACAAACCTGGAGTCGGCAGTTGACAAACTGCAGCTGGCAGGTGCAACAATCAACAATGTTAGCAATGTGCTGAAATTTGGTTTTGAAGTTATGGCTAACTACCGTAATGTTTATTTCAAAGGAGAATACATCGGTGCCCACTATGATCGTGAACGAGATTGGAATTATAATTTCCAAAATGCTATGGGCACGTTTATGGGATCGATGTTCCCTACAATTTCGGCTTACAAGGCTCTTATGGGAGAAGATACAAAAGTTAAATTTTATGGTGTTTCGGTTGAAGCAGGTGTGCTTGTGTTTGGCGGCGATTACAAATATAACCGTGTGAACGCCCTTATGAACCGTCCCGGCGGAAAGACATTGGAGCTGGTTGCGCGCTTTAATCACACCAATCTGAACGATATTCTTCCTGGCAGCTGGTGGGCACAAGGCGCAAGAGGTGCCGGATTCTATACAAGTTCGCTGCATCAGGCTTTCGGAATCACTAACGGTAGTGTTTCGGGCGGACGTTTGAATACATTTACATTTGGCGTTAACTATTATATAACAAATTCTGTTGTTGCGCGCCTTGACTATAATTATGCACACCTAAATCATAAATACAGCCTGCAGTATTGCGAAGATAAAAACCTTCATTCATTACAGGCACGTCTGGCATTTGAATTTTAGTTGAATAATCTGTTTCTTAAGGGAAACAACAATTCTTATTAGGGAGTAGGAGGGTGCCCCGGAATGCAATCCGGAGGCACCCTCCTTGATTAATAAAATACCAACATTGTGTTTGCCTATAAGCAAACCATAAATATAAAATGTTATTTTTGCAGATATAAATTTGGACAATGATCAAAACAGTATTGCAATGAACTTTTATATAAATGGTTTGGGTATGCGGCAGTTGTGCATTATGTTGCTGCTGTGCCTGTGCGCCGGTTCGGGATGCAGACGTAATCACACCGGCGAGGCTGCCGGCAAAGTCGCTATAGAACGGTTTGATGTTGACATTGTTGGCTTCCAAGGCCTGGATTCAGTTTCGAAAGAAAACTTTAAAGCCAAGTATGGACCGGTAATTGATTTTTTGTTGCCTGTATTATCTGTATCCGACACAAATAATATAAACATAGACTCTTTAATTGCTGTATACGCTAATTCACGCGGAGTTGCTGTTTTTGAACCGGATGTAATGCGTTTGTTGCCCAATCTTGATTCGTTAGAACGTTCAATCGGAATGGCAAAGGCCGTTTCCAGAAATATTTTCCCGGACATTGTGTGGCCAAATAGGCTGATAGGCATAGTGTCGACGTATAATCAGTCTATGATATTTAATGACAGCGTACTGCTTGTCGGTTTGAACCACTATCTGGGCCGTGAATATGCAGGATATGGATATTTTGAGCCTTACCAACGTAGGTTTAAAGATTCCGGCCAGCTTCCTGTGCGGTTAATGGAGAGCGTGATAGTAAAAAATTATCCATATCGTAATTCATCCGAACCGACGGCATTGTCGAAAATGCTTTATGACGGTGCGGTTCTATGGGGCATAAAGCAGGCATTGTCGTTGCCAGACGATACGTTGCTAATGGGGTGGACCGCCGAACAGAAAATGTGGGTGGATAATAACTTGGAAAAAGTGTGGCATAAGATGGTTGAAAATAAGTTGTTGTTTTCAAACAACCCTTCTGTGGCCGACAGGCTTACACAGGTAGCTCCTTCTGCTTCGCTGGTGCATCCGGAGGCCCCTGGGCGCATCGGCAGCTATTTGGGCCTGTTGATTGTGTCGCGGTTTTTGGATAATAATCCAAAAACCGAACCCAGACAGATGCTGGATTCGGCTATGTATAACTCGTTGTCCACACTTGTTAAGTCGGGCTTTGCTCCTTAAATAATTATAAAGGGTTTAGTTTGCGTTAATTCCGCCAATAAGGTCAGGCATGCTGTTGTTGTAGGTATAACAACGGGCAAATTGCTTTATAAAGCATATCACGCTAGGAGCCGGAGAGGATTTTTCAAATACAGTACCGGAAGCGGCTGCACTTATATCGCGTAAAGACACGACAGCCTTACGCATAGGGTTATTCTTTTTGATAGGAGTAATGTCTTTGTTCATAGGCAGGCTGTTTTATTAGGGGTTATGTATTTTAAACGTTATAGACATGTCTAATATTATATTGAGCCGTAATTTTTTTGATAAACAGCAATCGGGAAATCTTGATGTACGTGAATTAACCCAAAAAACATGTATTCAATGCCAGGCTTGCATAGCTAACATTGCGGTAATCAGGAATGTCAGCACGCTACAACTGAAAAAAATAATGATTATTGTTTAACTGCATAAAAAAAATATTAAACTCCTTGCAATTCACAATTTGAATTAATAACTTTGCTATCGATAAAATAATATAGTAATTAACTCTAAACCTTTCAGCCTATAAGATTTACATTACTCAAATCAATAAAGACACAGTAATGCAAACCCTGAAAAAACTCACAGATAACGAACTGGTGAGAGCATACGTCAATGGAAACAACCAGGCTTTCGACATGTTGCTTCAGCGTTATCAAGGCAAAGTGTATTCCTACATACTGCACATTGTTAAAAACAAAGATGTGGCAGATGATATTTTCCAAGAAACTTTTGTGAAAATAATAATGACCCTGAGACAAGGCCGGTATACAGATACTGGTAAATTTGCCGCATGGCTTAACCGTATAGCTCACAACCTTATTATTGACTATTACAGGCAGGAAAAATCCGAAAACAGTGTATCCATAGACAATGACGATGTTGACATGCTGAATCGCAGAGACTTGTGCGAGGCAAACATTGAGGATCTGATGGTGGATATTCAAATTCGTGATGATGTACGTCGTATTATCGACGCACTGCCGTTGCCTCAGCGAGAGGTGCTGGTTATGAGATATTACAACGACATGTCCTTTAAAGAGATAGCAGAGGCTACAGGTGTAAGCATAAATACAGCCCTCGGCCGTATGCGTTATGCCATATTGAACATGCGTAGAATAGCAAGCGAAAACAATATAGTTCTTACGGCATAGGCATTAAGTTTTACGCAGTGGCATGGCTCAGATACCACCGGGTCATGCCGCTGCGTATATTGACAACGCAAGGAACAAAAACGTTGTTTATTTGAAATAAAGTGCTTTTCAAAAAAATAATTTTGTTAAAAAGCGATTATTAAAAATAAAATTATTACATTTGAATCCATTAACCATAATTATCTGACATATCATGGATTTGCGCGATTTGGCTCAGGACGCAGAAAAAATGTCGTCTGATGCAGCCTCCACTCCTGAAAGCTCTGTCAATGAAGAAGTAGCATGTGGTGTTACTGTGGAATTGACAGGCTACTCTGAAAACGCTGAAACGACAACCGGAGATGTTGCCGGGGAGGCGAAAGAATATACCAAAGAAACAGTAATAGAACGGCTGGTAACAATAAGCGAATCTGACGGTTCCGAAATAAGCCGTGACGAGGTTTCAAAGCTCAAACAGGTGTTTTACAATATTCGTAAAAACGAACTGTTGGCAGAAAAACAGGCATTTGTAGACCAAGGAAATGAAGAATCAGCATTTGCCCCGATGCCCGATTCGATGGAGCAACAAATGTATGAACTCCTTAATATAATTAAGAATAAAAAGGCTCAATATATAGTCCGGCTCGAATCGGAACGCGAACAGAACCTGCAAAAAAAACAAGCTGTTATTGCCGAATTAAATTCAATGGCAGAAGACACTGATAATGTCAACCGCCATTATCAGCGCTTTCGCGAACTTAGTCAGGAATTTAAGGAACTTGGCGAGGTTCCGCCTACTGCCCAAACCGAAATATGGCGAAACTACCAGCTTGCTGTAGAACGCTTTTACGACCAACTCAAGGTTAACAAGGACTTGCGAGATTATGATTTTAAAAAAAATCAGGAAATCAAGCAGTTATTAATTCAAGAAGCAGAAAAGCTTGAAGATGCCTCCGATGTTGTAATGGCTTTCAGGCGTTTGCAGGAACTTCATGACAAATGGAGGGAGGCAGGCCCGGTAGCCAAGGAACTGCGTGAGGAAATGTGGACCCGTTTCAAAGACGTTTCCGCCGTAGTCAATAAGCGTTATCAGGCGTTTTTTGAAGAACGTAAAGCAAAGGAATCTGAAAACGAACAAAGTAAGACGGCGCTTTGCGAACTTATAGAAAATATAGATTTGTCTTCGCTGTCGAATCATACGGCGTGGGAAGACGCAACAAAGATTATCCTGAAAGCTCAGGAAGACTGGAAAAAACTTGGATTTGCTTCAAAAAAAGTAAACAATCAGCTCTTTGCGCGCTTTAGAAAGGCCTGCGATGAATTCTTTGCCGCAAAAGCGCAGCATTTCCGTTCATTGCGGGAAACACAGTCTGAGAATCTTGTAAAAAAGACGGCATTGTGTGAAAAAGCAGAGGCTTTGAAAGACAGCACCGACTGGAAGAAAACGGCTGACGAATTTGTTGCGCTTCAAAAGCAGTGGAAGGCTATAGGGGCGGTTGACCGCAAACAAAGCGATGCCATATGGCAGCGCTTTCAAAATGCGGCTGATTATTTCTTTGAGCAACGTAAAAAAAATGCATCCCTTCAGCGAAAGAGCGAACAGGCCGCGCTGAAAGTTAAGCAAGGAATAATTGAGGAGCTAAAACAGTTAAGTTTGGAGGCAACTGACAGGGAATCCTCAATAGCACGTTACCGGCAATTACAATCAGAATGGAACAAGGCCGGCCATGTGCCATTCCGTGATAAAGAACGGATTTATGAAGCTTACCGTAGCGAGGCAAACCGGGTGTTTGATGCACTTGACATGAACCGGCATAAATCTGGCATGGCTAATTTTGTGTCAGGAATAGAGGAAATGTCCGACGACAAAAACCGTTTGTTCCGCGAAAGAGAGCGTATTGCCCGTGCTTTGGAACAGAAAAGAGCCGAAATGAAGACATATCAGAATAATCTGGGATTTTTCAATGTAAAATCGTCAAGTGGAAACTCCATAATGCGCGACATGGAACGAAGAATGAAGCGTATTAATGACGATGTTTCATCATTAGAGGAAAAACTAAGACTGATAGACTCTAAGATAAAATAGCTGGTGGGTATTTCACTGGCATATTCTTATAACAAAGGGCACCGTACTTAGCTTGCGATGCCCGATGTTTTCATTTGGTTGTAATTAATAATCGGTACTCTGTGGACTCCAAGGGAAAATACGGAAAATATCTTCAGCTGATTGAAAGTCTTGTCGGACTTATTGCCGTTAACCTGGCTTATGTTGTTGCAAGTATCTTTGATGCAGACATAATCGGTTTCCGTGTAAAGGTGACATGGCTTGTCGTAAATATCAGCTATGCCGCAGCTTTGTTTGTGACAAGGCGTCAAAAGCAGACACGAACCATGCATATCGACCACATTGTAAGCATTGTATTTAAAATTATAGCAATTCATGCAATAATTTTCTTTGCAGTACAGGCTTTTTTAGACTCATGGGTTCATAATCTTTCGTTCTATCTGTGGTTTTATGGAATGCTGGTAATACTTTTGCCTTTGGGAATAGTCGGCACCAGGCTTGCCGTTAAAAACTACAGAAAGCATGGCGGAAACTATAGTGCGGCAATAATAGTGGGTACTAATGCCACGGCACGCCGTTTGCGTGACGAGATGCTTTCCGATTCAGGATACGGATACCGGTTCCTAGGCTTTTTTTCTTGTACCTCCGATACGGCAATGGCAGGCGATCCGGAATATCGCGGAACAATATCCGATCTTGACAAATTCCTGTCTGAAAATGAAGTTGGTGAAATATACTATACCCTTTCAGGCGAGGACTATGACTCTATGACCAGGGTAATGCAGCTGGCCGACGAACATGTGTTGCAGTTTTATTATGTCCCACAACTTAGCCGTTATGTAAGCCGGCGCTCGGAATTGTCGAATATCGGACAGGTATCTGTTATGAATATACGTATTAATCCGCTGCAGAGCATTATTAACAGATACAGCAAACGTGCGTTTGATTTATTATTTTCATCAGTAGCATTAATCTGCTCGCCGGTGATTTTCATACCGGTGGCACTGGCAATAAAGCTCACATCGCCCGGCCCGGTATTTTTTAAGCAGAAAAGAACCGGGTATCTTGGACGTGAGTTTGACTGCTATAAGTTCAGGACCATGCGCGTCAATGACAAAAGCGACACTCTACAAGCCACACGTACCGACTCGCGCATAACGCCGGTGGGCCGTTTCCTCCGCCATACAAGTCTTGACGAACTTCCGCAGTTTATAAACGTATGGCTCGGCGACATGTCGGTTGTGGGGCCGCGTCCGCATATGATAAAGCATACTGACGATTATCGGCGCATAGTTAATAAATACATGGTTCGCCATTTAATAAAACCAGGCATAACCGGCTGGGCGCAGATTAACGGTCTGAGAGGTCAGACAGAAGAGTTATGGCAAATGGAGAAACGTGTGGAAGCCGACATATGGTATATAGAGCATTGGCATTTTATGCTCGACATAAAGATAATAGTGCTTACCGTTATTAACGCTTTCCGGGGAGAGGATAATGCTTTCTAAATGTTTTTGTAATTATGCCGCACCCTATACAGACATTAAAAGAACTGTTTAAACTAGATGCTGCACAGATTGAGTCGGTAGAGAGGATGTTTGTCGAACGCAATTTTAGCAAAGGCGACATATTCGACGGACAGCATTCAATGCAGGCATATGTGTTTTATTTAAAACGTGGTGCCGCAAGGGTGTTTTACACAGCTAACGGCCGGGAACATACCGTACAATTTGCTTTTGACGACGAATATCTGGACACCCGTTCAGCAACTACGGAAGTAACTATAATGTTTATGGAGGATTCCGAAGTCATATATATGCCGGTTTCGGAAATGCATGATTTTTTCTCCGAACGTGAGTCAATACACCGGCAAGATGCAATATTATTTATGAATGTAGCCTTGATACACCGTATAAAAAATTTGGAAGAACGAATTTTTTACACACAGCATGCGTCGGCAGTTGAACGCTACAGGTGGGTAATAAACAGGTATCCGCGGCTGTTGGAATGTGCCACCATAACGCAGGTTGCATCGTTTTTAGGATTGACAAAGGAAACACTCTACCGAATTCGCTCTGGAAGGTATAAGTGACATTAATGCCTGAGTCATTGAAAAATACAATTGCAGCATATGTGATTTTGATGTTTCATTAGCAAAAAAATGCTATATTTGCATATCGCAAAATCAAATATCTATTATGAATCCGCTGTTTTCCATAATTACGGTTACACGAAATGCCGAAAATACCCTGGCACCTACTCTTGAAAGTGTAAAAGGCCAGACATGCCGTTTATTCGAGTATATAATTATGGACGGAGTGTCAACAGACCGTACATTAAAAATGGCATTAAATGCCGGAATTCAGGAGGCAAGGATATATTCAAGCAAGGACAAAGGTATATATGATGCTATGAATAATGCCATGGAATGTGCCAATGGCGAATATCTGATTTTTTTAAACTCTGGCGATACATTTCATGCCCCCGATACATTGGAGAAAATAGCAAAGGCAATCATGGATAATGATTTTCCCGGAATTGTATACGGGCAGACAGACATAGTTGACAGAAATAGACAGCGTTTGGCACCAAGACATTTGACGGCCCCGGAAACGCTTACATTTGAAAGTTTTGCCCAGGGAATGGTTGTATGCCATCAGGCATTTGTAGCATTGCGCAAAATTACACAGCAATACGACTTGAAATATCGTTTTTCCGCCGATTATGACTGGTGCATAAAATGCCTGCAGAAATCCAAGCGAAATGTACTTGTGCCAGATGTTGTAATAGATTATTTGAGCGAGGGTGTTACAACGGCAAACCATAAGGCATCACTGATTGAGAGATTCCGCATTATGAGTTATTATTACGGTATGCTCCCTACGCTTATAAGGCATTTAAAATTTATTCCACGCTTTTTTAAACATAACAAACAGTTGAAAAAAGCAAAAACATATTATTCGAAATGAAATATTTTATAGTAGAAAACAATCAGCCGGCCGGGCCTTTTGAAATAGAGGAACTGGTTAGAAAGGGTATAAAGGCCGACGATTTGGTTTGGTGTGAAGGTATGGAACAATGGACTTCGGCATCTAACATTAGTGAAATTATGGCTGCATTGAACCGGTGTCCGGGCATTCCGCCTGTAATGCCATTAAACATGAATCAGCCTCCCGTATATAAAACAGAGCAAGAACCAGCCGCTCCTGAACAAGTAGTGTCTACCATGCCAGCCATGCCCAACACATGGCTTGTTGCCTCTATTATAGTTACCTTGTTCTGTTGTGCCCCATTTGGTATAGCCGCTATTGTTTATGCGGCCCGTGTTGAGACACTTTGGCAGACCGGCCGTTACGAAGATGCTGAGAAAACATCGGGTAAGGCAAAAAAATGGACATTGATAGCTTTCCTTTCTGGGTTTGCTTTTTATGCCTTGTATCTTGTTTCCATGTTTACGGTTTTCTCTAACCTTAAGTTTTAAGAGTATCTTATGATAATAAATACCACATTTGTGGTTGGCAGTGACATAAGTGAAAAGTGGCAAAAATGGCTTAAAACCGTATTTGCCACTTCCGCTTCTGAGGCCGGCATGGACGGATTGCTCGTAATGGAGGTACTTGACGCGCAGTCTGAGGCAGAAAATTCCAATACATATGCCGTGCAGCTTCGTGGTTGCGACAATGATGCTGTGCATTGGCAGCAATCGGTGTTGCCGGCATTGCTTAGAAAAATGTATGCTATCTGGGGCGAGAAGGCGGTAAGCTTTACCACTATAATGCAGGAATTGGAGTTGTGAGCGATAAACTGATAACGTCTACCGTGTCGCCTAATGAATCATTGCGCGAATGGGATAGGATTATAGTAGGTATTGACCCGGGAACCAATATAATGGGATACGGAATATTGGGTGTTAAACGCGGTAAGCCTGCCGTTATAGCCATGGGGGTTATACAACTGAGCAAATTCGACAGCCATTACTTGCGTCTGGGGCATATATTTAATCGTGTGCATGGAATATTAGAACATTATTTGCCTGACGAAATGGCGCTTGAAGCCCCGTTCTTTGGCAAAAATGTGCAATCAATGCTGAAACTTGGCCGTGCCCAAGGGGTTGCTATGGCTGCTGCTATTAGCCGTGACATAAGCGTTACAGAGTATGAGCCTAGAAAAATAAAAATGTCAATAACAGGAAACGGGGCTGCTGCAAAAGAGCAGGTTCAGGAAATGTTGAGGCGCATACTTGATATACCGCGTGAAAACCTTCTTCCGCAGCTCGATGCTTCTGATGCGCTTGCCGTTGCCCTGTGTCATTTTTATGAGAGTGCTAAGCCGGAATTATCCCGCGGCCCTAGGTCGTGGAAAGAATTCATTGCTAAAAATCCAGGAAGGATAAAGTGAAATTTGGAATTTTAAGGAGTATATAATAATTAGCCCGGCGCACAATATTATGCGCCGGGCTAATTATTATATACATACGCTATTTGTGCTCCGGTGTATTTACGTTTAATTCTTTCGATTCAATCAGCCCCCGGTTGCGAAGTAACGCGTCGGGAGTCGGCTTGCGTCCTCTGAATTTTATGAACAGTTCCATCGGATCTTCACTGCCGCCCATTTCAAGAACGTTTTCACGGAATGAACGGGCTGTTTCTGGGTCAAATATGCCTTTTTCCTTGAATAGTTCGAAGCCGTCGGTATCCAGTACTTCGGCCCACAGATAAGTGTAATATCCGCAGGAATACTCGTCGCTGCCGAATACATGTTTGAAATAAGGGCTGCGGTAACGGTACTGTACTTCTGCAGGCATGTTGAGTTGTGATGCAACTTCGCGTTCAAATGACTCCACGTCAATAGAGTCGGTATTTGTGAGTTGTCCCCATTTAAGGTCGAGTAGGGCGGCTCCGGCAAGTTCGGTGGTAGTAAAGCCCTGATTGTGGGTTGATGCCGCTTGAAGTTTTGCAATAAGGTCGTCAGGAATGGTTTCACCGGTTTTATAATGACGGGCAAACGATTTTAATAATTCCGGTTCCATGGCCCAGTGTTCGTGAATCTGTGACGGCAGTTCAACGAAATCGCGGTCGGTATTTGTTCCTGCCTGGCTTTTATATTTGGCACGTGAAAGCATTCCGTGCAATCCGTGGCCGAATTCATGGAACATGGTTGCCACATTGTCAATAGAGAGCAGGGCTGGAGCATCGGCGGTAGGATGGCTGAAGTTGCAGACATTATAGATTATAGGACGGTGGGCGATACCTTTGTCGTCAATATATGAGCCTTTGAACTCGCTCATCCACGCGCCCTGGCGTTTGCTGGGACGTGTGAAATAGTCGGTCATAAACACAGCCACGTGTTTTCCTTCTGAATCAAGAACATCGTATACGGTCACTTCCGGGTCGTATTTCGGTGCATCTGGAATTTCAACAAACGTTATGCCGTATAGGCGGTTGGCCATTTCGAATATGCCCTTGCGCACGTTTTCCAATGGGAAGTACTGGCTTACTTCATCCTCGTCAAGATCGTATTTGGCCTTGCGTACTTTTTCTGCGTAATAATAGTAGTCCCATGGCTCTATTTTAAACGAGTTTCCATCCTTGTTGCTGAGCGATTGCATTTCGGCAACTTCTTCCGCAACCTTTGCAATGGCAGGTTTCCATATCTGCATCAGCAGGTCTTCTGCATTCTTTACATTTTTAGCCATTACCTTCTCGGTCATGTAGGCTGCATAATGAGGATAGCCCAGTATAGCAGCCTTACGGGCGCGTATTTTTATTATTTCTGCAATAATCGGATAATTGTTGTATTTTCCACTGGAAGCCAATGTTGTGTAAGCGGTGTACATGTCGTGGCGTAATTGCCTGTCGTTGGCAAATTGTAATAGCGGCAACCGGCTTGGGGCGTGCAGTGTGAATATCCATTTGTCGGGCATGCCGTTTTCTTTGGCTTTTTCTTTAGCCGAGGCAACAACGTTTGCCGGAAGTCCGCCCAGACGGTTTTCGTTGTCAACAATCAGTCTGTATTCGTTGGTAGCAGCCAACAGGTTTTTGTTAAAGCGTTGGTACAAATCGGAAAGCTTGCTGTTTATGGCTTTTAATTCGGCCTGGTCTTTTTGATTTAAAAGGGCGCCTGAACGCACCATCGATTTGTAAGCTTTTTCCACAGCCAGCATTTGTGCCTTTGTATATCCGGCTTCGTTGCGGTTGTCGTATAAGGTTTTGATTCGTTTAAATAGCCCGGGGTTCATTGCCACTTCGTCGTTATGGGCTGTCAGCAGGGGGTAGAATTTTTCACCTACAGCAGTGTGTTCCGGTGTAGAATTCGATTCGTCCAGGGCCATAAATACATAGCACACCTTTTCTAATGTTTCTCCGCTATGGTCAAGAGCCAGTATTGTATTTTCAAAAGTCGGCTTCTGTTTATTTGCTATAATTGAAGCAACGGCTTTATTCTGTTGGGCTATGCCTGTCTCCAGTGCAGGCAGGTAATGTTCTGCTTTTATGTCCTCAAACGGGGGTATGCCGTAATTGGTTACATATGGTTTTAAAAACGGGTTTTGTGATGACGTATTCATCTGCGAAGTCGTATTTGTGGCTGCCGACATTGAAATTGACAATGCAATAGCCGTGGTGACTAATAACTCTTTTTTCATATTGCAATATTATGTGTTTATTTGTTTATTTCGAACAATGTTGTCAGAGGGTAGTGATCGGACGATGGTACGTTGCCCCGGCGTATGCTCTTTGCCTTGAAGCTGCCACGGTATAGCACCTGGTCGATGTGAAAGTATAGTTTGGAGTCGTTATATGTTGCCGTAGGGCCGAATGCCGTTTGTGAATATGCGTCGGCAAGGTTACAGCGGTTTCGTAGATATCTGTACGCGTAGCTTCCGCAAAC
>SSTG01000279.1 GCA_004801635.1 Muribaculum caecicola | reverse complement strand
TGTCGTCAGCTCGTGCCGTGAGGTGTCGGCTTAAGTGCCATAACGAGCGCAACCCCCACCGCCAGTTGCCAACAGGCAAAGCTGGGAACTCTGGCGGGACTGCCGGCGCAAGCTGCGAGGAAGGCGGGGACGACGTCAAATCAGCACGGCCCTTACGTCCGGGGCGACACACGTGTTACAATGGCGCCCACAGCGGGAAGCCAGGCGGCGACGCCGAGCGGAACCCGAAAAGGCGCCTCAGTTCGGATTGGAGTCTGCAACCCGACTCCATGAAGCTGGATTCGCTAGTAATCGCGCATCAGCCACGGCGCGGTGAATACGTTCCCGGGCCTTGTACACACCGCCCGTCAAGCCATGGGAGCCGGGAGTGCCTGAAGTGCGCGGCCGCGAGGAGCGCCCTAGGGCAAGACTGGTGACTGGGGCTAAGTCGTAACAAGGTAGCCGTACCGGAAGGTGCGGCTGGAACACCTCCTTTCTGGAGGCGGCCGGCAAGAATGCCGCCAAGCGTGGGGCCAAAGAAAACTGGGATACTCCTTCCTTCGTCTGTTACAATACCCATACAGCATCCAAGGCCCCGGCAGGGGAGCTGAAATGCAGTCCCTTAGCTCAGTTGGTTAGAGCGCTACACTGATAATGTAGAGGTCGGCAGTTCAACTCTGCCAGGGACTACGATAAGGCAGGGAGCACATTGACATACTGGAAGCGGCGTGATGCATAAAGTATCATGCCGGGCAAAACAAAAAACGAGCAAAAGCAAAAGCAAATTGGCGCCGGAGCCATTTAACTATGGCATCAGGCACTACCACGATAATACAAAAAAGAGCCAAGGAAAGGAGACAAGGGCACATGAAGGATGCCTTGGCTGCCGGAGGCGAAGAAGGACGTGACAAGCTGCGATAAGCCGCGGGGAGGAGCAAATATCCCCCGATCC
>SSTG01000277.1 GCA_004801635.1 Muribaculum caecicola | reverse complement strand
ACGCATCTTGACAGCCGAGCAGATTATTATAGCCGATATTATCGATGCGCACACCAGTGCTGCCGCAGGCAGCACCGGCATTATGCCGGTAATATACAAATATATGGCAGCTGCAGCTACAATTATGCAGGCAGCAGCCAGTATCCACCCGTTAGCCATAAATGCTATGCGGTTGAAGCGCGACATACGTCCTTTGTAATTCGCGTTTGTAATGTCGGCAAGCATACCTGCTATTGCAAAGGATGCAGGTATCAGTATAGGCAGCAGGTAACGGTTCTTTTTTTCAGGAAGCAGTGACAGAAGCAACAGTGCTACTAACAGCCACATTATCGACATTCGGAATGAAGGGTCCAACTGTTTCCATCCTTTTACAGCGGCATATACAAGTGTGGTAATCATTGCTACAGACCATATGCCGGTTTCCAGGAAGAACGTCCAGTAGTAATACCACGGGCGTACGTTTCTGTTGAACCATGCGCCTGATTCTTTTCCAGCCACATTGGCCAGAGCCTCCGGGCAGGTTAGGTGTATGTAGACAAACCACCATGCGCCTATAGCTAGTGCAATTAAAATCATTGTGGCTACAGGCAGCCATTTCCCTTTCATTTTAGGACGGAATACAGCCGTATAGGCTATTATAAAGCTAAAGAAAAGCCCATATAGCGAAACCGGTCCTTTGCTCATTATCGAAAGTCCGGTCATGATGCCGGCTATAGTCAGTCCTGCCCATTGTCTGCCGGGCTTTTGTAACGCTTCGGCAAGAAAGCATATGGCCCCCATCATGAATGCATGGCAATAAATGTCCCACGAGGCAGTGCGTCCCATAAGTACCACGTTATAGCACGTACATAACACAAGAGTTGCCAGTACCGGGTTTATATTTAATATGTTTTTTTTAAGTACATGACAAAAATTTGAAAACATCGAATTTTGGGGTATAAGTCGGACGC
>SSTG01000276.1 GCA_004801635.1 Muribaculum caecicola | reverse complement strand
TATAGGCCAGGCTGTTGTCTCGGGTGAACACCAGCAGTTCCATGAAGCTTCGCGGAGACTCGCGGAAGTGGTCGCGGTAAAGCGCCGCCACCGACGGATGTACCTGCTGCAGAGCCACAGACCTCCCCAGGGCGGCCGGTTTGCGCAGGAATGTCCCCAGATAATGCATCAGGTCGATGACCCAGTCGCCGGAGCGACGGCTCCGGGCATGTGCGGCCACCTTGTCGCGACCGTAAAGCACCACGATGCGCTCGGAATACAGCTTTACCGCCACCTGAGAGCCCACCAGACGGTCAGGCACAGAGTAATGCACGCCGTCAACGGTTATCGTTGAATACTTTCCGACGCGGTACAGCCGCTGCTCGAAGCAGCCGATGTCACCGTGGTCCAGCGGACGTAGCGCCGCCAGATCCGCCTGTATGCGCAGGCGCTTTTCTTCGGCAGACATGTTCGACGCCTCCGTGTTGAGCCTGTCGCAGACTGCCGCCAGATGCGTCTGCGCGGACTCCAGGGAGTCAAAGCGGACCTCGAACGAGAATGCACGCCGACGGATATACTCCACCGAACGTTCCACCTTGCCTTTTTCCCAGCCCGAGCGAGGGTTGCAGAAATGGGGTGTGAAACAGTAGTGTACCTCCATGCGCAGCAGCGCATCTGTGTGCTCGCGGTCTCGCCCGAGGAACTTCTTTACGGCGGTACGCATGTTGTCATAGGCCATCACGCGCGGGGTGCCCCCCAACTCCCGGAAGCAGTTGCGGTGGGCTTCCATCAGAGCCAGGGTATCTTCGCGCGAAAACAGATATGCCTTGCGCATATTGCTGTGGTCAAGGGTGAATACCGCCATGTGAAGGCGCCTCCTGACCCCACCGATCCACAGGGTAAGCACACCCCAGTCGAACTCGCAACGGAATCCAGGCTCATAGTCCTGACGGATATATGCCTTTGCCGGCTTCTCCT
>SSTG01000275.1 GCA_004801635.1 Muribaculum caecicola | reverse complement strand
TATAGGCCAGGCTGTTGTCTCGGGTGAACACCAGCAGTTCCATGAAGCTTCGCGGAGACTCGCGGAAGTGGTCGCGGTAAAGCGCCGCCACCGACGGATGTACCTGCTGCAGAGCCACAGACCTCCCCAGGGCGGCCGGTTTGCGCAGGAATGTCCCCAGATAATGCATCAGGTCGATGACCCAGTCGCCGGAGCGACGGCTCCGGGCATGTGCGGCCACCTTGTCGCGACCGTAAAGCACCACGATGCGCTCGGAATACAGCTTTACCGCCACCTGAGAGCCCACCAGACGGTCAGGCACAGAGTAATGCACGCCGTCAACGGTTATCGTTGAATACTTTCCGACGCGGTACAGCCGCTGCTCGAAGCAGCCGATGTCACCGTGGTCCAGCGGACGTAGCGCCGCCAGATCCGCCTGTATGCGCAGGCGCTTTTCTTCGGCAGACATGTTCGACGCCTCCGTGTTGAGCCTGTCGCAGACTGTCGCCAGATGCGTCTGCGCGGACTCCAGGGAGTCAAAGCGGACCTCGAACGAGAATGCACGCCGACGGATATACTCCACCGAACGTTCCACCTTGCCTTTTTCCCAGCCCGAGCGAGGGTTGCAGAAATGGGGTGTGAAACAGTAGTGTACCTCCATGCGCAGCAGCGCATCTGTGTGCTCGCGGTCTCGCCCGAGGAACTTCTTTACGGCGGTACGCATGTTGTCATAGGCCATCACGCGCGGGGTGCCCCCCAACTCCCGGAAGCAGTTGCGGTGGGCTTCCATCAGAGCCAGGGTATCTTCGCGCGAAAACAGATATGCCTTGCGCATATTGCTGTGGTCAAGGGTGAATACCGCCATGTGAAGGCGCCTCCTGACCCCACCGATCCACAGGGTAAGCACACCCCAGTCGAACTCGCAACGGAATCCAGGCTCATAGTCCTGACGGATATATGCCTTTGCCGGCTTCTCCT
>SSTG01000274.1 GCA_004801635.1 Muribaculum caecicola | reverse complement strand
GCTTTCCTCCTTTATGGAATGTGCCCGCGCATCGCAGGCAGACTGAATCCCCCCCAAAAAAACAACCAATACACTGAATGACAATGACAGACATACATGAAACAGACCGTGACGGACTTCGGGAGCTCATTCGCTCATGCGCTTTCGACCTTAAACTCCCGCTTGTGCGGCGCGACATCGACCTGCTTATACAACAGAGCGCCGACGAACAATGGAACCTATGGCGGTTTACAGCCGAACTGCTCCGGCGCGAAAAAGAGAACCGCTCTGAAAACCAGCGCCGTCACCGCATCAAAAACGCAGGGTTCCCGCAACTTCGCTATCTTAACGAAATCGACACCGACGCTCTGCCCGCCGATGCCCGGAAAGCGCTCCCGACACTCGAGACACTCGACTTCATCAAAAACGGACGCAACCTCATTCTATACGGCAATCCAGGAACAGGCAAGACTCATCTGGCGACAGCTCTCGGTATCGCCGCATGTAATGCCGGACACTCGGTGCTGTTCACATCCGTGCCAAGACTGCTCACGCAGATACGCGAGTGCCGTAATGCCTTGACACTGCGGTCGCTGGAAAACAAGTTCGAGAGATACGACATGGTCATCTGTGATGAGTTCGGATACGTCTCCTGCGACAAGGCCGGCGCAGAGATGCTCTTCAACCATCTCTCCCTCCGCACCGACAAGAAGACGACCGTCGTCACAACCAATCTCGCCTTCAACCGCTGGAACGAGATTATTGACGACAAAGTACTGGTCACCGCAATGGTAGACCGCCTGACCCACAAGGCTATACTGCTTAACATGACAGGCAAATCATACCGCATGAAAGAAACTCAGGAAATGATGACTCAACAAATATAATTATCTTTGCATCCCCATCCCGGGTGGTCCCCTTTTCAAATGCTATCCGGGTCCCTTTTCAAATGTTAGATACAAACGTGTGGTTTAAAATT
>SSTG01000273.1 GCA_004801635.1 Muribaculum caecicola | reverse complement strand
GTAACTATTCAGCGAATCGAATACAATCAGGTTGGTCAGCAACAATTTTAGAATAATCCTCTGATTATCATCAAAATAATAGTGATTCTATTTGTGAATGTCAGATAAAATCGCTATCTTTGTATCTGTGAAACAACAGGTTAACGACATAAATTCGACCTTGGCCGGACTATTGTCCGAGCTTAAGGAGTTACGGAGAACGATTGATTCCTTGTATGCCGAAAATCGGTCGCTTAACCGAAATATTGATAAACTACTTAAGGAAAACCGTGAGTTACGCAAGCGTCTGGAGAAGTATGAACAGCCGCCGAAGGACTCCGGCAACAGCAGTACTCCGCCATCGAAAGAACCGATAAAGGCTGAGGTGGACCGCCGGACAAAATCATTGCGGAAGAAGTCAGAAAGACCTGTCGGCGGTCAATCCGGACATGAGGGAACTACACGCAAAATGGTGGAAACACCTGACGAAATTCAGGAAGTGTCATCCCACTATTGCATGGAGTGTGGCAGGGATTTGTCTGAAGTTGAAGGGGTGCTCGAATATGTCACCCAGCAGGTGGATCTGCCTCAGATACGGCCAATCTATCGTGAACGCAGATTTTATAAAAAAGTCTGTAGCTGCGGATGTTGCAATCGTGATTATGCACCGCGTCGCAGGGGCGGTAATGCTATTGTCTTCGGCAAAAACATACGTGCCATTGCAACCTATCTGAGCGTGGTGCAGTGTATGCCTTATGAACGGTTGCAGTCGTTGTTTGAGACGATGTTCAATGTCAGAATCAGTCAGGGGACACTGGCCAATATCGTCCGTGAGATGCTTGAAAAATCCCGCCCTGCCATTGCCTTGATAGAACGAATGATAAAGGAATCCTCAGTAGTGGGCTTCGACGAATCGGGATGTTACACCAATGGGAAGCTCAACTGGTCATGGATTGCGCAGACAACGTATCTGACTCTCGTGTTCCGGGGCGCTGGCCGT
>SSTG01000272.1 GCA_004801635.1 Muribaculum caecicola | reverse complement strand
AACGCGACATCCGTATCGTGGTCTGTCCGGTTGAAAACGCAGACCCTCTTCTTTACTTCTCTACCGACACCAATATGAGACCTGAAAAGATCATCGGTTTCTACCGCACCCGCTTTCAGATTGAGTTCGGCATACGCGATGCCAAGCAGTTCACCGGACTTCAGTCACAGCAGACCCGCGACAAAGCCCGGCTTGACTTTGCGTTCAATCTTTCCTTCACTGCCCTCAATGTCTGCAAAGAGGTCATAAGGAAGGATTATCCGGATCTTTCGGTAGCGCAGTTCAAACGGCTTATGTTTGAATCTTATCTCGCCTCAACAATTATTTCGACTTGCGGAAAATCTCCGCATCTCAAAATAATTCAGAAAATAAATCATCGGTTGGCTCAGTTAGCGGCTTAGCCAAGGCTGAACAACCTCAAATTTTACCGAATCATTGTCATCAGATAGATTAATAAATGTATCTATCAAACAAGATATTTCTTTTTCCATTCAATTTTTATTTCGTTATACATGATGCCAATGTAGTGCTAACAGCAAATATGATTGTTATTTTACCTCTATTCCCGCTTTTCAGAACAGCGAGATTGTCGTTGACATATATGCGGAATCCGGCTTTCCATAGAAGTCATCGTCAGAATCAATGGGGACAATTTCGTTTATCATGATAGCCCGTATCTTTTCCGGCTCGATATTTAACGTGAATTCGATATAAGCAATCAGAACAACGTCAATTGATTGTCCGATACGAACTCCAGAGAAATCGATGGTTTCTTTGGAAAAAAGCAGTAAGCAGCGATAGCACTCAAGGCATTGGTTATGAAATTTGCGAACGACCGGTGCCTTGAGTGTTCTATCTGAGCGATATTTTTAAGTTCATCGTTAACAGATTCAACAAGAGCTCTTTTGCGAAGCATAATTTTGTCTGCCACGGACATCAGCGAGTTTTTCATGTTGTTTTTAACCTTGGTAACGAGCTGGA
>SSTG01000271.1 GCA_004801635.1 Muribaculum caecicola | reverse complement strand
CTTTTCTTGATTCTGTCCTGATAGTATGATTTGTTTACAACACCTTGTTTTACAGTTGTGATAGCCATGTTTTTAGTAAAATCGCCAACATCTGATTTAAACCCTAGCGGTGATGGTTCCAGTATGTCCTTGCCATTGTATGTTACGGCAAATACCGGCTTGCCTTCAGAAACCGTTGAAACTTCTACGGCAAGTTTTCCGTCGGGGCTTGTTATTTTTGCCGTTTGTTGTGCCACACCTGAAATGGCGGCACACAGCAATGTTAAAGTTATAAATTGATTTATCATTGGATTAAAGTTTAAAAGGATTTTCGCTAACGTATATCCGATAGTTTTTAATAGCGCCTGGAACGTCAGATTCCATTCGTGGCAGATATTGCAAACCGGTAACTGTTTGCGTATTTCCAAGGTCTATTACAATGTGGTGGGGGAAATCAATATTTTTTGCGGTTTTCCAATATGTCGATTCCTGTAGGTCGAAAACTTTGTCGGCAGAACAGTTTGATTTTTTCATGTCCTCGCTGTCTGCGTAAAAAACAGTCCATGGCTCTCTCGACAAACGCTGTCCGTTGTTGTCCAACAGGTATAATTCTGCAATAGAAGCAGTTTTACCTCCGTTTATGGCATCAATGGCTTCCAGGCATACGTATCGGCCGGTTACCGGTGTTTTAAACGAGGCTTCCTGCCAGCCGTTGCCGGGTTCGAATTGGGCGGACAATACAGGTTTTTCACCTGTCAGGTCCAGAGTCTGGCCTTCTTTTCTGTGGGTTGGAGGTTTTGGTAGCAGCAGTTGGTCAAGCAAAGGTGTGCGCAGCCCTTCCGATTTTAGTTGCCTTGGGCCAAGTATATCGAATACAAGTACTTCGTTTTCCCCTTTTTTGAGCCAGCATCCGGGCATGTAGAGGGTTTGTTGCGGACCTATTTCCCATATACGTCCCATAGGGTGGCCGTTTACATAAACCAGGCCTTTGCCCCAGGTTGAGAAGTTGAGAAATGTGTCGCCGGTGCGTTTA
>SSTG01000270.1 GCA_004801635.1 Muribaculum caecicola | reverse complement strand
ACGCAACGGTCTGAACGGACAGACACTGCGCAAGCAATACAAGGAAGTGATCAGCGACTATCGGTCATGGGACCAGCTTGACCATGCCGATGAATACATATTGTATCCTGAAAATTTCGGCGCGGACATGAGTCTTGACGAGACCTGCCTGAGCAATGGCGATGTCTATACCATACTGACCAACAAGGCCGCGCATGGAGGCAAAGGAGCTCTTGCAGCGATGATTCGTGGTGTGGCAAGTGACACAGTGTCGGCAATCCTGCGAAAAGTTCATTTGAGGCGGCGCCTTAAGGTGAAAACGGTTACGACAGACCTTTCTTCAGCCATGATGCTGACAGTCAGAAACGTGTTTCCCGGCGCATCGCTTGTCAATGACCGGTTCCATGTCCAGCAGCTCATTTCCGAAGCTGTTGACCAGTTGAGGATACGGTACCGCTGGGAGATTCTTGACGCCGAGAACAAGGCCATCAGGGAGCATCGCCAAAAGCGAAAGAATGCAGTCTCAAAAGAAGAACGTGAACTGATCGGACAATGGGAACCCAAGAGGATGGAGAATGGCGAGACCATGCCTCAGATAATGGCGCGCAGCCGGCATATAATACTCAAACACAAGTCAAAATGGAATGTACAGCAGAAGATACGCGCCGGAATATTGTTCAGAATGTTCCCCGATCTGGAAAAGGCATACGGGCTGTTTCTAAAGCTTGTGGACATATTCAACGAGAAGACTTATGCCGGAGTTGCCAGACTGAATCTCGCCAGATGGTACAACGAAGTGGAGGCCTTCGGGAATAATGAATTCAACAAAGTCCTGGAGACTTTCGAGAACCACAACGCCACAATAATCAACTATTTCGAGCGAAGGCTCACAAATGCCTCGGCAGAATCCTTCAATGCAAAAATCAAGGCGTTCAGAACACAGTTCCGGGGAGTCGGCGACATAAAGTTCTTTATGTTCAGACTGGCCACACTATACTCTTGACATCCCCTCCCCGCCCACCGGAAAAATCCGCTGACCC
>SSTG01000026.1 GCA_004801635.1 Muribaculum caecicola | reverse complement strand
GTGCATAATTCGAGTTTTACTGTGAATAACGGTGAGCTTTCAGGAAAACTAGCCCCGTTGGCATCATATATAATAACAGGCAGGGGTGTTGCCATTTAGTGCTGTGAAATAAACATGTGCCTATGGTGTGGTGGCAAATTGACATAAATTTCTTGTGAGCGTGGGGCTGTGCTTGGTATTTTTGTCAATTTGTTATCGTTCCTGTCGGCGTTAACTGAAATTAACAAATGGCAAATTTCTTGAAAAAAGCGGCAGGTAATAAAATGTTAGCAATATATGCTCTTTTGATATTGCTTTTTGTAAGACTATGGCGCAATAATTGAACAGGCTATATAATTATGTTTTTAAACATGTGATATAGTGTGCATAAATATTGGGAACAAATTATTATCTTTGTAGCGTCAGAAGGGGATAACCCCCTTTTGCAAAGCAGAAATTTTCTTAGCTAATTTTAAACTTAGTATCAGGAACAACACAAAGATAATAAAGGTAAAAGTAATACTTTTTCATACGTAACTTTCCAATAAAGACAGAATAGATATTCAACAAGCAACAAGCTAGAGGCAAGGTCACCGTGAGGCGGCCTTGTTTTTTATTGTTTGCATTAGCCCCCCCCTCCGTCCCGGCAAGTCCTGTTACAGCAATGTTGCATAGTAATGGCGTGAGCATGTATTTTTGAAACATTATGCCAAGGTAAAAACAATGTCATTACAATATGGTTAATTAAGTGCTGTTAAATATAAAAGAGTGCTATCTTTGTTTATCTGATTAACGGTTAGAATCGGAATCAGACAGTAGGTTTTTTACCGCTAGCCCGGCAATATGCATTAAAATCAGGATGCCGGTTTTATATCTATGCCAATATTTTCGCCAGAAACAGAAAATAATAATGAGCAGGCAGACTCAGATAGCGCAACTTTGAAAAAGTTGCGGATACTTGTTGTCGAGAACGATTTCCTGCTTTGCGAGCTAATGAAGTATAGCCTGGAATCGGAAGGCTATGCAGTTGATGTGTGCGTAACGGCAGAGGAGGCTATGTCTGTTTTGCCGCGTATGTATTCCTTGATAATTGCCAATGTTTCTGTTCTTGGTCAGGATAGTGCCGGACTGGGAACATATTTGAGGCAGAACGGCGAAACAGCCGACATACCGTTGGTTTTTATTTCATCTTCGGAAACAGAGGAAGGCATAATAAGTGCATATGAATCAGGCGTGGATGCTTTTCTGAAAAAGCCATTTTCTATGCGCGAAATGGTTGCACGCATAAATGCGGTAATGCGGCGCTATAAGAGAACACCGTCGGTATCGTCGCCAAAACGAATAAGTCACGACGATTTGTGCGTGAACCTGGTTACTCGCGAGGCTTCCATGGCTGAAGAACCTTTGGACATGACAATGCAGGAGTGCCAACTGCTGGGGTTCCTTATGCTGAACAGGAACAAGCTTTACAGTGCAGAGGAAATAGTGAACGAGCTTTGGCCGGAATGTAAATTGAAGGCAGACCCACATGTAAGGATTATGTCTATGATTGATTCAATAAAATCACAAATAGGCGTATATTCCTTATATATCGTTGCTGACGACTGTTTTAGCTATGCCTATGTCGAAGCAAGTTGAGCGACAGCCGCTGCCAGTGTGCTCGCTGGTGGGCGTGAATGAGGCCGGTTGCGACGAAGCCGGCCGCGGATGCTTGGCGGGCAGTGTATTTGCCGCAGCTGTAATTTTACCCGATAACTATTCAAATTCATTGTTAAATGACTCGAAGCAGCTTACAGAGAAACAACGCGACTTCTTGCGGCGGCATATCGAGGCAGAAGCTGTTGCCTGGTGCGTAGGCGTGGTTACTGCCGGGGAAATTGACAAGATAAATATTTTGCGAGCCTCTATTCTGGCCATGCACCGGGCCCTTGACGGGCTTTCTGTGCGTCCTGGGGCTATTGCTGTTGACGGTAACTGTTTTACGCCGTACGGTTCTGTCCCATATAATACATATGTAAAGGGCGACGGGCGCTTTGCCAATATTGCTGCGGCTTCAATTCTTGCTAAAACACATCGTGACGAAGAAATGCGCCGGATTCACGAACTGTATCCGCAGTACGGATGGGATGTGAATAAAGGTTATCCTACCAAGGCTCACAGGGCTGCAATAGCACGTTACGGCATAACGCCATACCACCGTCAGACATTTCGTTTACTGCCTCCGGAACAGCTTACGTTGTTTTAACGCAGGTGTTTTTATATACAAGGAATAAGTTACGCTGTTTTTTGCGTACCTTTGTCTGCGAAATACAATTGAAGAATATATGAGAATAGACATACTTACTGTGTTGCCGGAAATGTTGCAGTCACCGTTGAACTGCTCCATTTTGAAACGTGCGCAGGATAAGGGCTTGGTGGAAATAGTTGTGCATAATTTGCGTGAATATACAACTAACAAGCACCGTAAGGTTGACGATTATCCTTTTGGTGGCGAGGCCGGTATGGTTATGCAGATAGAGCCTGTAGACAGGGCTATATCGCATCTGAAAAGCCAACGTGATTACGACGAGGTGATATATACGTCGCCCGACGGCGAACAATTGTCACAGCCTATGGCAAATGCCATGTCGCTGCTGGACAATATTATAATTCTTTGCGGACATTATAAGGGTGTTGATTACCGAATTCGTGAGCATCTTGTTACCCGGGAGATAACGATTGGCGATTATGTGCTTACCGGCGGTGAAATGCCGGCGGTGATTATTGCAGATGCCGTGGTGAGGCTTATTCCGGGGGCAATTGGCGACGAGCAGAGCGCCTTGAGTGATTCGTTTCAGGATAACCTTCTGGCTCCCCCGGTATATACGCGTCCGGCCGACTATAACGGTTGGAAAGTGCCCGACATACTTCTTTCCGGGCATCAGGCAAAGATTGACCAGTGGAAGCATGAACAAGCCGTTGAGCGCACCAGACGTCTGCGTCCAAATCTGCTTAAATAACGAGAGTTGGATATAAAGTATTTCCATATGAAACCTCGGATCGGATGGAGGTTCCATATACTGTATTTGCCAGATGTATACTTCGCATCTGTAATACCGGTCAAAATTTCACAAGTATTATACCGAATTCGCGTTAAATGGTATACCCTTGGGGTTTAAGCCTGGAAACGGCTTTTATTTTGTTGCCATGTATATTGTGCATACGCCAAATGTCAGCTTATGGTAGCAGGCATGGCTGAATCCGGCTTCGCGCATAAGTGTTGTCATCTCATTTCCTTGCGGTACGGCGGCTATGCTTTCAGGCAGATATGCGTATGCGCGGTTGTCGTGCGATATGAGTCTGCCTACAGCAGGAATGATATAGCGTGTGTAAAATTTATAAAAAGGCTTTATTAGCATGCCGGTAGGGGTAGATAGCTCGATAACACATAGTTGTCCGCCTTTTTCGAGCACACGGAACATTTCTTTATAACCTAGCAGAAGGTGTTCAAAATTCCGGACTCCGTAGGCAACTGTGACAAATTTGAACGATTCGTTGGAGAAAGGCATGTTCAGGCAGTCGGCTGTCATGAATTCAACTTCCTGTCGGTTTTCGGTTTTAGACTCCGAACTGTATTTTTGCCTGGCAATGTCAATCATCTTCTCGCTAATGTCGATGCCTATAATTTTTGCCGGCTTTAGCTTGCGGTTCAGTAGTAAGGCCAAATCGCCGGTGCCGGTTGCCACGTCAAGAATGCGGCAACCGGTGCAGGCGGAATGTTTTTTTAGCATGCTGACGGCCTTGCGACGCCATAGTTTGTCAATGCCGAAAGTCATCATCCGGTTCATAACGTCGTATGCCGGCGCTATTGAATTGAACATGCTTCTTACTTGTTGTGTCTTTGGACGTTTG
Organism: Muribaculum caecicola; assembly: GCA_004801635.1. Taxonomy (GTDB): domain Bacteria; phylum Bacteroidota; class Bacteroidia; order Bacteroidales; family Muribaculaceae; genus Muribaculum; species Muribaculum caecicola. Next base: position 16,906 of record SSTG01000026.1, on the reverse strand, counting down.
TCGTCTAAGTATGGGTTGACTTTTTCGGCCTTTATATCCATGGTTGTTCAGGCTGTGCAGGGAACTTGTTATTTGCGAGATTCCAAATAGTCGGTTACATTTTTTTGTATGCGTGCCGCCAGGTTGCTGCATGTTTCCGATTCGTTATTGAATTTTTCGCCTGTTATATGTTCGAAAAGTTCAATGTAACGGTCGGCAACAGATTGGCAGTATTCGTCGGTCATTTCAGGAACCTGCTGTCCGGCTTTGCCCATAAACCCGTTGTCAATAAGCCATTGGCGGACGAATTCTTTTGATAGCTGGCGTTGTGCTTCACCTTTTTCAAACCTCTCTTGATAGCCGTCGGCGTAGAAATAGCGTGAAGAATCCGGTGTGTGTATTTCGTCAATCAGATACACTTTTCCGTCACGTTTTCCAAACTCGTATTTTGTGTCAACCAAAATCAGGCCATGTTTCGATGCGATTTCCGAGCCACGGGCAAACAAGGCGCGAGTGTATTTTTCCATCTGCTCATAGTCCTCTTTCGAAACTATGCCTTGAGCTATAATTTCTTCGCGCGAAATGTTTTCGTCGTGTCCGGCTTCGGCCTTTGTGGTGGGGGTTATTATTGGTTCTGGGAATTTTTGGTTTTCTTTCATGCCTTCGGGCAGCTTTACTCCGCATAGTTCGCGTACGCCTGCCTGATATTCGCGCCATGCGCTTCCGGTAAGATAGCCGCGTATAATCATTTCAACACGGAAACCTTCGCATTTCAAACCTACGGTTACCATGGGGTCGGGGGTGGCAAGTTTCCAGTTGGGCACTATGTCGGATGTTGCATCAAGGAATTTGCCGGCAATCTGGTTTAGCACCTGTCCTTTCCCGGGAATACCTTTTGGCAATATTACGTCGAATGCCGAGATACGGTCGGTTGCTACCATAACCATAAGGTCGTTGTCAATATCATAAACGTCGCGGACTTTGCCATGATATACGCTTTTTTGTCCGGGGAAGTTAAAATCGGTTTTGGTCAGAGTGTTTGCCATTGCTGTGATTATGAATTTGTTTGTGTTTATTCTTGATTGTGATGTAATTTTTCTTCATCGTCAAAACGCTGGTATGCTTCTACAATCAGTTGCACCAGGTGATGGCGTACTATATCTTTTTTGCCAAACTCCACTTTGCCTATTCCTGGAACTCCGTCAAGTACGTGAAGTGCCTGTATAAGCCCGGAGCGTACCGACCTGGGTAGGTCTATTTGCGAAGTGTCGCCGGTTATTATCATTTTTGCGTTCATTCCCAGACGTGTAAGGAACATCTTTATTTGGTGTGTGGTGGTGTTCTGGGCTTCGTCGAGAACTATTACGGCATCGTTTAGCGTGCGTCCGCGCATGAAAGCCAGTGGGGCTATCTGTATAACGTTTGTTTCCATGTATTCCTTTAGTTTTACTGCCGGAATCATGTCCTCCAGAGCGTCGTATAACGGTTGCAGGTAAGGGTCTATTTTGTCTTTCATGTCGCCTGGCAGGAAACCTAGCTTCTCGCCGGCTTCGACTGCCGGGCGCGACAGGATTATTTTACGCACTTCGCGGTTTTTCAATGCGCGTACAGCTAACGCGATGGCCACGTATGTTTTTCCTGTGCCGGCAGGCCCCAGGGCAAAAGTAAGGTCGTTTTGTGCAAATGTTTTTACCAGCAGTTGCTGGTTTGGCGTACGACCCTGTATCGGTTTTCCGTTAACGCCGTAAATTATAACGTCGTCGTGTTTCAGTTGCTGAGGCTGGTTTCCGCGAACAATGTCGAGAATTGTGTCTTCGGAGAGCTTGTTGTATTTTGTGCAATATTCTTCAAGCTCCTTTATCTTTTTTTCGAAAGCGGCAGTTTCCGCTTCTTCGCCTATAACCTTTATTATTTGTCCGCGTGCCGCCATCCTGAGTTTTGGAAACAGGTTGCGTATGAGCTGGATGTTGCAGTTGTTTACTCCGTAGAAACTTACAGGGTCTACGTTGTCAAGGATTATCAGGCGTTCTATCATGTAGTGTTGTTTATGATGTAGTGATTGCAAAGATAACGAAAAATTACGTTAAAACATGTCTCTATATCTATAACAATTATACGCTGGTTTTGCTTAATATTAGGCGTATATTCAAATTCCTGACAATCTAAATCAACATTTTTATTTATCGGCTTCTCTCTGGAAAGCCCGGCGTAGTATGCACCATCCACTTCCCTTCGTTGCCCATGGGGGTTACAAACAGGGCCTCTACATTTGGAATTGTATTTATCAGCTGTATGGCGCTGTCGAGCGGCATTGCCATGCAGCAGGTGGCAAGTGCGTCGGCAAGCATGCAGGTAGGGGCTATTATTGTTACTGACAGCATGTCTAATTTGGCCGGACGGCCTGTGGCCGGGTTCATGGTATGCCCTATATTGGTTGAGTCAACCAAATGGTAGTTCCGGTAGTTGCCAGATGTGGCAATAGCGCATGAGTCTGCCTCTATAACGGCCATGCCTTCGTGTATGATGGTGTCGTTTCCGGGTATTGGCGCGTCGATCATGACACGCCACGGGGTTTTGCGAGGCGACGTTCCGCGAACCACTATTTCGCCGCCTATTTCTATTATGAAATTCTTAACACCGTTCCGTTCCAGCATCTGTGCAAGCAGGTCGCAGCCGAAGCCTTTGGCTATGGCCGAGAAGTTAAACTGTGTGTACGGTGTTTTCTTTACAATACGGTTATCGGAGTTGATGTGGCATTTGTCAATTCCTACATAGGCCATTGCCGAATCAATTTGTGCGTCGGTTGGGGTGGCGGAAATTGCCCCTTTCGGGCCGAAGCCCCACAGGTCTATTATTGGCGCTATGGTGGGGTCGAAAGCTCCGCCGCTTATGCGGTTTATATAAACCGACTCGGAGAATACCTTGCGGAAGAAAGTGTCGGTAGAGTCGGTAGCGCCGGAATTTATGCCGCTTAACAATGATTTGTCATTGAATGGCGACAAAGAGTTGTCAATTGTAGAGAGTACGGCTTTTATAGAATCGTCAAGTGGTGCGTTTGACGAATATGTGATGTGGAATGTTGTTCCCCATGTCATTCCTTCGGCATGTTGGTATGGCATTGGCGATGTGCAAGCGCTGATGGAAAACAATATAAGTAGAACGGATAGGGTTGCTTTTACGAAATCTTTCATTTTGACGAATAGCAAATTACGTTACACTAATTTACAGCAAATTTAGTGAATATAACTATAATAAAGCGTCTGTATGTTTAGTTTTTTTGATTTGGTGGCGATAATTGGACAACTTTTGGCTATTTTTGCATTATTACTGGAAATTACATGCAACCTATTTTTCTTATTGGCTATATGGGGTGCGGCAAATCGACCCTCGGACGTGCTGTATCGGCATTGACCGGAATGCGTTTTATAGATCTTGATTCTTATATTGAGAGTCGTTACGGTATGGCCATAACAGAGATTTTTTCCGCTTATGGCGAAGATGGATTCAGGCAGCGCGAGCATGAAATGCTTGTGGAGGTTTCCTCGTTTAGCGATGTGCTTGTTGCATGTGGCGGCGGTACCCCGTGTTTTGGCGACAATATCGGCCTTATGAACAGGTGTGGCCTTACTGTGTTTTTGGAGGCTGGGGTTGCCCGTCTTCATCAGCGGCTTATGCAAGGCCGGCATAAGCGTCCGTTAATTGTCGGCATGGATTCTGCGCAATTGCTGTCGTTCATATGTGAGTCTTTGAAAAAACGAGAGCCTTTTTACAGCCAGGCCAGCATACGTTTTAAAAGCGACTTGCTTGACTGTGAGGCTGACAAAGAAACTACGGCACGCCGGTTTATAAACGAAGTTATAGAGAATTGTAATTTATATAGAAAGTAGCACATGGAGCAAGATTTTACCACACGGCCGCAACCTGTTGGAAATTCTGTGAGAAGGAAGCGGCTGTCAATTGGTTTTCCTTCGTCGGCTGATGCCGGTGAATTGCGTTTCCCGATCACGCCTGAAGGAGTGGAGCGGCTGTCGGCTATGGGGATGCAGATTCTGATAGAGTCGGGAGCAGGAGCGCCTATACATTATTCCGATGCCCGTTATGTCGAGGCCGGGGCCATGGTGGGAAAACGTGCCGATACACTTATGGCCGATATAGTTGTGAGTCTTGGTGCCCTTACAGTTGGCGATTTGTTGTTGTTGCGCAAGGGGGCCATGCTTCTTTCATTGTTGTCTCAACAAAAACTGTCTTCTGAATTTGTAAAAAAACTGCTTCAGCGGCATGTGGCTTTTGTTGCACTGGAGCGAATTGCGTACGACTCGGGCCAATGTCCGTTTGCCGACATACTTCTTGAGGTTGACGGCCGTGCGGCTATGGCTGTAGCTTCGGCGTTTTTGCTTAAATCCGGTTTTGGAAAGGGGATATTGCTTGGCGGTGTTTCAGGAGTTATTCCGTGCGAAGTTGTCATTATAGGGTCGAATGTCGGTGCCAGGGCTGCAGCAATGGCCGCAGTTGGCATGGGTGCCCAGGTAAAGATGCTTGATAATGATGTTTACGGGTTGCGCTGTGCTTCGCTGGCTTTAGGCCCGGCGGTGGCAACGTCGGTTTTGCATCCCAATGTGGTGGATAACGCTTTGCGTTCGGCCGACGTTGTAATATCTACGCCTACATCCGACTTTAGCGAGTTCGCTGCCGACCAGCTTTCCAGGGCAAAAAGGGGGGTGGTGTTTATTGACCTAAATCCACTTTCGGCGTCGGTGTTCCCAACGTTGCGCCAGGTGCCTCTAACAAGTGCCGGTTTGCTTCAGGAACCTGGACGGGGCTTTTGCTTCCGGGCTGTGGGCAACGCGGCTCCGCGCACGGCGGCAATGGCGTTATCGAACACAATTATTAATTCGTTTTCGTGTCTTGAAAAACTAGACGGGGCATTGTCGCTTATAAGGGTTGATGCCGGTGTGCAGTCTGCCGTATGTACGTTTATGGGAAAAGCCGTTAATGCTGAATTTGCCCAGGCTGCAGGGGTGAGGCCTATAGACATGGGTTTGTTGCTTAGTTGCTCGTAAATAATGGTATTTATGAAAAAAAGAAAATTCTATGTGGTATGGGAGGGATTTGCTCCCGGTATATATGATAGCTGGGACGAGTGTCTGCGGCAGGTTAAAGGTTATCCCGGTGCAAAGTACCGCAGCTATTCGTCACAGACAGAAGCTACAATGGCTTTCCGCGGTGATACTGACAGTGAAATGTATGCACTGCGTACAATTGCATCAGGCATGCCTGTCGAGGCGGTTGCGGAGCCGGCATCCAAAAGCGGTAAAGATAATGTGATGTTTGGAGGACAGTATTTGGCAAAGCCTGCTGCCGGGCTTGCCGTTGATGCTGCATGTGCGGGAAATCCGGGTGTTATGGAATATAGGGGCGTTGACCTTGCTACAGGAAAGGAGGTCTTTCACTTCGGCCCTGTAAAGGATGGTACAAATAATATTGGCGAATTTCTTGCGCTGGTACATGCCCTGGCATTGTGTAAACAAAAAGGATGGGGAACGGTTGTTATTTATACCGACAGCCGTACTGCCATGTCGTGGGTCCGCAATGGAAAGGCAAAAACAACATTGAGGCAAGGCCCGGATAATTCTGATTGGTACGGTATGATTTCACGTGCTGAAAATTGGTTGGCGGCTAACTTAAAACGTAATACTGTAAAAAAATGGCAAACCGAAGTCTGGGGCGAGGTGCCTGCAGACTTCGGTCGCAAATAGTGCGTTGTAGGCCTGTAAAAATAATTTGGAAATTTAAACAGGCTTTTTGATTACTTCTTTTCCAATAGAAGTGTCATAGTATTGAATTTTGACGCAGCATCTACAAGTTCGAGCATTTTGTTCCAGTCGGAGGCCGGGAGTTGTGTTTGGGCGAATTCGTACGATACGTTCAGCACAAGTTTACCATCTTTTATTCCGGCTTTTGAAATGAAGTGCCCGGCATTGTTTTTTAATTCGGTGTTCAACCTGCCAAGCGATGTTTCCGACGGGGTATAGCCCGAAGGCAGCCCGACGCTAATTTCGTATATATAGTCTCGTGGATATGCTATATATATGTCGTCGCCCTCAAGGCGTTTGCGCTGCGACGGAGCTATCTCCGCCTGTTCGCCTATTAGCTTGCCTATACTTAGCATGAGGTTTCGTCCGGCATTTTTTACAATGCCGTCCATAGTGTAGTTTATTTCAAACGATATTGCCGCTGAGTCGGGGCATACGCCTATGCCCCCGGCAAGAACTTCGTAGCCTTGGAATTGTTTTGGCTCGTTTCCATGATAGCTGGCTGTTTCCTGGCGTATTATTTCTGTTTGTTCACGTAATGCGTCGGCGTTGCGTTCCATGCGCTGTGCCTTGTCTTTTGCTTTTTCTTTTCTCAGCATCTGTGGGTCGGCTACTATGCCTTCGCGGTTCAGATATTCGAGATAGGCGTTAAGCATGTTGTCGGATGTAAGTAGTGGCCCGGCATTCTCTTTCGATGCCCCGTATGAATCTATGCGGCGCGATATGTTCATGTCGGTGCCTTCTATGGTGGCATTTATAGTTGTTACGCGACGGTTGTCGGCCGGTGTCGATTTTGGCATTGTCAGCCAGCGGTCCTCAGCATTGCGCTCTTTTTTCGACAACTTTTTGTTGTGTATGAACATAGCTTGTTGTCCTTGTAGCGAATGCAGTATTTCTGACGATGTATTATAGCCGCGGAATGCATTTGAATAATAGTGGTTGCATTCGGGGAGGTATACAAAGTACCATATGTCTTTGTAGTTTATAGCCTTGTCGAGTGTTCCGTCCCTGCGTGCAATTGTTATGCCCTTTCTAATGTCTTTAATGTCAATTTGGCGGAATGCGGCATCGAGCTCGTTAACAAAGTCGCCAGGATAATATTTGTATTTTCCGGTCATGTAGCTGAATACGAGTAAATTGTATACGTAATCGGCTGCCTGTGCCTGAGTCCATTCTCCTTTTTTAAGTTTTTCTTTTACCGACTTCATCGGATTTCCCTTAACGCCTCCAAGCTGGGTTTTTACTGAGGAAGTCATGTCGGAAAATTTTTCCAGTTGCTCTATGCGGTCCTTTATTGCTGTTTCTTCTGCATCGGGATTTGCCTGTACGCCGTCTTTACGGGCAAATTTGGGCGTGTATTCGTCGAAACGCCTGTTGTATATAAGCATTTCTATTTGTGGGGCCTGAAGGTTTCTGTTGTAAAACAGCTGTGGTGCTGCATCGGAAGGCTGTGCCAGTTCTCCTTGCAGAACATAGTCTTTGTCGGGCCCTTGCGTGACGGTCAGTTCGGGAGCGCCGTTGCGCGAACGGTATACGGTAGTCAGGTCGTCGTCGATTTTGCAGTCGATGGTGTATTTGAGTACGGGGTATTTATCGCGCAGTATAATGTCTATAGGCTGCGGCTGTATGTTTTTAAGCGCGGTATGAGTGAAAAGGAATATGTCTAGCTTGTCGCCGGTTTCCAGTCCCGGAACCGCCAGTTTCTGACGGTCGGCTTTGTTTTCTTTCTTTTGTTGTGAAAGAATTACAAAATCGTCGGTAGGGACTTCTATAATACGTCCGTCGGGCTTTAATATCCTTACGCCAAGTACATACTTGCGCTCGTCTTTCTCTTGCCAGAACCAGTCGCTGCTACCTTCTTTGATGGGCAGGTCATATTCCGAAAAATCTTCAAGCGCGGCCTTGTCGTTTATCAGTATCAATGTACGCATATAATCGTCCATGTTTATCAATGCTACTCGTTTGAACGGTATCAGTGAGGCAGTTGCGTCAAATCCAATACCTGTTTTCTTTTTTGCACTGATGTTTTTATGCGCCGCAAGTATAACGGCCGATTCATTTTTGTATTTGTCAGGAACCTGCGGCGGGGCTGAAAACTGTGGCAGTGAGTCTGCCCATACTTCTGCACGCACACGCGTGGCGTATTCCTTGTAATCCGAAGCCTTGTCGGCATATGCAGTCAAGGCACAGGCCATAGCCAGAGAAATAGATAGTAGGAATTTTTTCATAGAGATATGTGGGATTGGTGGAAATTATTTATAAGGATATTTCGATTTGTCTGTTGCAGGCATTGTTCCATTGCGATACGGCATTGTTCCAGCCTTCCATGTCGGAAATTTGCAACAACGGGTCGGTAATTTCTATAACCTTGTGCATAATGACTGTTCCTGGTTGGGGATTTGAGAAGGTGCAGCAAAAATAGGCATGGGGAGTCTGCAAACTGAAGTTTTCAGGTATATATGCTATTTTTGCTTTTTCAGGAATGGAGAGGCTTGCATGGCGCACAATCCGGCACCTGCCCGGAAGCTTGTATGGCGACCGCCTGTCGTGAGTGTTTATGCGGTCAATTGCAATGCCGTTTGAAGCGTTAAGGTCGATATATATTGATTCGCCGGCATCTGTAACAGCTTCTGCATTTATAATAGGGGCTGTGATAACGGCCGATCCGTCAGGCATATTGTAATCAGATACAAGTTCTTCTGCCGGAATTTTGCTCCGGCGTAGTGGAACTAGGTCTATTGCCATGTTTTCCAATGCGTATTTTTGACCCTTTTCTGTATAATTTGTTATATACATTTCTTTAAAATCGCCTTTAAGTGTGCGTTTTACTGTGCCTTGGAGCGCGTTGTTTTCCTGGGCAACGGTGTATATGTAGCTTACAGAATCGAGTGCCGCCGTTGAGGGGGAGGTTACTGGAACGTTATGTATTCGGCAGGCTTGGTTATCCCCATGGCTAAGCAACATCACGTCTTTGCCCTGTATAGAGCCGGGAATATGCGTGGGGGGAATGTACATGTTGGTGGCATCCAGATAGAGTGTGTCATTGCCGTTTAAGGCAACACATATGGCGTGGTCGGTAGCTGCAATTGACGGGATGTCTGATATTTTAAACGGTATATTCCGGGTGCCTATTACAGCCATATGTGCTTTAATGCCTTCATGCTGTAGAAGTGTTGCCAAAAGCAGTGCCATGCCCTTGCAGTCGCCATACCTTTTCCGTATTACTTCTGACGGTTTGTCCGGGCGGTGCCCACTTTCGCCTTCTTCGTAGGCAATATATCGTATGTTTGACTGCACCCACGAATATATTTTGTTGATGCGTTCATTGGTGCTGAGTGTACTGCCGTTACCTTTATATACTTCTTCTGACAAAAACTTGTCTGCTTGGGGTATGTCGGTGTCGACACGGCTTATATCGGAATGCCATTTATACAGATTTTCGACATTATTGAACCATCCCTTTATGAGAAGCATCGGCTGGTACCAGTGCGGATGCGGATTGCCGGATTCTGATTCCTGGTTCATTGTGCCTTCAAGGTTTGTAAGTGTGTATATGTATGTGCGGCCTCCTCCGGGCGTAGTTTCAATTCGCCGGCTGATTGGGGACCCTTCGCCAGATGTGAAATTGAGTTCTTCAACGGATATGTTTTTGTATTTTTCGGGAATCACTATTCGAAGTTCCTTGTGGCGTATAGGGTAGTCGTCGGCAAGATACAGCCTTGCAAAGAATGCCGGGTCGGTGAGGGTGCGTTCAAATTGCACTTTGGCTTTTTTGCCAGGCCCCTGCAGGTACATATCGAAGTAACACACGCGGTTATCGTCGTGGAATATGTTGCGCGATGATGCGCTTTCGTAACGCGCTTTCCCTTTTCCCGAGGCTTTGTCAAGGCGCAGCCGGTTGTTGTATATCACCGACGGCTGTATGTTTTCTTTGTACCGTGTTGCTTCATAATAATGGGTAATAGTGTTTTTCACTTTTGCGCTGTCTGTTCCTGCCGGCTCAATAAATTCCCATGTCTCGGTTCCGTCAATTAGAAACACATTGTCGTCGGGGTGGGCAGATGCTGTAAAACAAAAGCAGGCCGGCATTACCAATAGTAACGCCGCCGCCCGCTTAAGGTTGGTGAATAAAATGTTCATTGATGGTAACTGGCCTTATTTAATTTTGTATGTCTCAAATTTGCAACAAAAAAATGAGAAAAAAATTAAACTAGTTTTATGCCGGTTACAAAAATATATTATTTATTAATTAAGTATGATTTATATTGGGGACTAATTTGTGCAATATATAAAGGATGTTAGGAGCTGTACAAAGGGGGTGGCCATTTATTCCATGTATCCGAAAGCACGTAGTTTGTTTTCGCGGTTACGCCAGTCTTTTTCAACTTTAACAAAAAGTTCAAGATAAACTCGTTTGTCAAAGAATTTTTCGATGTCTTTACGGGCTTCTGTTCCTATTCGTTTAAGCATAGAGCCTCCTTTGCCTATTATTATGCCTTTTTGAGAGTCACGTTCAACATAAATGACAGTCATAATGTGTATAGAGTCTTCTTTTTCGTCAAATTTCTCTACCATAACCTCCACAGAGTAGGGGACTTCTTTGTCGAGGTTGGTTAGCATTTTTTCGCGAATTATTTCAGTGACAAAAAAGCGTGCAGGTTTGTCGGTAAGAGCGTCTTTTCCATAATATGGCGGTGCAACCGGCAACAGCTCCACTATTCTGTTCATCAAGGTGTCGACATTGAATTTTAGTTTGGCCGAAGTTGGGAATATTTCGGCATTCGGCAGCAGCTCTTGCCAGCGGCTTACAATCTTGTCCAGTTCCTCGTTTCCTTTTAGAAGGTCTATTTTGTTGATTATTAATAGGACAGGAACTGTTTCTTTGGCAACTTTTGCCAAAAAGTCGGCGTTCTTTGTCGGATCTTCCACTACATCGGTAACATATAGCAGCACGTCGGCATCGGTAAGTGCCCCTTCCGAGAATTCGCGCATGGCTTCCTGCATCTTGTAGTTTGGCTTCAGAACTCCGGGCGTGTCGGAAAAAACAATCTGATATTCGTCGGTATTGACAATTCCTACAATGCGGTGGCGTGTTGTCTGGGCTTTTGAGGTTATTATGCTAAGTCGTTCGCCTACTAGGTCGTTCATAAGGGTCGATTTGCCCACATTCGGATTGCCGACTATATTTACAAAACCTGATTTGTGGTCTTCTGTCATTTTTTTTATTGATTTTAGTTATACAACAGAGCTGTTGAAACAGCTCTGTTGTATAACGCAATTTGAGTTTATGATGTTCGATTATATGTACTTTTCGCCGTATGCCATTTTTACATCGTTTACATAGTGGCGAATCTGTTGTTCCTCCGACCGTGGGCATATCAGCAGTACATCGTCGGAGTCGGCTATTACGTAGTCATTCAATCCGGTTGCGACAACGAGTTTTTCTGGATTTATGGCAAAAATATTGCCAGTGGCGTTGTATGCTATCACCCGGCCGTTTCGGGTTACATTGCCGTCGGGGTTCTTTTGCGAATTGTCGTATAGCGAGGTCCAGGTGCCTAGATCGCTCCATCCGAATTTGACACATTCCACATAAACATTAGAGGCCTGTTCCATAACGGCATAGTCGATGGATATGCTAGGGCATGATGCGAAATTGCTGTTTATGAATGCGTTTTCTTTGTCAGGATTGGAATATTCTGATAAAGGCAGCGTTTCAAACAAGGCCGATATGTCGGGCATATGCGTGTGGAAGGCGTTGATAATTGATTTGGCCGACCAGAGGAAAATGCCTGAATTCCAATAAAATTCGCCGCTTTCCAGGAAAACCTTTGCGAGGTCTTTGTCGGGCTTTTCTGTAAATGTTTTTACTGGCAGTATTCCGTTGGCGGTGCCTTCTGCTTTTCCAATCTGTATGTATCCGTAGCCTGTTTCTGGCCGGGTGGGTTTTATGCCCAGGGTGAGCAGGGCATCATGAGTTTCTACGAAATTAAATCCGTTTTCTATCGATTCGACGAACAGGCTGTCGCGTGTTATAAGGTGGTCGCTCGAAGCAACGATTATTGAGGCTAGTGGGTCACGTGAATATATGTGGTAGGCGGCCCATGCTATACAGGGGGCAGTGTTTCGCCGTGCCGGTTCCAGAAGTATCTGTTCGGGAGTGATATCGGGCAATTGTTCTTTTACATGCTCGGCATACATGTGGCTGGTAACCACAATTATATTTTCTTTTGGTACCACTGGCAGTACCCTGTCGTAGCTCATTTGAAGTAATGAAGTGCCTGTGCCGAAAAAGTCTATAAATTGTTTTGGTTTGTTGGCACGGCTGTAAGGCCAGAAACGGCTCCCAACGCCTCCGCACATAATAACGCAGTAACGATGCTGTTTTGTCATGATAAATTTTGTTATGAGAAGGAATCTAGTTTGTTCAGATAATATTGCCGCAAGTCGGTCCAGTTATAGTAAGGATGTCCTTGTTTGGCCGGTGCTACAGGCAGCCGGACTTCTTGTTCGTTCATCAACACTTTTACTATTACGTCGCTGGCTGACGGTTTTTTCCCAACAGGACGGTAAAATACCATTTGTATATTGCAGGCAGTGGGTATAAGTTTGTAGTCGTGCCACCTGCCTTCTAGTTGCTCAAGCGAGTCGATAGGTTCCCACAGGTTGTCGAATTCCATAAGTGTAGCCAAGGCAATTACAATGCCGTCGTGTCCGAACCGCAGGTTGGCACTTTTTGACGGAGAGCTAACGGCGGTGTCGGCGCTGGCTATGATATTGCGCAGAGTGGCTGATTTCTCGTATGGTATAATACCGTTGGTCATGGGCGAATTTCCCGCTTCGAAAAACCAGATTGCATTATTTTTCAGCCATGCGTTGTGAATTTCTTCAGGACTGAATACTTTTTCTGTAAGCCATGGCGCGCCAGGATGGCTTTGCATGGCCCCTAGCATTACGATAAGCCTGTCGGAAAGAAGCTGTAAGGGTATGGTGGAGGCATATTCCTGGTCGTTGAAAAGTTTTTTTAGGAACTTACCGTCGGCAAGGTGTTTTGAATGGTAGGGTATAAGATATTTTTCATATGCCTGTTGTTTTACCTTAACAGCCGAGTCGCTCCATTCCGGAACCATATAGTGCATATCGGCTTCGCTGGCATCGAAATTTATAGCCAGTCCTGGTTGGGCAGCCTTTAGCTCTGTAAGCTCGTTCAGCATCGACATTATGCAGCGTAGTTTTACTGACGAACGGGCTTCGACGCGTGTGCCCGGTTCAAATATTTCAGGGAAATTTGATGCCATGCGTCGTGCTATTACACGGTGTTCTTCTGCGCCGATTTCTGTGAGGTCGCCTTTTCGCAACGCGCCACGTGTGTTCTGGTCGGCAACAAGTTGATACACTTCTTCACCCAGTGGCGTTAGTTTGCCCTTGTCATGGGCCTCTTGCATAATTTGTGCCGGCTGTGTGTATTCGAAATCGAGAACAATCCAGCGTGCTCCGTGTCGGCCGTAATGCTCCATGTGAAATGGCTCATAGCCGGCAGGCGACGGTGTGAGTGCCGGAGGGTTGGCTGTGCGGTAAGGGTATTGCAGGTATTGGTCGGCAGCCTCATAAGCGTTTGGTGCCGGCAGCAGGTTGCTGCTTGACAGGGTCAGCCCGGTGGCTAAGGCCATACTTGCGAAAAACAGTATTTGAAACTGTAGTATATTATTTGCCTTCATTGTCAGTGTTTGTTTGTAAGGAAGCCTCGTATTTGTTTATCTTGTCGGTGTAGAATTTACGCAGGTCGTTCCAGTTGTAATAAGGATGTCCGGCTTTTGACGGTTTTACGGGCAGGGTAGCCTCCGCTTCGTTTAGTAATACTTTTACAAGTACGTTGTCTGCGTTTGTACAATTGTTGGTCCGGTAGAAAATTATCTGTATGTTGCATGCCATCGGTATTACTTTGTAGTCGTGGAACCGTCCTGGCAATTGTTCGAGCGAGTCAAACGGCTGCCACAATTTGTCAAGTTCCATCAATACGGCTAGCGGAAGTACTATGCCGTCGTGTCCGAAGCGCATGTTTATGCTTTTTCCTGACGAGGTAATTGCGGTGTCGGCGCTTTCTATTATATTCAGTAACGTTGACCGGCGTTGATAAGGCCCGTGGTACCCGTTCGCTTTTATGTTCAATGCCTCGACAGCCCAGAATGCGTTTCCTCGCAGCCATTCGGCATATGTTTCTTCTGGAGTGAAAACCGTGTCTAGCAACCAAGGCCAGCCAATGTGGTTTTGTGCGCCCCCTAATAGTGCAATAAGCGCTTCTGCTAGTTTCTGGGTGTTTAGCGAGTCGGCGGCATATTGTACGTCGTTGAACAGTTTTGGCAAATAGGTGCCGTTGTTAAGTGTACACCGGCGTAGTTGCTGCAAATCCGTTTGTTTGCCAGACTCTATTACTTTGCCGGCTTCTGCATCGTGGGATGGTACAATATAGTTCATATCGGCCCATGATGCGTCTGACCGTATTTTAATGCCCGGTTGCAGAGCCTTTATTTCGTTTAGCTCGTTAATCATTGATAGTATGCATCTGACAACAACCGACGAGCGCGCGTCGATTTGTGTGCCGTTGCAAAATATTTCTGGAAAGTTTTTGACCATGCGCCGGGCAATACCTCGGTGTTCCAGAGCCCCTATGTCGGTCAGTTCGCCGTCGCGCCCTTTGCTTGCACGGTTTGCCGAATCGGCAAACCGGTATATTCGTTCTCCCAAAGGTGTGAGTTTTCTGGCTTTGTGTGCTTTTTCAAGCTCGGCTGCCGGATAACCATAATTAGCCTCGCCTATCTGCCAGCGAGACCCGTGTCGGCCGTAATGCTCCATGTGGAAAGGTTCGTAACCGTCAGGTGCCGGGGTGAGTGTCGGTGCTGGTGAATTCAGAAACGGGTAAACAAGATATTGGTTTACCGATTCATGCGAATTTGGTCGCGGTATCGGTTTTACGGCATAACCGGTATATATCCCTGTTATTAAGGTTGCGGCAATTAATGCTGTGCGCAATAGAGTCATGTGTTAATTTGATTTTATTTATATGTGGCAAATATACGTAGAATATTCGACGAAACATAATAACGAATGTCGGGCTTAGCCCGGTTCGTGGTCGCAAAGCGAATTATCAGAGTCAAATATACGGATAAGTCGGGTGCAAAAGCAAATTTATTTGTTTTTGCCGAGCGTAAACATATTGTATCATTGATACAAATATAGGAAAGAATTTTTAGAAATTTGCTATTTAGGTTTTAAAACACAGTCTAATTTAATTGTGTGTTTATTAAGTCAAGAGGTGCTAAAAAGTGCAAAGGCCTTTGCCTTTTTAACAAATTTGCCTATCTTTGAGGATGGCACAGTTTGACTACATAATAGAAATTTGCAGTGCCTGAAATCACAATTGCATAATATGGTAGGACTTCGACATATATTTTTTAAACATATATCGGTATTGTTGTTTGCGTTGGGGGCTTGCTTCCAGACAAGTGCGCAGATTAATGCCGACCAAGTGATGCGTGTTGGACAAAATTCACTTTATTTAGAAGATTATATTCTTGCAATACAGTACTTTAATCAGGTAATTGCGGCAAAACCGCAGCTGGCACAGCCATATTTTTATCGTTCTATAGCTAAAATTTCGCTTGAAGATTACCGTGGAGCCGAGGCCGATGCTTCAAAATCAATAGAACTTAACCCGTTCATTACAGGTGCTTATGAGGTTCGCGGTGTGGCAAGGCACAATATGGGACGTGCTTCGGAGGCCGTTGCCGATTATGACAAGGCTCTGGAACAATTGCCCGAAAGTAAGGGAATTCTACTTAATAAAGCCCTGGCGTTGGAGGATGCCGGAAACCTGGACAGTGCGGAGGATACATATTCCACATTGCTGCGTATTTATCCACGATATGACAACGGCTATGTGGGACGAGCCAGGCTTTATTTGCAAAAAGGGGACACGACGGCTGCACTGGCCGATGTGGAAAAAGCCCTGCAAATAAATAAAAACAATGTAAATGCTTATGTTATCCGTGCCGATGTGGCTATTAACCGTGGAAACCAGTTTGACCGGGCTTTGGCCGATATGGACGAGGCAATAAAGCTTCAGCCGCAGTATGCGGGGTTCTTTGTTAACCGTGCTTTTTTGCGATATAAGCTTGATGATTATTTTGGAGCCATGGCCGATTTTGATTATGCCATACAACTTGACCAGCTTTCCGTGCCGGCATTGTTTAACCGCGGTATGCTGCGTGCAGAGGTTCACGACAACAATAAGGCTATTGCCGATTTCTCGGCAGTCTTAAAACTTGAACCTGATAACTTTAAGGCTTTATATAACCGGGCGTTGCTTTACAGCGAGATTGGCGACTATAAGAGTGCTGTAGCCGACCTTGACCGCGTTATAGGCGAATATCCGAATTTTGCAGGAGCTTATTTTGCCAGGTGTGAGGCATATAGGCTTATGGGACAGACAAAAATGGCCGAGCGCGATTATAGCCGTTCGATGGCATTGTCCAAGAATCCTGTTGCCGATACTACAGGCGAAGCAGCATCGGCAACTGCCGATGGAAAGCAGCCGCAGGAAACCCAGCAACAGGTTAGCAACAGGTTTTCTTCGTTGCTGACAATTGCCGACAATGCCTCGGTTAAGGAGGAATATCAAACACAGGGCATTAAGGGCAAGGTTCAGGACAGGAATGCGCTTATAGAGATAGAGCCGATGTTTACTTTGAGCTATTATGTGGTAACCAACGAGATAAAAGAATCGCCTTATTATATAAAGGAGGTTGACGACATTAATGCAACACGACTGTTGCGTTTTGGCCTTATGGTTACCAATCACCCTCCGCAACTTACTGATGAAGAAAATATAGACCGTCATTTTTCGTCGGTTCAATATTATGATTCTTATCTTAACACCCATAAGCCAAGGGCAATAGACTATTTTGGCCGTGCTATGGACTATTACACGCTGCATAATTATACAGCGGCTATAGCCGATTTCGACAAGGCACTGGAACTTACCCCCGATTTTGCAATGGCTTTCTTTATGAGGGCGGTTGCACGTTATGAACAGGCTTCGGCTTCGCAGGCTGTTT
>SSTG01000269.1 GCA_004801635.1 Muribaculum caecicola | reverse complement strand
CGTCGGCAAGGTTACAGCGGTTTCGTAGATATCTGTACGCGTAGCTTCCGCAAACATCGTTAAAGTCGCCGCACACAATAACGTTTTCTGCATTTATTGAATCTATAAATGCGGCTATGCTGCGAGCTTGCGCTGCGTGAAGCCGTAATGCAGGTATCAGTTTGTCCTTTATCTGCGATTTGACTTCTTTAAGGTTGCTGCGAGTGGCGTGTTCGTTGGCCGCCATTTCGCGATAAACCGATTTCTCGCCCGGGGTTAGTCTGAATGACTGTAAGTGGCAGTTTATTAGAAGCAGCGGTTTGTCCAAGGCCGGCAGTTCTATCCAACAGGCCTGATAGCTTCCTGACCCCCATTTGGGATGAGAAACCGGTATATTTTTTACCGAATATTTCGACAGCACCATCTTTGTGACATGCTTGCCGGTTCCCGACATGAACGGATAAAGTGACTTTATCGAGTCGGATTGCTTTTTTTCAGAACGTGTTGGTGATTGAATGAATGTTCCGCATTCCTGAATACATACAATGTCGGCAGAATCAGATATTATATATGATGCGGTTTGGTTATTGTTGTTGTCTTTCGGATTTATTTGTTGAGGGTTTTGAAAGTCAAAAACATTATATGTAAGCAGACTGAAATATTTGCCGGTATTTTTTCCTATTTCGTTTTGTGCCGTGAAGTTTAGAGGTGAAAACGTTAGTATGGGGCCTCCGCATGCCGTTATGGCCAGTATCCATGCCAGTGTCAAATACCGGTTAAAGAATAAGTTTATAATTGTCATGCATATTGCTCCGGCAACGCATAAAGGAAATATAAGGTTTATAAGTTGCGGATACGCAAGCTTGTCTGGATTAATATAGCCGCAATATGCGGCGAAAATCAAGAAAGCCATCAATAGTATGTTTATGGATTTCCAGATTGCCGATATGGATATTCTGCTGATTTTAAATAGCCGTCTTAACATATTAAACATTGTCTTTATGGTGCCGACGGTGCAACTCGTTACTCAGGTCCATGAGCCGTTTTTTTT
>SSTG01000268.1 GCA_004801635.1 Muribaculum caecicola | reverse complement strand
TTCATATGCGCGAGAAATAAGAGTTGTTCGGGACCGAATAGTTGTAGATGCAGAATAATTAGATGGTAATGACTCCAGAAGAAACAATAGAAGAACTTTCGAGGCATTATCGTGCCATAATAGAGTTGATAGGAGAGGATGCTTCTCGCGAGGGACTTGTTAAGACCCCGATGCGAGCAGCAAAGGCATTGTATTATGCTACAAGCGGTTACCGTGAAGACGCAAAGGCGTTGATGCGTGAAGCCGTATTTGAACACTGTGGTTCGCAGATAGTTATGGTGAAAGATATAGAGTTTTACTCGTTTTGCGAACACCATATTTTGCCGTTTTTTGGCAAAGTTTCTGTTGGATATATTCCTGACGGAGAGATAATAGGATTGTCAAAGCTAGCCAGGGTTGTAAATGTTTTTGCCCGCAGACTTCAGGTTCAGGAACGATTGACAAAGGAAATTTGCAAGGCGGTGTCGGAGTCGATATCAACTAAAGGTGTTATGGTTGTGTGTGAAGCCGAACATTTGTGCATGAAGATGAGAGGTGTTGAGAAGCAGGACTCGTCGACTGTTACGACTGATTATATAGGTGCATTTGAAAAAGATTCGAGTCTTAGGCATGAATTTTACCAATTGTTAGCATCGAAGTAAGTATTATACAAAAGGCATAGGATTAACTGTGCCTTTGTTTCCTATATTATTTTTCTCATAATGTACATTATGTTAAATAGAGATACGGGGATAATGGAGTATATAGCCTTACCTAGCTTGTTCTACTAATCATAATGTGAATTGTATATGTCTAAGCTTTGAATCTTTTTAATTGCTTCATGCTTCTTGTCGTCAGGCATTGTTTCGTCATGACATGCTTTGCATAATCTCTGGTTTATATGTAATATATTTCTGTCGTGGTTGTGTTATTTGGCTCGAGCCCATATGCAACCTCTCCGACTGCAAATCTAATAGAGGTATATTTGGCGGTGTATTGACAGCCCTAACGAGGTCTACGCTACGCTTGCCCACGTTGGGTTTTTGCATGTGTATGGACTATGGACA
>SSTG01000267.1 GCA_004801635.1 Muribaculum caecicola | reverse complement strand
GCATGTACTCTTTCCAGTCTTTTTTGTCTGCCCACATCCATTTTTTTGTTCGGAACTTTGCAGCAAACGGACTAGGCATTGGTGTTGCCTTTATAAATTCCAGTTCAAAATCTTTCTCGGCATAATTAAATATCTGTGTAGAATCTTTATAGAAATACTCATATGAAATCAATTTTATTAATGATTTATTGATAATCAAATATTTTGATTTTTTTAACCCTCTGTACGTACAATATTCAGTGTAAAGTTCTGCAATTATTGTGTCGCCTTTTATAGTGTAAATTCCGCCATTGAAATCGTCGATATATTTTAAAGGTGGAGCATGGTCTTCGAATTCTGTAACATAAGTCCCATTCTTAAAATAATTGGCATATTTTAAGGCTGGAGGATTATTATACTTGTCAAAGTTTTTAATTTCCTTGTTCTTGATGTGTGTGAACAGAGTGCTGTCGTTTTTTAGATAAATCGGGGTGAATGTACCGTCGTTATAAAATATCAAGGCATGCTCATACCATAAGTCCGGATTATACGTTTTATTTTTAAACCAATAAAATCCGTCAGTATATATTTTATTATCCGAATTTGGATTATAGTCGCTGCTAAAAAACAGTGTTTGTTCTGATTTGTTGAAATCTATCTTTTTAAATAGTGCGCAGCATCCGTTTAGCGTGCATAATAATATGATGGATATTATT
Organism: Muribaculum caecicola; assembly: GCA_004801635.1. Classification (GTDB taxonomy): domain Bacteria; phylum Bacteroidota; class Bacteroidia; order Bacteroidales; family Muribaculaceae; genus Muribaculum; species Muribaculum caecicola. The sequence continues at coordinate 364 of SSTG01000267.1, read as the reverse complement.
ATTTTTATGTGCGTTGAATTTGTTTTCATCATTACCATATGCTTATTGGTGAGTTATAACCTGAATATATATAAAAGCCTGTTCTGAAATTGGTGTAGTCTTTGAATTGTGGTGTTGGAACGATTTTTCGGTGAACATGGTTTTGCGTCCTGTCTTGAACCTCTGGATGGCTGAATCCAAAACGATAAATTTGATTTCCGTTTTTGATCCCAACCCATAGTAGGCCGGAATAGGCTTTCCCTTTTGACCATATGCCTTTGTTGCTAGAATCTGGAATTGTTTCTGGATTGTTTTGTGGATCAAGGTTGTGAAAGTCTTTAGATTCCAGACTGACGTTATTTGTAGTCACGCTTGTTCCCAGTGT
>SSTG01000266.1 GCA_004801635.1 Muribaculum caecicola | reverse complement strand
GATATATGCCATGCTCTTTGCCGGCATGGTTGTGGGAATGTGTTCTTGTGGTTCGGGCAAGGTTAATCAAGGTTCTGATAGTATGCGGTGTGTAGTGGCCGACTCGTTCGACTCACTTTTCTCCGAATTATTTCCTAACGAAGACGAGCCTGGTGCCATTGTTGTTGTTATGCGTGGCGACTCTATTGTGTACAACAGGGCTTTCGGGCTTGCAAATATGGCATCGGAAGACGCTATTAACGACAGTACCTTGTTTAATCTTTCGTCAGCATCGAAAATATTTACTGCGGCAGCCTTGTTGAAATTATGCGAGCAGGGTGAAATAACGCTTGACGACAGTCTGGCAATGTATTTCCCGGAATTTACAGGTGAATTTTTCAAACACATAACCATACGCCACATATTAACTCACAGTTCGGGGCTTCCCGACGTAAGGCCGCGTAACGGGGAGGAGTGGGACAAGTATCTGTCAAACCATAAATCGATTTTTGTTCATGAAAAGGACTATACGCTTTATGGCAAGGAAGACGAGCATATGCTGGTGTTTCAGAACCTAGAGTCGGCCGAATATGATGCCGGTGCGCATTATAACAGGCAGGATCCTGCCTATATTCTTGTTGCGCCACTTATTGAACGCGTAACAGGGCAAGGGTTTGACCAATGGATGGAAACAAATATCTTTAGTCCGTCCGGTATGAAAGAGGCTTTTTACTATACGCCCGGATTCAAGATGCCTAAGGCTGCCCACGGATACCGCCGTGTAGAGCAGGGGAACAAAGCTCTTTCTTTCAGGAGTGAGGACGGAAAATGGGAGGAATATGATTTTGGCGAGGCACCGTTTTTCCTTACCAAGGCCGACAGGGGCGTGTATGCATCGGCTCGCGATTTCATGCAATGGAACAGGGCGCTGTATTCCGGAAAAATAATTTCTGATTCCCTGCTTTCCATGATGTACATGCCCTATATTCAAACAGATATACCTATGGTAGGTTTCGGACTTGGAACTGCCGTAAAGACTGAGCCTGGTTTCCCTCCTAAAGCATACCATCTTAACGCTAACGGCG
>SSTG01000265.1 GCA_004801635.1 Muribaculum caecicola | reverse complement strand
GTAACAAAAACCACACGCACCGTAAATATCGACCTGTGGAACTACTGGCACTTTGCCTTCATTGGCGCGGTTATCTATTTTGCATCTCAGTCGCTGGCATGGGGTTTCTTTGGAGCAATCATATGCTATATAATCACCCTTGTACTGGCTGACATCACTGCAAAAAAATTTCAGGGTTTCTACAAGGATATGGATGGAATTTCAATTCCACAGCCTTTCTGCGCCGGCTTTGTTCCATTTGCCTGGGCTATAAACAAAGGCCTTGACAAAATTCCGGGAATGGCCAAGCTGGAAATCGATGCCGAAGGAATGAAAAAGAAATTCGGTCTTCTTGGCGAGCCTCTGTTTTTGGGCGTAGTTGTCGGTGTGGCCATCGGCTGCCTTACATGCAAAACATGGGCGGAAATAGTCGACCGCATCCCCTACATACTCGGTCTTGGCATTAAGATGGGAGCCGTTATGGAACTCATACCGCGTGTCACAGTTCTTTTCATAGAAGGATTAAAGCCGATTTCCGATGCAACACGTTCGCTTATAGCCCGTAAATTCAAAGGTGCCGACGGCCTTAATATCGGCATGAGCCCTGCACTCGTTATCGGTCATCCCACAACACTGGTAGTTTCATTGCTACTTATACCGGTAACTCTTGCCCTAGCCGTACTTCTGCCTGGAAACCAGTTCCTGCCGTTGGCTTCGCTAGCCGGAATGTTTTATGTATTCCCATTGGTACTGCCGTTTACAAAAGGCAACGTTGTAAAATCATTTATAATCGGGCTTGTTGTAATGGTTATGGGCCTTTATATGGTTACCAATCTGGCTCCGGCTTTCACCCTTGCTGCAAAAGACGTATTTGCCGTAACAGGCGATGCAGCTGTAGCCATACCGCAAGGCTTTGACGGCGGCAGTCTCGACTTTGCCTCCAGTCCGCTTGCCTGGATAATATACCAGTGTACACAAAATCTCAAGTGGATAGGTGCAGGCATACTTGTGCTGATAACAATGGGCATGATGTGGTGGAACCGCGTACACATAATACGCAACCAGCGCATGATGGCAGAAAAAAAC
>SSTG01000264.1 GCA_004801635.1 Muribaculum caecicola | reverse complement strand
ATGCTCAGTTGCGGATACGCCTGCTCCCTTTCGCGCGCCGCCGCCCCTATAATATAAACATAGTATAAAAGGCCACACGGCAATAACTCAATAGTTATAGGAATATCCGGATAGGTAACTATACCTATTATAAAACACCACAATAACATAAAGTTAATTGCTCTAACTGTATGTTTTTTTGAAAGTCCACAAACAAATTTATCCAGAATAATGATGTTTAAAAGCTGTTTAACAAAAAAAATGTCTATACAATTGTATTATTCATCAGCGCACTGACAGCAATATCCATAGGCGGTGAAAGCGTAAAAGGAATAGTTCACTTAGCATCAATAATTATATTGATTTTTTCTTTAACGCTTAAAGGTATTTTTTATACCAGACCCGATTAAAATAATTCTTTTCACAATGAAATATAAAATTATAGACATGCTTGCCGCCGGAAAATGCGTTGACACTATCACAGCCATTCTGGCATGGGCCCTGCTATGGTCGATATCGGCACATCGAGAATTTTCAGATACACCTACATATTGGGGAGTCTTAACGGCAGATACCGTACTTTTCATGCTTTTATCAGCTTCAATTATTGCACTGTTTGCAAAACACCGTTCAATAACAAAAATAATATCCCGAATTTCAAACAATGATTCGGTAAAATTTGAGGTTGTTCAGCCTTGGCTAAGCCGCTAACTGAGCCAACCGATGATTTATTTTCTGAATTATTTTGAGATGCGGAGATTTTCCGCAAGTCGAAATAATTGTTGAGGCGAGATAAGATTCAAACATAAGCCGTTTGAACTGCGCTACCGAAAGATCCGGATAATCCTTCCTTATGACCTCTTTGCAGACATTGAGGGCAGTGAAGGAAAGATTGAACGCAAAGTCAAGCCGGGCTTTGTCGCGGGTCTGCTGTGACTGAAGTCCGGTGAACTGCTTGGCATCGCGTATGCCGAACTCAATCTGAAAGCGGGTGCGGTAGAAACCGATGATCTTTTCAGGTCTCATATTGGTGTCGGTAGAGAATTAAAGAAGAGGGTCTGCGTTTTCAACCGGACAGACCACGATACGGATGTCGCGTT
>SSTG01000263.1 GCA_004801635.1 Muribaculum caecicola | reverse complement strand
TGGAGGCAAAGGTCTTGGCAGTACGACCGCCATAGCGCGACAGCCGGGTAAAATTGACTTTGCCCGGAATCAACGCTACAGTGCGTATTGTTAAAATCAGCCAGTTGAGGAACCTTTTGCTCATTTTGGTTGTAGTATTTTCAAATACCGACTTACACCGAAAGGTGAAGTCTTTGAGAATCGCCAATACGTTCATACGCTAAGTTTTTTATAATGAACGCTTTGGCGATTCATTTGTATTTGATAATTCGTTATATTAACTTAAGTTTCAACTACTTCTGTAATTTTTACCGAATCATTGTCAATTGCTTTTTTCTTTATATCCGGAGCGTTTGCCGGTAATGTGTTTTCTTGTGGAATTATGGGGGCAGGCAATTCAATGTCCATTTCATAGGTGCACTTTGTCTGTAATCCATTAACGTTATAATCTGAAAACTTAACCATCAATGGCTTTGCCGATATATGTTTGATGCGAAGCATTTTAGTGCCTTCTGTCAGGTATACCCAGTATTCGTTTGTGCGGAACTGTGTGTCGCCTACGACGTTGCCCTCGAACGAAGCCCCTTCGGCACGCAGCACAACCTTTACCAGGGCACACGGGGTGCCGTTGGCATCGCGGCGCATGTGCGTGCTTGCCGACAGGTCCATTGGTACGGCCCGGAATCCGGTAACTTTCAGTTCTTGTGCTGATACAGTAAATATACATGTTAATAGAATATATATTATAAGTTTCGCTTTCATATATCTTGACGGATTTTAAAATGTGTGTTCTGCAAGGAATTTCTTAGACCATTCGTTGCCTTGGTCTGCGGCAAGTTTGATTAATCGGTATGCTTCCTGCTTGTTTATTTCAACGCCTTTGCCGTAGTAATAGCAATAGCCTAAATTGGCTTGTCCTAATGCATGGCCTTGCTCTGCGGCTTTTCGATACCAGTATACTGCATCAGTATATGATTGTGTTACCCCTCGTCCGTTTTCATACATAATACCAAGGTTGTATTGTGCCGTTGCATCGCCTTGCTCTGCAGCCTTTCGATACCAGTATACTGCATCAGCATATGATTGTGTTACCCCTCGTCCGTTTT
>SSTG01000262.1 GCA_004801635.1 Muribaculum caecicola | reverse complement strand
GGTTATGGCTGCTACAAAGGCCGTAGACGGCAAGACGGTAAGCGAGCTGCTCTCAATGCCTTTTATGCATGGTGTAAGTATTCGCGAAATAAAGCGCCAGCAGTCAATAAACGTGCCTGTGCGTGAAAATACGGTTATTGACGGTGGCGACATGATTACCCTGGTAGGTCTCCCTTACGATGTTGAAACTGCTGTCAGGTCAATTGGGCGGCCTGTTAAGCAGACAACGGCTACCGATATCATATATGTGGCACTTGGCATACTTGTTGGAGGCATCATAGGCGTTCTTGCTTTCAATGTTGGCAGTGTACCGGTTTCGCTTACAACTTCCGGCGGAGCGCTTATAATGGGCCTTATTTTTGGCTGGTGGCATAGCAAACGGCCTAATTACGGGCAGGTTCCGGCTGCTGCAACCTGGATTTTCCGTGACCTTGGCCTGAACATGTTCATTGCCTGCGTGGGCTTGGAATGTGGTCCGCATTTTGTTCAAGGATTCCAGCAGGTTGGATGGATGCTGTTTGTATGGGGCGCTATTGCGACAACGGTTCCGCTTATAATAGGTATACTTATGGCCCGTTACTTGTTTAAATTCCGTCCGGGCACGGCCCTTGGCTGCGTTGCCGGCGCGCGTACAACCACTGCAGCCCTCGGTGCTGTTGAAGAATCGCTTCACAGTAACGTGCCGGCAATGGGCTATGCCGTAACCTATGCCGTAGGAAATACGCTGCTCATATTGTTCGGCGTGGTAATGGTTATACTGTTTGCCTGATTGGCAACAGCTTAAAAATTGAAATGAATAATACTTAAAATAATGATTTATGGACAATCTGATGAACTCTCCAATCGATGAAGAACTGTCGAAACTCTCTCCCTTCGAACTGAAAGGACGAATAATAGAAATGGCCAACGACAAGGTTAAAAAGGCGGCTAACATATTGCTTAATGCCGGACGTGGCAATCCGAACTGGGTTGCCAGCGAGGCCCGAAGCGCGTTTTTTGCGCTCGGACAGTTTGCCATGAACGAGTGTTCGCGAACGCTGAATATGCCAGAGGGCATAGCCGGTGTTCCTGAAAAAGAAGGTATATCGGTGAGGTTTGAAACCTGGATGCGTGAAAATTCGTCGCTTGCCGGGGTGGATTTTCTGC
>SSTG01000261.1 GCA_004801635.1 Muribaculum caecicola | reverse complement strand
AACACAAAACTTTTGGAGTGCAGTTTTATTATGAAGCATACATTTGAAGAAAAACTCAATTACATAAGGTTGGTCCTTAAAGGCGAACCACAAAGTCAAATCTGTAGGAAATATAAATTGGGACAGCATTATCTGGAAAACTTAATCGACCGATACAAGTTATACGGAGAGGCAGGGCTTCGGCAGAAGACACATAATGCAATAAGTCCAGTGAATAAGGAGCGATTGGTACGCCTATTTGAAGAAAATGGCGTAACTTTGCGTCAAATATGTAACCAGTACAGCGTAAGCAAGACCGCATTAGAATCATGGGTGAGACAAGTGCGGACAAGGGGCTACAAATCGCTGTATGAAACACAACGACGAGGACGTCCACCAAAAAATTCAATGGCAAGACCCAAGAAGAAAGAGCCACAGACGGAACTTGAGAGGCTTCAGGCAGAGAATTTACGTCTGAAGGCAGAGAATGCGCTGCTAAAAAAAGTGAAGGCCTTAGTCGAGGAACAGGACGCCCGAGCACGTCTCAATGGGCAAAAGCCATCGACGAACTAAGGTCCGAATACCCTCTTGACTTATTGCTTGAGTTAAGAAAGATGGCTCGCTCCGTGTTTTATTACCATCTTAAGCGGCTAAAGGCCAAGGATAAATATGTCAGTGAGAAAGAGAATATTAAATCTATTTTCCATGAGCATAAGGGTCGCTATGGCTATCGCCGTGTCACAGCTGAGATGCGTAATCGTGGGTTTATAATCAATCACAAGACGGTGCAGCGATTAATGGACACCATGAGTCTTAAATGCCAAATGCGCAAGGTTCGCTATCGCTCTTATAAGGGCGAGGTCGGCAAGATTGCCCCAAATATCATAAACAGAGACTTTGTTGCCACAGCTCCCAATCAGAAATGGGCAACCGATGTTACCCAAATAAACATCGGCACTACCAAACTATATCTCTCTCCTATGCTTGATATGTTCAATGGAGAAATCATATCCTATAACATCTCTAAATCTCCTAATTTAGAACAAATATATGATATGCTTGACAAGGCATTTGCAAAATATGACAATCTTGATGGTCTGATAATACACTCTGATCAAGGCTGGCAATACCAACATTTTGGATACAGACAGCGCTTGAAAGAACATCGTATAACCC
>SSTG01000260.1 GCA_004801635.1 Muribaculum caecicola | reverse complement strand
GAGCTGTTCGTCGGTAAAATTCTGCATATCGAAAACAATCTGCAGGTTTTTAACCGTGGAACCGTCGTTAAGTGCAACAAACTGTACGTGTTTGTTTCCACGTCGGGTGCGCACCCACCCCATAACGGTAACCGTTGTACCGACAAAAGCCTTATCGGTAATGAGTTGGTTTATTTTATTGCGTTTCATTTTCTTTTTAAATAATTAATTCTTTATTCGAATGAACCCATTTTAAGGAAGTTAACTTCCTCCTGAGTCAGATAGCGCCAACGTCCGCGAGGAAGGTTTTTCTTTGTCAGACCGGCAAAGTACACACGGTCGAGCTTTGTCACGTGATAGCCAAGACTCTCAAATATACGGCGCACAATACGGTTACGGCCAGAATGGATTTCGATACCTGCCTGGTTGCGGTCTGTATCGGTTGCATACGAAATAGCATCGGCATGTATAGGCCCGTCCTCAAGCTCTATTCCGTCGGCAATCTGCTGCATGTCGTCCTCGGTAATATCCTTGTCGGTCCACACATGGTATATTTTTTTCTTAACATACTTTGGATGTGTCAGTTTCGACGCAAGGTCGCCGTCGTTGGTCAACAGTAGCACGCCTGTGGTGTTACGGTCGAGACGGCCCACCGGGTATATTCGTTCGTTGCACGCGCCCTTAACCAGGTCAAGCACAGTTGTACGGCCGTTCGGGTCGTCAGACGTAGTCACACAGTCTTTTGGCTTGTTAAGCAATATATAGCATTTGCTTTCCAGTGTCACAATCTTTTCATCATACTCCACAACGTCGGCATGAGAAATCTTTGTTCCAAGTTCGGTAACAACCTCGCCGTTCACCTTAACGAGTCCCTGCTGTATGTATTCGTCGGCTTCGCGGCGCGAGCATATTCCTGCATTCGCCATGAACTTGTTCAAACGAATCTGTTCATTTGGGTCGGGTATAGGCATATCGTATTCCACTCGTTTGGGTCGCGGCGTAAAGCTTTTTCCCTGACGCGGTATAAAACCGCCTCCTTGCTGCTGGCGGTTCTGGTTGTTATAGCCCCCCTGGCGCTGCTGGTAGCCCCCCTGGCGGTTGTTGTTGTAACCGCCCTGGTTGTTATAGCCTCCCTGACGCTGCTGGTAGCCCCCCTGGCGGTTGTTGTTGTAACCGCCCTGGTTGTTAT
>SSTG01000025.1 GCA_004801635.1 Muribaculum caecicola | reverse complement strand
TTATTCGCCGGAACGCTTACGCGGATTTGAAGCAACACTCGGAGTGGGTATTGACAGAGGCTCATTAATCGGAAACAGCACCGGCGCAATGATAACCATTAAAAAGACAGGAATCCTATGAAATTACAAATAGCGGCAACCTTAGCTACAATAGCTATAATATTTTCAATATTTCACACAGGGTGCGAGAAAGGCCCGCTCAACGGCAACCTTGACAATATGTGGAAAATAACAAGTATGGAACGAAACGGGGAGACAACACATCCCCATCAATACTATTACCATATTTATCGGGACGTGATACAGCTAACCGCCCCCGGCAAGGATATACAGACAGGAGTATTGGAATACAAAGGCGGCATATTATATCTGACATTTCCCATATCAAAAGTCGAAGACCTGGCCCCATGGGGTATAGACGGGAAAAACCAGGAATTCAAAGTCAAACTCTCGTCAAACACTTTGACCCTCACCTCAGGCACCACTATCATAAAATTTAAAAAGTTTTAGAGAACACGCCAAAATAAAAGTTTCCCAAAACAAAACACCAACATATTATATATCTGATATTTATCAATTCCACAGACTATTCAAAGTTTTCCAAAAGTAAATTTGTCGATAACTTTTTATCTGTCATTGTTGTTCATTTATGTAAATCTGCTTAGATTTGCAGTAAGAATAAAACGAACAACACCACGTATTTTTAAATATCATGATACAAACCGTAGTTAAGCGCGACGGACGCGTTGTCGGGTACAACGACGAGAAAATAAAGGCTGCCATACGAAAGGCCATGCTCCAAACCGAAATGGGCGAGGACGAAAGCCTGATCCACAAAATTACCGACCGCATAAGCATGAGCGGAAACGAACGCATGACCGTGGAAGAAATCCAGGACCGCGTTGAATTAGAGCTGATGAAAAGCCCGCGTAAGGAGGTAGCCAAACGCTATATCGCCTATCGCGACCAACGGAGCATTGCACGCCGCGCAAAAACTCGCGACATGTTTCTTGAAATCATAGAGGCGAAAAACAACGACATCACACGCGAGAACGCCAATATGAACACAGACTCCCCTGCCGGGATGATGATGAAATTTGCCTCGGAAACCACAAAGCCGTTTGTCGACGACTACCTGCTGTCGCACGAGGCTCGCGAAGCAGTGCGAAACGGCTACCTGCACATACATGATAAAGACTATTACCCGACAAAAAGCCTTACCTGCGTACAACACCCACTAGACCGCATACTAAAATACGGATTCACCGCCGGCCACGGGGAATCGCGTCCGGCAAAACGCATAGAAACAGCATCAATAATCGGGTGTATATCGTTGGAAACAGCACAAAACGAAATGCACGGCGGACAAGCCATACCGGCATTCGATTTTTATCTGGCCCCGTTTGTCCGCTCCTCCTACATAGAAGAAGTCAAAGTATTGGAATCACTGGCCGGAGAAGACCTATCCAGCCTGTATAACGCACCTATCGACGACTTTATAACGCGCCCCATAGAAAACTTCACAGGCGCAGAACGGTTTAAACAGCATGCAATAAACCGCACCGTGAGCCGGGTACACCAAGCCATGGAAGCATTCATTCACAACATGAACACCATACACAGCCGCGGTGGCAACCAAGTGGTATTCAGCTCCATAAACTACGGCACCGACACATCGGCCGAAGGACGGTGTATAATACGCGAACTACTCAACTCCACATACGAAGGCGTAGGCAACGGAGCCACGGCCATTTTCCCCATACAGATATGGAAAAAGAAACGCGGAGTAAGCTATCTGCCTACCGACCGCAACTACGACCTATACAAGCTTGCATGCAAAGTTACGGCAAGACGCTTTTTCCCAAACTTCGTAAACCTCGACGCATCGTTTAACCATCACGAGAAATGGACCCCGGACGATCCCGAGCGCTACAAATACGAGGTAGCCACAATGGGATGCCGCACACGCGTATTTGAAAACCGTTATGGCGAAAAAACATCCATAGGCCGCGGAAACATTTCATTCAGCACCATAAACATAGTGCGGATAGCAATCGAGTGCATGAACATTGTCAATCAGGAAGAACGCATCAACCGATTCTTCAAAAAGCTAGACGACATACTCGAAATAACAGCCCGGCAACTGTGCGACCGCTACAACTTCCAAAAAACCGCACTGGCAAAACAGTTCCCATTGCTTATGTCAAGACTATGGAACGGTAGCGAAAACCTAGGCCCTAACGATACAATAGAATCCGTTATAAACCAAGGCACTCTCGGAATAGGCTTTATCGGCCTGGCCGAATGCCTGACAGCCCTGACAGGCCGTCACCACGGAGAAGACGACAACGCCCAAGCACTTGGAATAAAGATAGTAAGCCACATGCGCAGCCGTGTAAACGAATTTTCGGAACGCTACCAGCATAATTTCTCCGTACTTGCCACTCCCGCCGAAGGTCTTTCCGGAAAATTCACAAAAGCCGACCGCAAAACTTTCGGCATACTAAAGGGCATTACAGACAAAGACTATTACACAAACTCCAACCACATACCAGTAGGCTATCATTGCTCTCCACGACACAAGGCAAAAATAGAGGCCCCATATCACGAACTTGCTCGCGGCGGACACATATTTTATGTGGAAATTGACGGCGATGCCACTCACAATCCGGAAGCGATAAGCGACATTGTCGACCTTATGGACAAGTACAACATCGGATACGGCTCTGTGAATCACAACCGCAACCGCTGTATGCAATGCGGCTACGAAGATGCCCAGAACAATCTTGAAAAATGCCCCAAATGCGGTAGCAACAACATTGACAAGCTACAGCGCATAACCGGCTATCTGGTAGGAACCACCGACAGATGGAACGCAGCAAAACTGGCCGAACTTAACGACCGCATTGTTCACAAATAAAACCTAAAACACATAACAAGAACGGGGCGCACAAACAAGCGCCCCACTATTTTTATGGACACCTTACGCGTAATAGACATCATTGAAGGCACTACTGTCGACGGGCCGGGACTGCGCACATCCATATACTTTGCAGGCTGCTCGCACCACTGCCCCGGATGCCACAACGTCCATACCTGGGACTTTGAGTCAGGAAGCGAAATGCCGATAACATCTTTAACCGACATAATAGACGAAGCCGGGTTCAACGTAACCTTTTCCGGCGGGGACCCCTTATTGCAGCACAACATTGAAGCACTCGCCAAGCTGGCCAGCCACATAAAAGAAACAGGAAAAACACTTTGGTGCTATACAGGCTTCCGCTACGAACAACTTGAAAAAATGCCTAATCTAAAGCTTCTTCTTGAACATATCGACGTTCTTGTAGACGGCACTTTCGAGCAGGACAAACGCGACATAAACCTATTATTCCGCGGCTCGTCCAACCAACGCCTTATAAACCTCAACGCCACACGCAACAGCCACAAAATTATATTATGGGAAGACACCGCTTGTCAACATGCCAAATAGAACATCATAAAATTTCAATATAGCGGTATTTTTTGTAACTTAGCAGAACTTTCAGAACATTATAAATTGTATAACAATCACAAACTAACCTTAAATGAAAAAATCTATTATCGCACTTGCAATGACAGTGGCGGCAATTATGCCGGCAACCGCTCAAAAGCAAGAGGGACTGGTTATGACACCGCCTATGGGATGGAACAGCTGGAACAAATTCCACACAGACATTGACGAAGAGAAAATAAAAGGCATTGTCGACGCACTGGTAGAAACCGGACTCCGTGATGCCGGCTATATTTACGTGAATCTCGACGACGCATGGCACGGGAAACGCGACTCTCTCGGATGGATACAATGCGACCCCGTACGCTTCCCGTCGGGAATGAAAGCGCTGGCCGACTATGTACACTCTAAAGGAATGAAATTCGGCGTATACAGCGATGCCGGCGAACAGACATGCGCAATGTACCCCGGTTCGCGAGGACATGAATACCAAGACGCTATACAGTATGCAAAATGGGGTGTTGATTATTTGAAATTCGACTGGTTCCGCCAAGACCTAGTAGGCGCAGAAGGGGCATACACACTTATGCGCGACGCCCTTTACTCTACCGGACGGCCAATAGTGTTCAGCATTTGCGAATGGGGAGAAAACGGCACACGAAAATGGGCACCGCGCACCGGACACTTATGGCGTACAGGTGGGGACATTGGTGCATACTTCTCCGAATCGCCATGCCACGAAAAGCCTATTCTGTGGTGCATAGAAAACAATAATACCTACCGCGAATGCGCCGGGCCCAACGCATGGAACGACCCCGACAACCTTGAAGTAGGAAATGGAATGTCAATAAACCAGGACCGCGCACACTTTTCTCTATGGTGCATGATGGCGGCTCCGCTCATACTGGGCAACGACGTTCGCAACATGACTCCCGAGGTTCTTGCTATCGTATCAAACCGCGAAGCCATTGCCATCGACCAGGACTCCCTGGGCATACAGGGACTTAGAGTTAAAAACGAAAACGGACTTCAATACTGGTTTAAGCCCCTCATGAATGGCGATTGGGCTTTTTGCGTGCTTAACACCAACAAAATTCCGGCCCAGATTACACTAGACTGGTCAAAGGATTTCAACTTTACCGACGAACTAAGCCGGCGCTCAACCGATTTTTCCAATATCACCTACGGCATACGCAACATATGGACAGGCAAGAATGACGGAAAGACTGACAAAGCACGTACAATAACAGTGCCTGGCGAAGACGTTGTAATGTACCGTCTTATAAGATAACAAAACCATTATCGGCCTATGTTTCAAGACTTAACCTCTGCCACACGCAAATTAGTAGCCTCACTGGGCAACGCCCGGCAAAGGCGCGCAACCGGGCTATTCACCGCAGAAGGCACGAAGTGCATTGCCGATACGATAAATAATTTTGAATGCCGCATGCTCCTGGCCACACACGCCTGGCTGAAGGAGCATGCGGCACTCATTCCTCGCAATACCTGCGTAATAAAAGCCACAAATGCCGATCTGGAGCGGATGACACAATTGACAACCGCCACTGATGCCATAGCCGTATACAGCCTGCCAGAACCGCCAAAGCCTGCCGATGCATCAAAACAACTTGTGCTAGCGTTAGACAGGGTACAGGACCCAGGCAATCTAGGGACGATAATCCGTGTTGCCGACTGGTTTGGGATAAAACAGGTTGTATGCTCGCCGGAAACAGCTGACGCATACAGCCCCAAGGTAATTCAGGCCACAATGGGAGCTATTGCACGCGTAAGGCCGCTGTATATGCCGTTAACAGAATATATTGCCATAAACCATGGAAACGGTGTTTTCGGAACTTTTCTTGACGGACAAAACATATACGAAACAAACCTTTCCCCTACCGGCATAATAATAATGGGCAACGAAGGCCGCGGCATATCTGACGAAGTTGCAAAAATGGTTAACCGGCGGCTACTTATCCCCTCATATCCACCAGGCCAGCCAACAAGCGAGTCTTTAAACGTGGCAACAGCAACAGCCATCACATTAAGTGAATTCCGTCGAAGACCAATATTATAGAACAATGGCAAAACAGGTAAAAACAGTATGGTATTGCACCAATTGCGGTGCAGATTCTCCCAAATGGCAAGGCAAATGTCCGGCTTGCGGACAATGGAACACACTTGTCGAGGAACGAGTAACAGCATCTGGAAATAGCCGCCAAAGAAACAGCGCGCCACAATCAGCCCCAACCCCGATATCGCAAATCAAAGCCGAAGGCGAACAACGCATAAATATGCCTTCACAGGAACTAAACCGCGTTTTGGGCGGAGGGCTTGTTACAGGCTCGATGGTATTAATAGGCGGTGAGCCTGGCATAGGAAAGTCAACCCTGGTACTTCAAAACATACTGGCCATAAAAAGCCGTAAAATACTCTACTGCTCTGGCGAGGAAAGTGCGTCACAAATTAAAATGCGAGCCGACCGCATAGGCCGCCTTAGCGACAACTGCCTAATTGTGTGCGAAACATCGCTTGAAAACATACTTGAGCATGTAAAACAACTGAAACCTGAGTTAATAGTCATCGATTCAATTCAAACCATTGCTTCCGACGAAATAGAATCGGCCGCCGGCAGTGTAAGCCAGGTTAGAGAATGCGCGGCACAACTTCTCAGATGTGCCAAAACAACCAATACCCCGGTTATACTTATAGGACACATAAATAAAGAAGGTTCTATTGCAGGACCCAAAGTGCTTGAACACATTGTGGACGCGGTATTGCAGTTCGAAGGCGACCGCCACTACATGTACCGCATACTGCGCTCCATAAAAAACCGGTTCGGCAGCACCTCCGAATTAGGCATATATGAAATGATTCAACGTGGTTTACGCGAAGTAACAAACCCGTCGGAGCTGTTGTTATCGCGCACATCAGACCAGCACCTTTCCGGCACAGCAATAGGCGTTACACTCGAGGGGATACGCCCGTTCCTCATAGAAGCGCAGGCCCTTGTTTCCACTGCCGCCTACGGAACACCGCAACGCTCTGTCACCGGCTTCGATGCCAAACGAATGAACATGCTTTTGGCCGTACTGGAAAAACGTGTCGGTTTTAAACTTATTCAGAAAGACGTGTTTCTAAATATTGCCGGCGGACTTAAGGTGAACGACCCGGCACTTGACCTGGCTGTAATATGCTCCATACTTTCGTCAAACGTCGACATTGCAGTACCTCAGGAAGTCTGTATGACGGGCGAGGTTGGCCTGTCGGGTGAAATACGGCCAGTAACACGCATAGAACAGCGTGTTATGGAAGCAGAAAAACTCGGCTTCGAAACAATAATAATACCGCGCGGCAACCTCAAAGGATTTGACACATCCAAATTAAAAATCAAACTTGTAGAGGTAGCCAAAGTTGAAGAAGCCTTCCGCACTCTTTTTGCATAACCGGCTAAATAGTTACACGGGCAAACGGGGCTGCATCAACCGGACACGTATGTCCGGCTTGGAAGCGGAACATACCGGCAATAGCCACCATGGCCGCATTGTCGGTAGTAAAGGCTCGCTGCGGAATAAACGCTTTTATTCCACGCGCCTGACAATACTCGGCCACAGCCTGACGTACGCCGGAATTTGCCGATACGCCTCCGCCAATGGCAATTGTCCTAACACCGGTTTGACGGGCAGCTTTATCAAGTTTGTCTAAGAGTATTTCAATTATGGTGCGCTGTAATGATGCAGCCAGATGTGCCTTATTCTTTTCTACAAAATCAGCATCCGCGCGCAAATTGTCGCGCAAAGTATAAAGAAACGATGTCTTAAGGCCGCTGAAGCTATAGTCCAAGCCAGGAATATGCGGTTTTGAGAATTTAAAGCGCTGCGCATCGCCTTCTGCCGCAAGACGGTCTATATGCGGTCCACCCGGATATGGAAGCCCCATTACCTTGGCACATTTATCAAAAGCCTCGCCGGCAGCATCGTCAATAGTCTGGCCTAGCAGCTGCATCTTTTCAGGACTTTCCACCAGCACAATCTGCGAATTCCCCCCCGACACCAGCAGGCACAAATATGGAAATTCCGGCACCTCGTCGCCCGGCTCCTGACGAATGAAATGCGACAATATATGCCCATGCAAATGGTTTACATCAACTAACGGCACACCCGTACCAAGAGAAAGCCCCTTTGCAAACGATGTACCTACCAGAAGCGAACCCAACAGGCCAGGACCTCGCGTAAAAGCTATAGCCGACAAATCAGACACATCGACACCTGCACGCCGCAAAGCCGTGTCGACAACAGGCACAATGTTCTGCTGATGCGCGCGCGATGCCAGTTCGGGCACTACGCCACCATATTCCTCATGTACTTTCTGGCTTGCTATAACGTTGCTCAGCAACAATCCGTCGCGTATAACGGCTGCCGACGTATCGTCGCACGAAGATTCAATTCCTAAAATCAGTGTGCTCATTAAATAAGCATTTAACAGGTTATAATTAAAAACGGAGGCCTGAAAGCCTCCGTGCGCCGTACCTGAAGTGGGACTCGAACCCACACAGCCGATAATGGCCAAGGGATTTTAAGTCCCTCGTGTCTACCATTCCACCATTCAGGCAGCCTGAGCCTTTTCTGTCAACAATGTCACAGTTTCAAGGCTCGACAAAGGTACGCATGAATTTTAAATTTTGCAAATTCTAACGCTCTCTTTTTTAAATGTAAATGAATTGCACATTATGCACCAGGCTATATGCGGTCAAGGACAGTTGCCACAAGGTCGCGCACAGCAGTTTTATAGTTTGGTGTCGCATTGTTGTTTACACGGTTTGCAATTATCGAACACACGGTCATTGCCTTATGTCCAAGCAATAATGCCAAGCCTTGCAAGGGTGCACTTTCCATTTCGTAGTTGGTCACAGGCTCGCCATTATATCGGAATGCTTCAATCAGCCGGTTCAAGTCGGGATTTGCCAAAGCAAGCCTCACCTCGCGTCCCTGTGGGCCATAAAACCCTACAGCCGAAATTGTATGTCCGCGCACCATGTCGTCACGTCCGATTCGTTCCACCAGTTCCCGGTCAGAAGCAACCACATATGGAGAGGCCCAAAGCGGATTCCATCCTACAAAACGGCAAAATTCTTTTTCA
The DNA here is from genome assembly GCA_004801635.1 of Muribaculum caecicola. Lineage (GTDB taxonomy): Bacteria > Bacteroidota > Bacteroidia > Bacteroidales > Muribaculaceae > Muribaculum > Muribaculum caecicola. The sequence goes on along the minus strand of SSTG01000025.1, from coordinate 12,545 downwards.
TAATCCAGATCGGACACTTCGTTACGACCCACATAATAATTCAGCACCCCGTCAAAACCTATCGAGTAAGACGCAATAACCGGCGTGCCGACAATAAGGTCGGGCTGCAATGCCCCACTGGTACCTATCCTTACCAATGTCAGCGTGCGGTGATTTTTTTTCACCTCACGTGTGGCAAAATCCACATTGGCCAGAGCATCCAGTTCAGTCATAACTATATCTATATTGTCAGGACCGATACCGTGGCTCAGGCACATTATAGGCTTGCCTTTATAAGTTCCGCCAATTGTATGAAATTCCCGCGAACTTACTTCAAAAGTACGTTCGTCGAAAAATTCAGCTACCATGTCGACACGTCCCGGATCGCCCACTAGTATTATGCGGTCGGTCAATTGCTCCGGCAACAAGTGCAGGTGAAATACAGAACCGTCGGGATTTATTATCAGTTCTGATGGTGGTATAACTCTTGAATTCATATCGGTTATATTTTAAGTCATTTAATTATAACAACGCATAGCGCGAACCTGGCAACGCTGTGACAACCCCATTGCACTCCATGTCGAACATTATGGCCGATACCGCATGCACAGGCATGCCTAACGAGGCACATATCTGGTTCAGCGAGGCTCCGTCAGGCATGGCCGACAGATATTCGGCAACATTTTCCTGCTCTGGTGTCATCACGGCCAACGGCAGCTGTGGTTGCGAACAACCGGCTTGCCTTTCTGACCAGTTCATACACTGTAGTATATCTTCTGCCGAATTAACAAGAACAGCTTCGTTTGACGATATCAGCCTATTGCATCCGACAGAATATTTATCAGACACACGCCCTGGAAGGGCAAACACTTCGCGATTATAGCAATTTGCCAAGTGTGCTGTTACTAACGCCCCACCCTTTTCGGCCGACTCAGCAACAAGCGTACAATCGCACAAGCCGGCTACAATTCTGTTGCGTGTCAAGAAATTGCCTTTATGCACAACTGCATCCGACATATATTCGCTAACCAACATGCCTCCGCCTTTGGCAATTTCAACAGCTGTAGAGCGGTGTGCCGAAGGATATATAGTGTTCAACCCATGGGCAAGCACCGCAACCGTAGGGACACCGGCCTCCAACGCCGCGCGATGGGCAATAATATCTATACCGTAAGCCAGACCGCTGACAACAACAAGCCCGTCGACCATAGAAGCAAGCTCCTGTACCAGCTTTTTCACAAAACCGGCACCATAGGCTGTGGCATTCCTGGTACCGACAATGCTTATCACCTTATTCCAAGATATGCCTCTTTGACCAACGGCATAAAGCATCAGTGGAGCGTCGGCACATTCTGCAAGCCGCCATGGATAATCACCGTCGGTAAAATATATCGGGACTACACCTTTTCTTATTATGAATTCAGCCTCACGACGTGCATTCTCTAACAACTTGCATCTTGAAGATGCTTCAAAAACATCGTTACGCATGCAGCACAACGCCTTCAAGGCATTTTCACTAGCCGTAAAGAAAGCTTCCTCGCTGCCTAAACGGGCAATAAGCTGGCGAGCCTGCTCAATTTTCAGGCCTTTTATCTGAGAGAAAGCTATTTTCCAGACTAAATCCATAAAAACCGACCGGGTTATTTAAATATAATCTTTGAAGAACAACGCAAGTTCGTCGCCACGCGTAGGCCGGCCGCCACACGTTGCGACAACACTTATTTTAGCTTTAACAACCAAACGCCCTGCCGAGTTGTATATGTCCTGATAAAAAATAAACCTTGCACCCTGACGTTCAATATTCAGGCAGCTGGTAAATTCCTCACCAAGGCCAAGCGGCGTACGATAATCAATTTCCGCCCTGTACAAAACAGGGTCGATGCCCTTTGAATGCATCTGTCTAAACGACATTCCTACCGCGGCACAAAACTCATGACGCGTATGCTCCATATAATGCAGGTAGTTGGCATTATTTACAATACCCTCCACATCAACCTCATAATCACGAACCTTCATTGGCAGTTCGAACATGTATTTATCTTTTTTTATCATACAGGTTATTAGTTTCTATTCAAGTTTCCGGTAATAAACAAACGGTACACTGTCGGGAACCAGACGCGGATTAAAAATCTTTACCAAGTCACGTAAAACCAAATCCGGGTTCACCGTTCCCGATTCAAACATGTCATTTCCTCCGGCCGGAGTAGAACGCAGGTTGTTATTATATACAGCGCCAAGCCGCACACAGTTTGTTTTCATAAACCTAGGACAGTCACGTTCAATTTCTGCCATTGATGCCGCTGTGCCGGTATTAATCCACACATCGGCCTGACCTGCAAGTAAAAAGGCATCTTCTATACTAATGGGTACCGATGAATTCCCTTCGTTTTTTTCATACATGTATTCACCACCGGCATCGGAAATAAGCCGGACAATATAGCTGTTTTTAGATGGCATAAACCATTGGTCAGAATAAGGCGTATTTACCAATACCTTCGGAGCGCCTTTTACGACACATTTTTTAACCTCGTTTTTAAGCGAATCATACGATGCGGAAATCTTCTTGATTTGCGCAACACCGGTATTACGCGTACCGGTGAGTTCGGCCAACGCCACAAGCCACTCAGCCTTCCCTACGGGCGATTCCTCAACATAATCACCAACATACATAAAAGGTATGCCAAGTTCTTTAAGTTTTCCTTCCATGGCACTGGCCCCGTTCACGCCATAAAGCAGTACGACATCAGGCTTCAATGACAAAAGGGCTTCATAATCAATATTTCCGTCAAAGCCAATATCAGCAATAACATCGCGACGAGCAACAATATACGGATTGGAAATAAAGCCAATCCCAGAAACCCCGACCACTGACGACACCTTGCCTACGGCATCAAGCATTGCAACATGTGTTGACGACATTGCAACTATGCGCTCCGCGTTGCCGTTAACAACCTGCCCCGTAAATCCGGCAGGAACTTCCTCGCCCCCACGCCGCACAAACAGGTCTGTTGCCACTCCGCCGGCACCCTGCCAAGGGTCATACGACCGTATAATCACGCTATTTGCCGAATCCGATCCAAATATCTTAAAACCAGAAGCATGCTCTGGCTCGTATACAACTTCGCCGGCATAATCCTCACGTACGTGTCCCGGGCTGCCGCAACCGCCAGCACAAACAACGGCTACAATGCCGACAAATACAAACATATACTTATTCCAAATCATATTTCACACACATTGTTTGTTTTACAAAGATAGGCAATAAAGCCGCCTTTTTGCTTAAAAAACAAAAAAATAACCCAATTATATACTTTAGTACACCAAGATAATTTATACTATAAGGAAACTAACCGTTAAATAATCTTAACCAGTGGAAAGATTAAAGGTTTCTTGAGTATAATTGATTTCAGAAAAATAATCTAAAAGTAATCGGTCTTGATAAAAATCCGAGCTGTGGTATTTCGCTCGTAGTCTATAATAATATAGAAAAAAATGAATAATACCATGCTCCGAATTTATTCCGGCCAAAGTGGTTGCAATAAATTCATAATTGTTAGTGGTCATTTTCGGCACTGTAAATATAAAACAGTGTATGTCCCTGCTCACCTCAGACGTAAGTGGGGTACCCGAATGTGATTTCCTGAGAATGAATGCTCCCACGATTACTTTTAGATTTTTTATTTGATATATGTAAATTATACACAAGGTATTTTACTGATTTACAGTGTATATTTTTATCTAAGTGATTAAATTTTAACGCCTTAGATTTTAATATGTGAAATATTTTTGTTAAATTTATATAATCAAATAACCCTATAAACTACTGATAGATACGAAACAGATACCCATAGAGCAAATGAAATATAAGGCAAAATCATTTATTGATTTGTTTAACTCCCTGCATGATGAAATTTCGTGCAGGGAGTTTTTAGAATATCAACGTTGGCATGGAGAACCAATATGTCCACACTGTCACAGACAAAGTAAAGAACATTACCGATTGAAAAGACAAGGCTTATATAAGTGCAAATCATGTCATAAGACCTTCTCTGTAACAGTAGGAACAATGTTTGAAGGAAGTCATGTACCATTAATGAAATGGTTTTATGCAATCTATATATTCTTGAGTCATAAGAAAGGCATAAGTAGCACACAGTTGGCAAAAGATATTGGAGTTACCCAGAAAACTGCATGGTTCATACTTGAACGGATAAGACATGAACTACATGGTAAGTTTATTGCTACATTTAATAATCTAACCCAAGTTGATGAAACCTATGTGGGAGGTAAGAATAAAGGTCGAGTAAAACATGCACAAGGCCGTAGTTTGAAAAAGAAAGTTCCAGTGGTCGGCTTATTATCTGATGGAAAAGTACAGACCTTTGTAACTCCTAATACAAGTGGAAAGGTACTGAAAGCAATAATATACAATCTTGTAAAAGAAGGAACAACCATTATATCTGATGGATGGAAAGGTTATGTTGGATTATCGGCTAAGTATGATCACAAAGTAGTTGACCATGGAACTGGAGAATATGTAAGAGACGGTTTCCATACAAATAGTATTGAAGGATTTTGGTCCCACTTGAAACGAGGTATCATGGGAATATATCATAAAGTAAGTAAGAAACACTTATTTAGATACTGTGATGAATTTGCTTTCCGATATAATACAAGGAATCTCTCTGATGTAGAACGATTCAGTTTATTCATAATGTCTACGTATAAACGAATAAGATATCATGATTTAATTAAGTTAGAATATTAAGATAAAAAAGAAGAAAACAGCTCACGAATAGTGGTTTATCAGAAAATTATTACTACCTTTGCGGTGTCCTTTGAGTAGGACGTACATAGTAATAGGAAGCGTTTAGCTTATTCCTTGTCAATGAATCTGGACAATTCAACTGCACTGAGGAATAATGATAGACTGCTCCCTTTGGTCTGCATATATGCACTGATGTGTCAATATACGGCCAAGGCGTGAGTTGTTTTCATTTTCAGTGCAGAGGTAGTCCAGAACCCATTGACGGAATTTGATAACAGTCTTGCGCCTCGTTGCATTTATAAATGTCCTTTTGAGACTGGTGGACGCCAAAAACATGTTAAAGGCATGAAATTCTTAAAGTTTTTGGTAGTGTTGACAATCGGCATTACCTGTTGCATGAATTTTACGTCATGCAGCAATGAAGAAGATGAACCCGATAGCGGGGTGGTGGGTAACGGAACTGTAAATCCTGCTACAGTGTTCGCCAATGGTATCCCACAGAAAGTTGGTGGAATGAACCTTACTGTAAACAGTGATGGTCTTGTGTCTGCACTGACTGATGGATCAGTAAAAGTTACGTTTGAGTATCCCTGCATGAGCCGTGCTGATGAGGCAGATGTTATTATCAATGTATCTGAACCCGAACTTGAGCGTACAGTGTATGTAACTCTAAATGACTTAGGTTATTCTAAGTACTGGAAACGTGTCTATGATGACGGGGTTGTAGACGAGTATTGGTTTGAATACAATTCAGACAATCAGTTGAAAAAGATAAAAGTGCAAACTTGTGAAGGTAACGGAACAGTTGAATATATCTATGAAAAAGGGAATATCATTGGCATGAATATGACTCCTGCTGGTACAATGAAAATATCCTATGGTAGCACTCCGATAAAAAATAATGGAGGAGTAATGATATTAACTATGTTTGGAATTGATGATGATGATATGCAGTATTCTTATTATGCGGGATTGCTTGGTAAGTCTACAGTATCACTGCCTGCTAAGAAAGAAGGATATTTTGATGGAGAGTCATTTTCTGAAGATTATACTTGGAGCATAAATGATAAAGGACTCCCTACCAAGTTGACAACAAAGTATACAGACTCAGATTATTCAGATACTGAGGATATGTACTTTGTTTGGTAAACAAAAATGGCAAGCCGTTATGACTTGCCATAGTATAGACAAATTGAGGCTGAGTTGTAGGTTTTACGACTCAGCCTCGTGTTTGTTTGATTTGCTTATCAAAGATATTTTGTCTATCTTTGTTTAGAACCGCGATAATTCATAGAAATTTCCAGCCTCTTTGAATTATCTTAAAATAAGAGCGCTATGATTGAAAATCATAAAATCAAACAAGAGGTGTTATCATTTGTCAAACAGTATTGTTGCAATAATTGCAGAATTAACCTAAAGACAATGCGTAACCAATTAAGTGAATGGTATATGATTGATGAAGTGTACCATTGCTTATATAATCTGTATTATGATAACGAGATTGAACTTAAGCAGATTGGAGAGTTTGATTATGAAATATGTATAGCTGCTTAGGATGCAGGGGTATTTGGTACATTCAAGTATATAATTGGGAAAAATAATTACCTTTGTAAAACCGGAATTAAAATTCATGAAGAACTAAAAATTTATAATCAGATATGGAAAAAACATGGCGATGGTTTGGTAAAAAAGACCCCATCACATTAAACATGCTCAAACAAATAGGCATAGAGGGCATTGTAACCGCACTGCACGACGTACCTTTGGGACAAGTGTGGACACGCGAAGCCATAAACGACCTGCGCAGCGAAATAGAACGCCACGGAATGAGGTGGAGCGTAGTGGAGTCGCTTCCTGTTGTCGAAACCATAAAATACGCCGGACCCGACCGCGACGAACAAATAGAAATATACAAACAAAGCATGCGCAACCTGGCTGCCGAAGGCGTTAAAACTATATGCTACAACTTCATGCCGATACTGGACTGGGCCCGTACCGACCTGGAACACCCAAATGCCGACGGCACTTCAAACCTATATTTCAACCTAGCCGAATTTGCCTATTTCGACATATACATATTGGGCCGGGAGAACGCAAAAAACAGTTGGGATGCCGATGTTCTAGCCCGAGTTGAAGAACTTCGCGCCACAATGGCCCCCGAAAAGGAAAAACGCCTTGTTGAAAATATAATAATCAAAACCCAAGGATTTGTCAGCGGCAACTTCTCTGAAAACGACCTAAACCCGGTAGAAAAGTTCAGAGAGCTGCTAAAACTATACAAAGGCATTGACCGCGACCAACTGCGCCAAAACATGGAATACTTTTTGAAAGCCATAATGCCTGTATGCGACGAATGCGGCATAGACATGTGCGTCCACCCCGACGACCCCCCTATGCAAATTCTAGGCCTGCCGCGCATTGTCACATGCGACGAAGACATCAACTGGTTCCTCAACGCTGTTGACAATCCGCATAACGGACTCACATTTTGCGCCGGTTCGCTCTCGGCCGGAGCACACAACGACGTTGTAAAACTGGCAAAAAAATACGCCTCGCGCACACACTTCGTACACGCACGCATATGCAACGTAATGCCCAATGGCGATTTCAAGGAATCGTCACACCTCGACCCTCGCCTTATAGAAGTTATACGCATATTTGAAAAAGAGAAACCCGGAGTGGCCATGCGCGTCGACCACGCCCCCTTAATGCTAGGCGACGAAAAAATGGGCTACAACGCCGGCTATTCATTCCACGGACGTATGCTGGCTCTCGGCATGGTTAGCGGCATAATGGCAACAATACACTCAGAAAAACAATAAAACAGCAAAACTATGAACTCCCTTTTCAACATAAAAGACAACGTAACCGTAATTACCGGCGGAACCGGCGTGCTCGGCCGTGCCATTGCAAAATACCTGGCTGTTAACGGAGCAAAAGTAATAATAATGGGACGCAAAGCCGATATTGGCAAAGAAATTGTTGACAAAGTCAAGGCATGCAACCCCGAAGGCAGCATAGAATTCATGACAACCGACGTGATGAACCGCGATATAGTTGAAGCAAATTGCCGTGACATTCTAGAAAAATACGGACGCGTAGACACGCTTCTTAATGCCGCCGGCGGAAACATGCCGGGAGCTACCATTGCCCCCGACAAAACATTCTTCGACCTCGACCCCAACCAATTCCAAAAAGTGATGTCGCTCAACCTTACCGGCACAGTGATACCCACACAGGCCTTCCTCAAACCAATGGTAGCACAAGGCAAAGGGGTAATAATCAATTTTTCGTCAATGGCAGCCTTCCGCCCAATGACACGGGTGTGCGGCTATGCTGCTGCTAAAGCAGGAATAAGCAACTTCACAGCCTATATGGCAACCGAATGCGCAAAAAAATTCGGCGAAGGAATACGCGTAAACGCAATTGCACCAGGATTCTTCATCACCGAACAAAACCGCTCGCTACTCACCAACCCCGACGGCACTTACACACAACGCGGCCAGGACGTAATACGCCAGACCCCGTTCGGGCGCATGGGCGATGCCGACGAATTATGCGGCACCATACACTACCTTATGTCTGACGCATCAAAATTCGTAACCGGAACTGTAGCCGTTGTCGACGGAGGGTTCAACGCATTTGCAATGTAACCGGCATAAATGCCCGCAAAAGCAAATTTCAAAAAATATTTAACTGGCATCCAAAAGTTTCAAGTGTTAGATTTTGCCAATTGGAAAACAATGCGTAATTTTGTCGCGCAAAAAACCAACGCAAAAACAAAACAAACAAAAATAACATTCAAAAAATGATCATCGTACAAGTAAAAGAAGGCGAAAACATAGAAAAAGCTTTAAAGAAATTCAAAAGGAAATTTGAAAAAACCGGCATCGTGAAAGAAATACGTTCACGTCAAGCCTTTGAAAAGCCCAGCGTAGCCAACCGCAAAAAAATGATGAAGGCTGTTTACGTGCAGAAACTCCGCCTTGTTGAGGAATAAGAATTTTGCAACGAAAACAAAAATTTCGTAAGCTTTTATTTGGAAATACCAACTGAAAGAGTTAAATTCGTAGAGCACACAGGCACATTAGCTATTGCTCAAACGAAAAAACAATGATAAGCTCTTTCATAACATACCTTCAGTGTGAGTTGAATTATTCAGCCCACACTGTTGACGCATATAGGCACGACCTTGAAGAATGGGCGTGCTTTGCCACATCTGGCAATATGGACGAGCTGGATGCGGCATCCGTTACCGTATCCGACCTCCGCCTATGGATAGCGGCACTTGCACAAAAAGGGCTGTCTCCATTGTCATTAAGACGAAAGGTGCAAAGTTTGCGTGCATTTTTCCGTTACCTTATGCGGTGCCACGGAGCAACACACAATCCGGCTTCAGACCTCACTTTGGCTAAAACCCCAAAGCCGTTGCCTGTATACATACGCCAGAACGAACTAGAAACCATTCTCGACGAAGCCACCGACTATGACGATTTTGACCAACTACGGAACCGGCTTATTTTGTTAATGTTATACTCAACAGGAATGCGGTGTTCCGAATTGACAGGTCTGCAAACACACAACATCGACCTCAACCGTAGTGAACTAAAAGTATTGGGAAAACGTAATAAAGAAAGAATAATCCCTTTCGGCAGCGAACTAGCCAATATGATAAACGCATACCTGACACTACGCAAACAAACCGTTCCACAGCCAGACACTGTCAAAGAATTCTTTGTACGCAAAAACGGACTGCCCATATACCGCAAGCTAGCCTATAATGCCGTACACCAGGCATTAGCAGGACGCACAAACGCCACACGTCAAAGTCCGCACACGCTACGGCATTCATGTGCGTCAGACCTTTTAAACAACGGGGCCGACCTGTTCAGCGTACAAAAGCTGCTGGGCCACCAGTCGCTGGCAACAACACAGATATACACGCATATAACATATCGTGAACTGAAAAATAATTACGAACTCGCGCATCCACGTGCGCACAAAAAACGATGAAATCATGGAAGTAAACATCAAATCAATCCACTTCGACGCAACAGAACGTCTGGAGGACTTCATCATCAAAAAGGTTAACCGGCTGGCACGACACAACGAAGCCATAACAAAAGCCGAAGTCACACTGAAGGTTGTAAAACCGGAGACCTCAATGAACAAAGAAGCCGCAATCAAAATAACAATTCCGCAACTTGACGAATTTTTCGCTTCCAAAACAGCCGATACATTCGAAGAAGCAGTAGACCTGTCGTTAGAAGCAATCGACCGACAATTGGAAAAGACAAAAATCAGGAAATAGTTATTACAATCATAAAAAAGGCAGCCAATGGCTGCCTTTTTTATTGCTTATCAGTATATTCATCGCCATACCCTGCTGTAACGTCTGCCGCCACAGACAAGCCATCGCACCAAGCCTCATTGTCATATCGGGAATCACACATATAGTCGTCCATCGGCACATAATCCGGCTCTACTACACCGGCGAATTGTGACATATAGCGCAATATCATGCCCAAGCATACCCCCGGATGCTTCTTAATATCAGACTCCCAGAAACGGAACACCTTCCAGCCTGCGGCCTCCAAGGCCTGCGTAACACGCAAATCCCGCTGAATATTCCGCTCTATTTTGGCAATCCAGAAATCACGGTTTCCCTTTAACGACTCCCGTTTCTGCTCCCAATTACGGCCATGCCAGAATTCCCCGTCCACAAATATAGCAAGCCTGTATTTCTTAATACAGAAATCAGGCTTACCCGGCACATTCTTAGGCTGCTTACGATAATGTATGCCATTGCGCCAAAGCAAACGGCCCAAAGCCAGCTCCGGCTTCGTACCACTGCTCTTGTTGCCCTGCATGCAACGCCTTCTCTGTTCCGGTGTAAGCACGTCCATACATAGCTAACGCACAAAACCGCAAATTTCTTTTATATTCAAATCACAAATTACAGACATACCTACCCAAGTCAGCCCTTTATATCCATTTTTTTAGTATTTTTGTATCCGTTAAGCAGGCAAAGAATACACTTTGCCGGCTATTGGCACATACCAGTAACATGGAAAAAGACCTGACATTCATAGATCTGTTTTGCGGATGCGGAGGCCTGTCACTCGGTTTTGAGATGGCAGGATACAAAAGTATTCTAGCTATTGACTGTTGGAAAGATGCCTTGGAAACATATGCCTATAATCGTCCAGAATCACGTACACTGTGTGCCGATCTATCAACTGCATCACCAGACGGCATAAAGGCAAAGTATGGCATTCAGTCTGTAGATGTAATAATCGGAGGCCCCCCTTGTCAGGGCTTTTCAATAGCAGGGAAACGAATCATCGAAGACGAGCGGAACAAACTATACAAATCTTTTGTCAATTTTGTAGGCATATTCCGACCTAAAGCGTTTGTAATGGAAAACGTTCCCAATATTTTAAGCATGGGTAACGGTGTGGTGAAAGAATCCATATTGTCCGACTTCAAATCACTCGGCTACGAAGTACGTCACCAAGTACTGACCGCTTCAGACTACGGAGTGCCACAAAACCGCAAGCGCGCAGTTTTTGTAGGTCTAGCACAAGGAAAAATGTTTGAGTTCCCCAAGCCTTTTAAATCGGAACGCATCACATCGTTCGAAGCTCTAAGTGACCTCCCCGAACAATCAATAGCCGACGGATCAACCTACCCAACTATTACTAAAAGCGACTATCAAATCTGGGCCAGGACAGACAATAACCAGATCTTCAATCACGAAATTACCGTTCACAATCAAAGAACGGTTGAGATAATATCAATGGTTCCTGACGGAGGCAACTACAAAAACCTGCCTGTAGACCTGCAATCGACGCGCAAAGTACACATTGCTTGGACAAGACTAAACAGCAACAAACCAAGTTTTACAATAGACTGTGGCCACAGGCATCATTTTCACTATTGTTACAACCGCATTCCTACCGTGCGCGAGGCAGCACGTATACAATCGTTTCCCGACAAATTTGTATTCTTAAAAAGCCGCACCAGCCAATACAAACAAGTAGGCAACGCCGTCCCTCCGCTTATGGCAAAGGCCATTGCAGAACAACTAAAAGACTTATTATGACAACATATTATAAAATACCAGCCGAATTTTATCATCGAATACACTTTGTAAGACCACGATTCAAAAACAATATTGAAAACGTGCTTCTATATATGGCAACAGAATGCTGCCACATAAAAACACAAAGCTGTTCCGGCTATAGCAAAGAATACGTACGTGCCATAAAAATGTTCCCTGGAAATATTGGCCTGTCTGACAAAACAATAGCCAACTGGCGCACAGAAATACCAGCATTATTCGGTTTTTATGAAGAAGACAAAGCGACAAATATAACAAAAACCTCACCTCTGGCATTCTTCCTTAACGACAACCAGGACCTCACACAATTTTTCAAATTTTTCCTGCAAACATTCCAATTTCCCGGAGGACACCTCAGAGCCGACGAGAATGCAGAATTAATATCACTGGGCATAAAATTCAAACCGGCAAAATTCCTACTTGAAGTGCTCAAATCCGGCAACGAACAATATGCCGCTCAAAACATTGAAAAAGAAATGTCAATTTCTGCCGAAGAAGCAACATACTGCATATTCAACGACATTCGCGTTACTACCGGAATGATTACGCCTTCGGAAGTTGCAAAAACAATAATATACAACCGTAAAAACGGCATAAAATATTATAACAGCAACGACCCACTTATATTCAGCTCAAAAAACAAACCAAGGTCGAAAGGCGATGTCATACGCTATG
>SSTG01000259.1 GCA_004801635.1 Muribaculum caecicola | reverse complement strand
TCGTCAACGCCTTTAAAAAGCTTCGACAGGTACTTTTCCTGAATGTTGCGCATAAATTCCCAGAAATTAGGAACAAACAGTGTGCCGAGTACCGCGTTGACAACCATGCCGAACACCACCGCCGTGCCAAGCGACACACGACTGGCAGCCCCGGCACCCGTGGCAAACATCATAGGCATAACACCGAAAATAAACGCTATAGCCGTCATCATTATAGGACGGAAACGAATAACGCCGGCATCAAGGGCGGCCTGCCGCAACGGCCGTCCAGCCTTTCGGAAATAAGTGGCATATTCCACTATAAGTATGGCATTTTTAGCCGACAGACCTAAAACAAGGATAAGCCCAATCTGGGTATAAATGCTTATACTCTGTCCCATTAGCATACATCCCAAAACAGTTCCGAGCACAGCCACAGGCATGGCCAAAACCACGGCTACAGGGTCGGTCCAGCTCTCATATTGGGCAGCCAGTACAAGAAGCGTAAGAATCAGGGCAAAAACAAACACCATAGAAACCGTGGTACCCGACTGTGTTTCCTGATATGCCTCGCCGGTCCAGGCATAAGCATAATTATTACCCAGAGTTTCCTTCACCAGACGTTCCATTGCCTCTATTCCTTGATGCGACGACACCCCGTCGGCAACATTTGCCGTAATAGCAGCCGAAGCATAGGTATTGTAGCGCGAAGCTGTTGCCTGCCCCATAACCTGTTCTATTTTTGTAAATGCCGAAAAAGGCACCATATCGCCTCGGGCATTTCGCACAGAAAGCTTCATCACGTCTTCAATATTGCCTCTGGCATTATCGTCACCTTGCAGAGTCACCTGGAACGTACGTCCGAACTCTGTAAAATCATTAACATAGCTGCCACCCATGTATCCGCCCAAAGTGGCATAAACATCAGCCATTGTCAAGCCTTGAAGCTTAACGCGGTCGCGGTCAATATTAAGCCTGTATTGTGGCACTTCGCCCTGATAAAGAGTTGTTATCGACGCAATCTCTTTCGAACCGGAGGCCGCATGTTGCAACGCGGCTATGGCCTTTGACATTTCGGCCGGGCCGCGAGAATTTATGTCAAGCAGTTGCATTTCAAGTCCGGACGACATTCCCAGCCCCTGTATGGTAGGCGGATTTACAGAAAACACCACTGCTTCCTGAATATTTTCAGCTGCCATCATATCTGTTTTTTCTATCAAGGCC
>SSTG01000258.1 GCA_004801635.1 Muribaculum caecicola | reverse complement strand
AAATGCTATCCGGGTCCCTTTTCAAATGTTAGATACAAACGTGTGGTTTAAAATTTCTCAGCTACTTCATTTGGCATATCAGAAAATATTCGTAAATTTGCATTTAATTGGATATATCATATACCCATACAAACAATACGATATGAATAACAGAAAATATACCGTAATAGACCTCTTCGCTGGATGTGGAGGCCTTTCCTTGGGGCTCTATCAGGCTGGATGGAGTGGTGTGTTTGCTGTTGAAAAAAATAAGTGTGCCTTTGAGACGTTAAAGCATAATCTCATAGATAAAAAACATCATTTTAGCTGGCCAAAATGGCTGCCTCAGGAGCCGACAGATATAATCGAGTTGCTGAAAAATCATAAGGATAAACTTAAATCTCTAAGAGGAAAAATAGACTTAGTTGCGGGTGGCCCTCCTTGTCAGGGATTCTCAATGGCAGGGAAAAGAATGGAAGATGACGAAAGAAATCAACTAGTCTTTTCATATATCTCCTTCATAAGGCTAGTCAGGCCTAAGCTAATTTTATTTGAGAATGTTAAAGGTTTTACCTACTCATTTGACAAAGTAAAGAATCCGGATGCTATACCATACTCTAAAATCGTAGTAGAGCAACTGGAAGATCTTGGTTACGATGTTACGCCTTACATAATAAACTTTGCGGAATTCGGTGTGCCACAAAGGAGAAAAAGATTCATTCTCGTAGGCGTAAAGAAAGCTAATAAAATTCGTTCGAATGAGTTTATGGCAAGGCTTAAAGAACAGTTTCCTAAACTTGTTGAGCGACACAGACTAACAAAATCTCCTACGTTATCTGATGCCATCTCCGACCTTCTTAAATCAAATGGCACTGAGCCAACGCCAGATCGGCCTGGGTTCCAATCCGGACGATACGGCAAACCGTCAACACCATATCAGATTTTTTTAAGAATGGGCATCTCAGAGACTCAAGACATACCGAATAGTCATAGCTTCGCAAGGCACACTTCTGAGAAAACTTCTTGTTTTGAGAAACTCTTAGCTGAAAAGGATACTATTGTCGGCAGAAGAATAGACGGAGATGAACGTAAAAAATGGGGCATCCACCAGCGTGGCATAACCGTTTTGGATCCTGATGCCGTCTCTCCCACAATCACAGGTGCACCAGATGATTATCTTCACTACTCTGAACCTCGAATTATGACTGTTCGGGAATGTGCTAGAATCCAGTCATTTCCTGATTGGTACGAGTTTAGGAGCAAATATACTAC
>SSTG01000257.1 GCA_004801635.1 Muribaculum caecicola | reverse complement strand
AATTCACGTTAATTTATTCATCGCCAGCCGACATATACGAAAAATCATTTTCGCAGTCGCGAGCAAACACAATCAGTCCGACAGCTACGTTTTATGGTTATTTCAGTCTGCCAAAGCAATCTTATTTGATAGCAAACGCACAAGGAAGCTATAGTCATAACAGTTCAAACGACTTTTATACAACCAATGACAAAGACCTTTTAACAGGTGCTAACGAGAACTATTATAAAGCATTCGGAGCCTTTATACTCGGAAAAAATTTTAAACACAACAATTCTACATCTTTGTCTGTAGTAGAAGTATATACAAGTTCGTCAACAAATTACTCCGGAGCCTATACGGAATGGATGCATTTCTGGACATCGGAAACCCTTATATTTTTAGACTACCGGCATCAGTTTTCCAAATTTCAGTTTTACGTTCGCCCAGGCATATCACTAAACAGTACGCGCATACACAAACAAAAAATGATGAATGAACGCCGTCCAAGATTTTATATCGAAAGTACATATCGTCCAAATAATTCACACCAAATTAAAGGATCTGTAGCCATAGGCAACGGCTCAATACCGGCACAATTTCTTTCTAACATAGAACGTCCTTCTAACTTTCTTTTTGCACTACGCGGCAATCCTAATCTAAAAAGGATAATGAATATGCGCAGCTATGAATTAACCTATTCTGCACAGCTAAAAAAAATAAATATGGCCTTAATGGCTCACTACGACAAAAATACAAATTATCCAGGCTCATACTACTTTGCCGAAAACGATATGATTATTCAATCATTCGAAAGCGGCAAAGCCAGCATGGTAAGAATTGACCCGTCCATATCGTACAGTGCCACAAAATGGTTAAGATTTAATCTCACCGGAAAATATCGTCATTTCAATGTAGATGGAAGTACAGACAAAATACTCAACAATTATTCTGGAAAACTTTCTACCACTATTTTTTGGAAAGAATTTATGTTGAACATTGATTTGGCAACAAAATCGAAATCCATGAACTTCAATTCTATGAATATGCTTGCCGTTACTGAAAGTCCGGCAACATATAGTTTTAACTTAAGTTGGAACCATAAAAACTGGAGTGCAAGCGCATGGGTAACAAATCCGTTCAACCACATTAAAACACGTCAATCACTTGTAACAGATGCATATAAAACACATACACTGAAAATTTCGTCGATAAGTGGATTTGTAAAACTAATATACACATTCGACTTCGGTAAAAAAATACAGCGAACCGGCGTTGACCGCGTAAATAC
>SSTG01000256.1 GCA_004801635.1 Muribaculum caecicola | reverse complement strand
TGAAATCAAAATTCCTGATTCTGTACAATTAATTGGGAAACAAGCATTTTATAACTGTACTAACCTACAATATCTAACAATTGGGAAATCTGTAGAACATATCTTAGAAAAAACATTTTATTTTTGTCCTCTCTCGAAAATAACCCTGAATGAAGGTTTAAAAACAATTGGCAGCTCCGCATTTTGCCAACGGATAAGTCCAAACAATCAAGGGGCACTTACAGAGCTTATTATTCCTGATTCTGTTACAAAAATAGAGGCAGATGCATTTGGATGTTGTTCCTTTCTTAAAAATCTCGTATTAGGTAGCTCCCTGAATAGTATAGGTGATCATGCATTCTTTAATAGTACATCTCTTAAAACAGTTACACTTAGAACTCCCGAACCCCCAACCTTAGGGATATATGTTTTTTCTGTAAGTAAAGAATCTACTAATTTTTATGTGCCAGAGTGCACTCGCCATAAGTATTTGCGCCAATACCCATGGAAGGAATATACTATTATTGATCCTTTTGTTCTCACTGATTTTGTCGTAGAAGTTGAAGGAGAAGTGGTGGATGACATATTTACTAAAGGTTTGACCATGCAGGAAGGAGAACAAAAATCAATAAAAGCCACGCCTGTACCGTATGTTAAAGATTTATATTTATCATGGAGTAACCGTTATTATGGTATATCTGGGTGCTGGGCAATGAATTTACCCTGTGAAAACACTACGACAATTACTGCAAAAGAATCGGGTACAGATTATGTGGAAATTAGTTGCGGAGCATATAATTTCTCAAAAACTTTTGTTCTGACGGTTTTACCTCCTCCAGAGGTAAAACCAGAAAAAATAGAATTAAGCCATGAAACATTATCTCTTGAAAAGGGAGAATCTGTTACTATAATGGCAACAGTGATGCCTGAAGATGCTACAGACAAAACAATAACATGGGCTTCGAGCGACGAAGCCGTGGCAACAGTAGACGCAGAGGGAAAGGTTACCGCCGTAGCGCTTGGCGAGGCCACTGTCACGGCTAAATGTGGCGAAGTCAGCACTTATTGCACCGTGACTGTAGTAGCCACCCCGGCTGAAAGCATTACAATAAGCCAGGAAACGGCAACACTAAAAGTGGGAGAAACTGTAGAACTGACTGCAACAGTGATGCCTGAAGATGCCACAGACAAAACAGTATCATGGACATCGAGCGACGAAGCCGTGGCAACAGTAGACGCAGAGGGAAAGGTTACCGCCGTAGCGCTTGGCGAGGCAGAAATTACCGCAACTGCGGCCGACGGTTCTG
>SSTG01000255.1 GCA_004801635.1 Muribaculum caecicola | reverse complement strand
AACGCGACATCCGTATCGTGGTCTGTCCGGTTGAAAACGCAGACCCTCTTCTTTACTTCTCTACCGACACCAATATGAGACCTGAAAAGATCATCGGTTTCTACCGCACCCGCTTTCAGATTGAGTTCGGCATACGCGATGCCAAGCAGTTCACCGGACTTCAGTCACAGCAGACCCGCGACAAAGCCCGGCTTGACTTTGCGTTCAATCTTTCCTTCACTGCCCTCAATGTCTGCAAAGAGGTCATAAGGAAGGATTATCCGGATCTTTCGGTAGCGCAGTTCAAACGGCTTATGTTTGAATCTTATCTCGCCTCAACAATTATTTCGACTTGCGGAAAATCTCCGCATCTCAAAATAATTCAGAAAATAAATCATCGGTTGGCTCAGTTAGCGGCTTAGCCAAGGCTGAACAACCTCAAATTTTACCGAATCATTGATACTTTCATACCTACTTAAAAATGACAAACATTGTAATTTTCGGAGCCCCAGGCAGCGGCAAGGGCACACAAAGCGAACGCCTGATTGACCAGTACGGACTACACCATATTTCAACCGGCGACGTGCTACGCAGCCATATGGCCCGTGGCACCGAGCTTGGCAAAATAGCAGAAAGCTTTATCTCGCAGGGACAACTGATTCCCGACGAACTAATGATAAACATACTTGCCGACGTGCTTGACTCTAACCCGGCAGCCACTCAGAAAGGCGTTATCTTTGACGGTTTTCCAAGAACCATCCCACAGGCAAAGGCCCTTAACGAACTACTGGCAAAACGCGGCACAGAAGTACATGCCGTTATCGGGCTTGAAGTTGACGACGAAGAACTTGTAGACCGCCTTATAAAGCGCGGACAGATGAGCGGACGCTCCGACGACAATCTGGAAACCATAAACAAGCGCCTCACAGTGTACCATTCGCAGACTTCGCCCCTGCGCGATTACTACATGACCGAAGGCAAATATAAGGCTATCGAGGGCAAAGGCTCCATCGACGACATATTCAACGCCATAAAGAAAAGCATAGACCAGGTAAGCAGATAATGCAGCCGTCACCGCAACAGCAGGCAGTGGCACAAGTATATGCACTGCTGCTAGAAAACAACACGGACATGGCTTTGGCACTTGCCGAGGAAATTTTGGCCGACTCCGAACATGAGTTCAAAAAATCAACGAGCCAAAACACGGCATCCGCAGTTGTAATGTCAGCCACAGCTTATGCCGAAGCACGGATTAAATGCCGTAGTCCGCGTCAGGCCATTGCAACACTGCTCAACGCCATGTCACAAGTTTCAGAGCTAAATCCCGACCAAGC
>SSTG01000254.1 GCA_004801635.1 Muribaculum caecicola | reverse complement strand
AATTGCTCTACCTGGGTCCCTTTTCAAATGTTAGATGCACCAAATCATGAAAGGATTGTTGAAGCCGCTATACATTCCTGCGGCTCCATCAATGCCGTATTGTGCCAACGCTGATGTGCAGTTTCCAATGCTGTTGGTGATGCCACACATGAGGCACACCTCCTCTCTCGGTTGATAGATTCTCATCAGTTGGCTTTGGCAAATCCGACTATCTTTTTAACAAACTCAGTTTTGGCTTCGGGATATCTGTTGCGGTTGTCCTTGTATTCAGGTAGCAGTGGCAGCTTCAACGTTTCATAATCTTTGGCTGATTCAGGGTGCGCTATCAGATCGTCGAGGAATAGGATTTCATCGTTATCTCCAGTCCTACGCACGTGGACATGAAACACTTTGTCGGCATATCCGGCGAGCGTATATCCTTTATTGAAACTGATGCGGGTATGAGATTCTGACATACAGACATAGCCGTTGGTTTCCATTACATCTTTTATCAGAATCCACCAGATGTCAGTTGAAAGTTTCTTGACAATTCCACATGCATTTATTTAATCTTCAAACCAATAGTCAATATCGGGATTATACTTTTGGCCGATGAGTCGTTATTCGTCAAAGTTCATATCAAGATATCCGTCATCATCCAAAAAATAAATTTTTTCCTGATAGCAAGCGATTATAGTACGAAGAAAGTCCTCAAAAGAATTATGAACCTTTGTTGGATAATCAAAATCGTGTTCTATCAGGAAAATTCCGTTTTCTTTACCTTCCGATACTTTCAATGTATAAAAGTCTGAGGAATAATTCACAAGGATTGGATAATACTCGTCTTCTCCATTCGGAATCAGCTCCTTTATAGCTGCATAAAACCTTCATATTCAGCATCCCTGATTAGGGGATAACCAGGTAAGAAATCCATCATTCGTTGATCTTCAATCTCATAATATGTCCCACTTTCTTTAGAGTACAATATTTTTAATGAATCCGGAAGGATTAAAGACAACTCGTTGTCCTTTACAATACTCATGGAATAACCTGGCCTTAATTCATCACAATGATTCGGTAAAAATTACAGAAGTAGTTGAAACTTAAGTTAATATAACGAATTATCAAATACAAATGAATCGCCAAAGCGTTCATTATAAAAAACTTAGCGTATGAACGTATTGGCGATTCTCAAAGACTTCACCTTTCGGTGTAAGTCGGTATTTGAAAATACTACAACCAAAATGAGCAAAAGGTTCCTCAACTGGCTGATTTTAACAATACGCACTGTAGCGTTGATTCCGGGCAAAGTCAATTTTACCCGGCTGTCGCGCTATGGCGGTCGTACTGCCAAGACCTTTGCCTCCA
>SSTG01000253.1 GCA_004801635.1 Muribaculum caecicola | reverse complement strand
CGGAGCCGAAGCGAAAGCGAGTCTGAACAGGGCGTCAGAGTCGGGGGCGGTGGACGCGAAACCAAGTGATCTACCCTTGGGCAGGCTGAAGGCGTGGTAACACACGCTGGAGGGCCGAACCGGTAAGCGTTGAAAAGCTTTCGGATGACCTGAGGGTAGGAGTGAAAGGCCAATCAAACTTGGAGATAGCTCGTACTCCCCGAAATGCATTTAGGTGCAGCCTCGGGATAAGTGCCGCGGAGGTAGAGCGACCGATAGGGTGCGAGGGCTTCGCCGCCTATCAAGCCCTGACGAACTCCGAATGCCGCGGCATGTTTCCCGGGAGTGAGGGCGCGGGTGCTAAGGTCCGCGTCCGAGAGAGGAACAACTCAGACCACCGGTTAAGGCCCCCAAATGCGGGCTAAGTTGAAGACCATAACGAGGTGGGGCCGCACGGACAGCTAGGATGTTGGCTTGGAAGCAGCCATTCATTTAAAGAGTGCGTAACAGCTCACTAGTCGAGCGGCCCCGCGTGGATAATAATCGGGCATAAGCCCGCTGCCGAAACCGTGGAATGCCCAATTAGTGGGCATTGGTAGGGGAGCATTCCCGTGACGCCGAAGGCTCGGCGCGAGCCGAGCTGGAGTTCCGGGAAAAGCAAATGTAGGTATAAGTAACGACAATGGGGGCGGGAAACCCCCACGCCGAAAGACCCAGGGTTCCTGATCAACGCTAATCGGATCAGGGTAAGTCGGGACCTAAGGGGGAGCCGCAAGGCGCACCCGATGGACAGCCGGTTAATATTCCGGCACCCGTCTTGCGAGCGATGCGGCGACGGAGAAGTGACACACCCGCGCGCTGACGGAATAGCGCGTTAAACCGCGTAGTTATACGGGCCGCAGTCAAGCACACGGCGCGTGACGAAACGGGACAGTACGCCGAGGCCCCGGCCGAGGCGACAGCGGTGGTAACCATGCTCCCAAGAAAACCCGCTAAGCATATCGCAAGCCGGCCCGTACCGCAAACCGACACAGGTGGTCGGGTAGAAGATACCAAGGCGCTCGAGCGACTCATGGTTAAGGAACTAGGCAAACTGACCCCGTAACTTCGGGATAAGGGGTCCCACGCTCCGGCGTGGGCGCAGAGAATAGGTCCAGGCAACTGTTTAACAAAAACACAGGGCCATGCTAAATTTAAAGATGAAGAATATGGCCTGACACCTGCCCGGTGCCGGAAGGTTAAGAGGACGCGTCATCGCGAGAGAAGCGCGGAATTGAAGCCCCGGTAAACGGCGGCCGTAACTATAACGGTCCTAAGGTAGCGAAATTCCTTGTCGGGTAAGTTCCGACCTGCACGAATGGTGTAATGA
>SSTG01000252.1 GCA_004801635.1 Muribaculum caecicola | reverse complement strand
AAAAACTGCTATCGAAAGCATTCGGCCATTGAGTTTATACATATGCTTAGGGAATCTAACGCTGTAAGGGCCCGTGTACGCAACTGGTTCCGTTAGTTATAGTAACGTGAATTTCTAGTAAGCCGGCAGTTTATATAAAAACAATAGTCTGCGCCTCCCTTGTTTTTGCAAGGGAGGCGCAGACTATTGTTTTTATATGTGCTTTTTCAGCCTATTGTAATGCCGGAAAAGCCCATGAATGCCATTGCCAGTAACCCGGCACAAATTAAGGCTATTGGAACGCCTCGCATTGCTTGTGGCACGTTGATCAATTCAAGGTGTTCGCGAATACCGGCAAATATAACCAAGGCAAGTGTGAAGCCTATTGCTGTTGCTATGGCATATACAACCGACTGGCCGAGGTCGAGGCCCTTTTGTATAACCAGTATGGCAACGCCGAGCACGGCGCAGTTTGTGGTTATAAGCGGAAGGAACACTCCTAAGGCCTCGTAGAGCGGAGGCGCTATTTTTTTTATAATAATTTCTAACATCTGTACCAGGGCGGCAATGACAAGTATAAATACAATTGTCTGCATGTAGCCTAGTCCGGATGTGTCAAGCACGAATTTCTGTATCAGCCATGTGACACAGGTTGCCAGTGTCATTACAAATGCCACTGCCATGCCCATGCCGGTTGCCGACGAAAGCTTTTTAGACACGCCTAGAAACGGGCATATGCCCAGAAACTGGGCCAGCACTATATTGTTTACAAATATGGCTGTTACGATAATTGATATGTATGTCAGCATGGCTTACGGAGTTTGTTGATTATTGCAATAAGAAATCCAAGCGCTATGAATGCACCGGGAGCGAGAACAAATACCAGCGACCCGTAGGTTTCGGCAAAGACGCGTGCTCCGAAAATGCAACCCGTACCTAACAGTTCTCTTACAGAACCCAGCAGGGTGAGGGCTGCGGTGAACCCAAGCCCCATTCCTATTCCGTCCATCAGGGAGTCGGTTACGGAGTGCTTTGATGCATAAGCTTCTGCCCGGCCCAGCAGCACACAGTTAACCACGATAAGCGGAATGAATATGCCCAGGCTTTCGTTCAGTGCCGGCAGGTAGGCCTGCATGAACATTTGCAGAAGTGTAACAAATGTAGCTATTACAACTATGTAGGCCGGTATGCGCACGCGGTCGGGTACGAAATTCTTTATTGCCGAAATGGCAATGTTTGAGCATATCAGCACGCCGGCTGTAGCAAGTCCCATCGACATTCCGGTTGTGGCCGACCCGGTTGTTCCAAGTGTGGGACACATGCCCAGCAACAATACGAACGATGGGTTCTCTACCACCAGTCCGTTATATAT
>SSTG01000251.1 GCA_004801635.1 Muribaculum caecicola | reverse complement strand
TCCTTATGGTACGCTGGCAGTTAACGTTCTGGGGTGCATGCTACTGGGAGCTATATATGAATTGTCGAACTATTATGTAGATATGCCTTTGGAAATCAAACTGATGCTTGCCGTAGGCTTTTGTGGGGGATTTACTACTTTCAGTACGTTTATGGCAGAAAACATGGCAATGCTTTCCATGAATAAGTTACTGCAGTGCGCGACATATGCTGCAGCATCGCTGTTGCTAGGCTTTGTGGCCATGTGGGCCGGCCACCGTATGGTTCAGTGGCTTATATGTCAAAAATGGATTTAAAAATTGCCGGTGTGGCACCTATGTTCCGGGCAATATAGCTGCCTGCGGCTTTTCCGCTTGTATAAAGGGTCTTTTCGTCTGATATGAGTGTGTTTAAAATGCTTTCAAGCTGGGTCTTTCCTGACACTTCGAATCCTCCTCCGCAATTTATCAAATCGGTGGCTTCTTTGAATTTTTGGTGTTTCGGTCCGAATATAACCGGTATTCCGTAAACGGCGGCTTCGTTAATATTGTGTATGCCATGCCCGAAACCTCCGCCTATGTATGCAATGTCGCCATAGCGGTACAAGCTTGCCAGTTGGCCGAACGAGTCCACGATGATGCATTTTAGTTGTTTTGTACACTTGTAGATGTCGGCAGTGTCGGTTATTGACGTAAGCTCGGAAAGCAGAATTGTATCGCCTTGTTTGGTAGTAAATTCCTCTTTCAGTTTTTGCAGGCGGCAATTGTCGAATTCGTGTGGCGCTATCACGCCGCATATATCGGTGTGCGAGCGTAGCCAGTCGGCATATAGCTGTTCGTCGGCTTTCCAGCTGGAGCCAAATACTATTATTTTTTTGCCGGTGTTTTTCAATGCCTCCATTTGGGCTATTTCATGGGTGGTGCGGCATATGTCGGTTACGCGGTCAAAGCGCGTATCGCCTGTAACATCGACATTGTGCACGTTTATTCCGGCAAGCAGTCTGGCCGAGGCCTCGTCTTGCACGTACAATTTGCTATAGCATCCCAGCATATGGCGGAACGTGCCGCCCCACCATTGGAAAAACGATTGCGACTTTCGGAATATGGCCGAAATAAGATAAGTGGGTATGTCCTTTTTTTTCAGTTGTTCAAGATAGTTTCCCCAGAATTCATATTTTACGAATATTGCCATTTCCGGGTTTATGGTTTCCACCCAGCGGCGTGCGTTTGATGCTGTGTCGAAAGGCAGGTAGCATACAATGTCGGCTACAGGGTAGTTTTTTCGTACCTCGTAGCCTGAAGGGGAAAAGAAACTGAGCACAATTCCAAGTTCCGGGCGCTCACGCCTTATCATTTCCAACAACGGGCGGCCTTGTTCAAATTCGC
>SSTG01000250.1 GCA_004801635.1 Muribaculum caecicola | reverse complement strand
TCCTTTATGGAATGTGCCCGCGCATCGCAGGCAGACTGAATCCCCCCCAAAAAAACAACCAATACACTGAATGACAATGACAGACATACATGAAACAGACCGTGACGGACTTCGGGAGCTCATTCGCTCATGCGCTTTCGACCTTAAACTCCCGCTTGTGCGGCGCGACATCGACCTGCTTATACAACAGAGCGCCGACGAACAATGGAACCTATGGCGGTTTACAGCCGAACTGCTCCGGCGCGAAAAAGAGAACCGCTCTGAAAACCAGCGCCGTCACCGCATCAAAAACGCAGGGTTCCCGCAACTTCGCTATCTTAACGAAATCGACACCGACGCTCTGCCCGCCGATGCCCGGAAAGCGCTCCCGACACTCGAGACACTCGACTTCATCAAAAACGGACGCAACCTCATTCTATACGGCAATCCAGGAACAGGCAAGACACATCTGGCGACAGCTCTCGGAATAGCGGCCTGCAATGCCGGATACTCGGTCCTGTTCACATCCGTGCCCAGACTGCTGACGCAGATACGCGAGTGCCGTAATGCCTTGACACTGCGGTCGCTGGAAAACAAGTTCGAGAGATACGACATGGTCATCTGTGATGAGTTCGGATACGTTTCCTGCGACAAGGCCGGCGCAGAGATGCTCTTTAACCATCTCTCCCTCCGCACCGACAAGAAGACGACCGTCGTCACAACCAATCTCGCCTTCAACCGCTGGAACGAGATTATTGACGACAAAGTACTGGTCACCGCAATGGTAGACCGCCTGACCCACAAGGCTATACTGCTTAACATGACAGGCAAATCATACCGCATGAAAGAAACTCAGGAAATGATGACTCAACAAATATAATTATCTTTGCATCCCCATCCCGGGTGGTCCCCTTTTCAAATGCTATCCGGGTCCCTTTTCAAATGTTAGATACAATCAACGCTACAGTGCGTATTGTTAAAATCAGCCAGTTGAGGAACCTTTTGCTCATTTTGGTTGTAGTATTTTCAAATACCGACTTACACCGAAAGGTGAAGTCTTTGAGAATCGCCAATACGTTCATACGCTAAGTTTTTTATAATGAACGCTTTGGCGATTCATTTGTATTTGATAATTCGTTATATTAACTTAAGTTTCAACTACTTCTGTAATTTTTACCGAATCATTGTATTAAAATTTGCCACAATATAGTGAAGTCATCTTGACTTTTTGAATTTGTTAATATGTTTAAGAAATATCACATGGAATGCCAACAGATTCCACCCTTTCCAACTGGAAGCAGTTTTGTCGAAACGGTTGAGAACGGATCGAAAGGAATCCATCCATGCATTCGTTCGTTCGATACTATATCTGAGGGAGAGAAGTTCGGTGTCCAAAAGGTATT
>SSTG01000024.1 GCA_004801635.1 Muribaculum caecicola | reverse complement strand
TTGAACAACAGCTTTTTGCCAAACGATTTTGACAGGTTTGATGCTTCTATTACCTTGTTGCCCAGACGGGGGCCGTTGGGTATGAATATTTCCAGTTTTTCTTCGCGAGCTTTCTGGTCTTCGTTAAGCAGGCGGTCGTAACTGTTAAGACGGGCTTTCCCTTTTGCCTGGCGGGCTTTGGGAGCCATGCGTACCCATTCGAGTTCCCTTTCCAGGGTTTTACGGCGTTTGCTGGCTTGTTTTTCCTCCATTGCCATGCGTTTGGTTTTCTGGTCGAGCCATGATGAGTAGTTGCCTTTCCAAGGTATGCCTTCGCCGCGGTCTAGTTCCAGAATCCATCCGGCCACATGGTCAAGGAAGTAGCGGTCGTGCGTGATTGCGATAACTGTTCCCGGATATTGCTGCAGGTGCTGTTCCAGCCAGTCAATTGACTCTGCATCGAGGTGGTTGGTCGGCTCGTCGAGCAGCAATACGTCGGGTTGCTGTAGCAACAGGCGGCATAGGGCCACACGACGGCGTTCTCCACCTGAAAGGGTTTCTACCGGCTGGTCGTCTGGCGGACACTGGAGCGCGTCCATTGCCCGTTCCAATTTTGAGTCGAGGTTCCATGCGTCGGCAGCGTCGAGTTTGTCCTGCAGTTCAGCCTGGCGCGCTATGAGCGCGTCCATTTTGTCGGGGTTGTCCAGTACGTCGGGGTCGGCAAAAGCTTCGTTGACTTTGTCGAACTCAGCCAACAGGTCAACAATAGGCTGTACGCCTTCACGTACTATTTCGATTACAGTTTTCGACGGGTCGAGTTTGGGTTCTTGCTCTAGGTATCCAACCGAATATCCCGGCGAGAACACAACTTCGCCCTGATATTGCTTGTCAATGCCGGCAATTATTTTGAGAAGGGATGATTTACCTGAACCGTTTAAGCCTATAATGCCAATTTTAGCACCATAGAAAAACGAAAGGTAGATATTTTTTAGTACTTGTTTCTGGGGCGGATATATTTTGCTAACGCCCACCATTGAGAAAATGATTTTTTTGTCGTCGGCCATATTATGGTCAGTTTTCGTGGATTATGATTTTCTTTTTTTAGGAGCGTAACGTACTGGATAGTCAACGTGTTTGCGTCCGTCTATGATGGCATTCAGTTTGCCGCGTATCAGTTGCCTTCTGATGGGCGATGTATGGTCAATATACAACTTGCCCTCCAGATGGTCGCATTCATGCTGTACTATACGGGCTAGGAATCCGCTGATTTCTTCTTCGTGCGGCTCGAAGTTTTCGTCAACCCACTTTAGGCGTATGTGTTCCACGCGCGGAACGGACTCGCTCAGGTCGGGCAATGACAGGCAGCCTTCGTTGCGGCTTACAGTCTGGTCGCCCAGTATTTCTATTTCAGGGTTTATCAATGTGAATTTGCGTCCTGCACATTCCGGAAAGGAATCGCCAACGGCATCGGCATCAATAACCACAATGCGGTCGTTACGGCCTATTTGTGGCGCGGCCAGGCCTACACCTTCGCTGTAGTACATGGTTTCCCACATGTCGTCCAGAAGTTTTTTCAGCTCCGGATAACCGGGGTCCACTTCTTTTGAAACTGCACGGAGCACAGGGTGTCCGTAAAGGTAGATGGGTAGTTTCATTTGTTGTATGCTTTGCTTTGAATATAGTCGTTTAGTATTATTGTTGCCGCCATTTCGTCGACAATGGCTTTGTCCTGCCGGCGCGAACGGCGCATGCCGCCGTCAATCATGGCCTGATGGGCGAGGGCCGAGGTGAACCGTTCGTCGAAGAACACAATGCTTATTTGTTCCGGTATTACTTTTCGCAGGGCGTTTATGCCGGGGCGTATGTACCGCATTGATTCCGACGGCTCGCCGCGCATGGTTGTAGGCAGCCCTACGATTATTTCATCAACTTGTTCGTTGTTTATGTATTTGAGTATGTATTGCTGCAGGTCGGCGGTACGTACCGTGGTGAGCCCTGTAGCTACAATGCGGCACGGGTCGGTGACGGCAATTCCGCACCGGCGACGTCCGTAGTCAATGGCCAAAAGTCGTCCCATGTTTGCAAATTTACTCATTTCTGCGCAGATATGGTTGCAAGGGCGTTAATTATTGATTAATTTTGTTGATTGATGGCTAATATATCGAAAACAAATGCGGCGCGGTTGCTTGACCGCGCCCGTATAGCATACGATTTGATACCGTATGCCGTAGATGAGAACGACCTTGCTGCCGGACATGTGGCCGCCGAACTTGGCGAGGATATCCGCCAGGTGTTTAAAACCTTGGTGCTTAATGGGGACAAGTGCGGCCATTTCGTTTGTGTAGTGCCAGGCAATATGGCAGTTGACCTTAAGGCTGCCGCACGTGTGGCAGGTGCCAAAAAGGCAGAAATGATACATGTAAAAGAGTTGCTGCCGCTTACCGGCTATATTCGGGGCGGTTGCTCGCCGATAGGGATGAAAAAGCAGTTTCCTACGTTTTTTCATTCAACGGTGACCGATTTTGAGTATGTATATGTAAGTGCCGGTGTTCGTGGCTTGCAGATAAAGATAAATCCACACGACCTTATTGGCTTTACGCGTGGTGAAGTGGCCGATATAGCAGTGCCGATGTAAATTTATAGTTGTTGAATATGAATACTTTTGGAAATATATACAGGCTTACGTCGTTTGGCGAATCGCACGGCCCGGCAATAGGAGGCGTTATTGATGGTTTTCCGGCAGGGATTCCGGTTGATGCCGGATTTGTGCAGGCATGCCTGGACCGCCGTCGTCCGGGTCAGTCCGATATAGTTACGGCCAGACGCGAGGCCGACAGCGTGGAATTGCTCAGCGGTATTTTTGACGGGGTGTCGACAGGTACGCCTATCGGTTTTCTGGTGCGCAACTCTGGCCATCATTCAAATGACTATTCCGAAATAGAACATACTTTTCGTCCGTCGCATGCCGATTTTACCTACACGTCGAAATACGGCCTGCGCGATTACCGTGGCGGAGGCCGCTCGTCGGCACGTGAAACCGTGGCCCGTGTGGTGGGTGGCGCGCTTGCAATGCAGGCCCTGAACACAATGGGCATAGAGATATATGCATATACGTCGCGTGTGGGCACAGTGGCACTTGAAAATGACTACCGTCTTTACGACAGGTTGCTGATTGATACAAACCCGGTTAGGTGTCCCGATAAGGACAAGGCACAGGAAATGTACGGGCTTATACAGCGTGTCAAGGCTCAGGGCGATTCCGTGGGCGGTATTGTAACGGGTGTGATAAAGGGCTGTCCTGTAGGATTGGGCGAGCCTGTTTTTGGCAAACTTCATGCCATGCTGGGTGCAGCCATGCTGGGTATTAACGCGGCTAAGGGCTTTGACTACGGAATGGGGTTTGACGGGCTTGACATGACCGGCAGTCAGGCAGTTGACGAGTTTTTTACAGGTGCCGACGGAAAGGTGTCAACGAAGTCTAATTATTCGGGCGGAATACAGGGCGGAATTTCAAACGGGCAGGATATATATTTCCGTGTGGCATTCAAGCCGGTGGCAACGCTGTTGCGTGACGTGGCAACGGTGGACGATTGCGGACGTGAGGCTGTGTTGCGTGCGCGTGGCCGTCATGACCCTTGCGTGTTGCCCCGCGCAGTGCCTGTTGTCGAGGCTATGGCTGCAATGACGGTGCTCGATGCCATATTGCTAAACCGTTCAGCCCGTTTGTGAAATGAATTTGCCATATAGGGATTATGCCGCTTTTTTATCAGAACATTTCAGCGGCAAGATGCAGAAAATTTCTATAGACGCAGGCTTGTCGTGCCCTAACCGCGACGGGACATTTTCTACAGGGGGATGTTCGTATTGCAACAACGCCACATTCAGTCCGGATTATTGCCGTACTGACAATTCGGTGGAAGCCCAGTTGGAAAAGGGAGTTTCGTTCTTTTCGCGAAAATATGCAGAAATGAGGTATCTGGCATATTTCCAGTCATATACCGGCACTCATGGAAATATGGGCATGATTTCCGGCATGTATCGTGCAGCGCTTGGCTATCCGGGTGTGGAAGGGCTGATTATAGGTACGCGCCCTGACTGTGTTCCTGACAGTGTATTAAATGTGCTGAAGGAGATTCGCCAGGATACAGGTAAGTTTATAATGTTGGAATTCGGTGCAGAATCAAGCCATAACGAAACTTTGAGTTCCGTAAACCGGTGTCATACATGGGAGCAGGTTGTGGATGCCGTGCAGCGTACGCGCCGTTATGGGTTTCCGGCAGGGCTGCATCTGATAAACGGGCTTCCCGGCGAAACGCCGGAAATGATGCTGGCCACAGTCGATGCGGTTAATAACCTTGACATAGACACGGTGAAGTTTCACCAGCTGCAATTAATACGCGGAACACGCCTGGCACGTCAGTGGCAGGACGGGTTGGTTGGCCTGCATCAGTTTTCGCTGGATGAATATGTGGAACATTGTGTCAAGATAGTTGGCAGGCTGCGACAGGGCATAGCCATTGACCGTTTTACAAGTCAGTCGCCTGACGGGTTGCTTATTTCGCCGCGCTGGGGTGTGAAAAACTATCAATTTGTGAATTTGTTGAACAACCGTCTGGTCTCTGCTGGAATAACGCAAGGATGTTTGCTGCCAGTCAAATAGGTGGATGAATCCGGCTATACGCTATTGACTATTTAGTTCAAGTATATAGACGGGTTGTGGCGAGAGTGTTGTGGTGCGTTCGCCGTCGCCTTGTGCCGTATGCTGTACAAATATGTTCAGGAGTTGGCTGCTGTTCCATAACGCAGTGTCGAAAGTGGGTTCCCATGCGCCTACGCTAAATGGAGCAAGGTCGGTAATAGTCCAATCGTTGCTTCCGGATGCACGATGTGCAAGTGAAACCTTGCTACCTCGTTCCTGGTCGCGGAAAATGTAGAATACCTCGTTTTCGCGTACGGCGATGCGCGGTCGGGATACGGGTATCATTTTTGTGCCGCCCCCCGACAGGGAGAAAGGTGTTGTGCGGTGGCTCACTTGTTGCATTTGCCACTGTTTTCCGTCGTGCTCTACAATGCGGAACTGTGGTATGGAATCGCCGGGCTCGCGCCAGTATGTTGCTATCATTGGACGGCCTTGGGCGTTTGCTGCCATTGAAGTCTGGTTAATCAACTCCGATTTTTGAGGAATTTTCCATGCAGTTTCAGCTGTAGCCAAGGTTATAGGCAGTTGGTAAGGTGTTCCGTCGCTACGGTGCCATGTGTGGCCGTTGTCGGCTGAGCGTGCATAGCAAAGGTCGTGGTTTGTTTCTACCAACCAAGTCTCGCGCCATACCCATGAAAGGTGTATGGCACCGTCGCCGCCTATGCATAGCTGCCAGTAGGCGTTTCGCTGTTTTTCGCCGTCGAGCAGAATGTCATGAACACGGCTCCATGTGCGTTTTTGTGTGTCGTATCGGTTTATCACCATATTTCCGCCCCCGGAATACCCGGAGCGGTAAACGAACAGCATATCGCCGTTGGGTAGTGTATGAAATTCAGGATATGTAACATCTTGCTCGTTGCGTGACAGCATTGGTTCGAGAGGTCCCAGTTGGAGCGAGCCTGGTTTTACGGACCGGCAATATCGCAACGGGTGTCCGTGGTGGTCGAATGCAGCGTGAAGTGTCCCGTTGCCGTCAATACCTATGGAAATTACATTGTGCGCGTCTTTTACGTTGCCTTTGTAGGGTGACCGTTGTATTTTCCATTTGTGGCTTCCGTGCCTGCGTTTGGCAATGGTTACGTAACCGTCCGGGTCGTAGTAAGCTGCATATTGCCATTTGCCGTGGCTGGTTACGGAATTGGAGCGGAATATGGTTGTGTTGACCGATGTCGCGCTGTAGCCGGGAGCTATTTCTGATAACGTGACAGAGAACTCTTTTTCCGCAGCCGGTGCTATGAAAATGGAAAGTATTGCTAATGAGGATATAAATGTTCTGAGGTGGAAATTCATGTGTAATGATTTTAAAAGAGGGTGACGGCTTAGAACAGGTCGCGTGTAAGTATATCGTCGTTCCAGCGGTGGTCTTTAGGAAAAGGTTGTCCGCTCCAGGCTTTTTGCGATGTCCACGGCTGTGGCGCATCGCTCCAGAAAGGATGTGTTGTTGGAAGTCCAAGAGGCAGGAATGATAGGGATGTCATGTAGAGCGACCCGTTGTTTGTGTACCAGTCGGCAATACCGGGCTGGCTTCCGCAAAACCCTATTGTCAGGTAACCGCCTTCGTTGAAGTTGTCCTTACCGTCAAACATACGGTGCATAACGGCAGTTAGGGCGGCTCGTACTTGTCCGTTTGTAAGTCCGTCAGGGAGTTTTTCCTGCCATGCCATTAATGCAAGAGGCTGCATACATGCCATGCGGTATGGCATGGAGCGGCCGAAAACAGGGAATGTACCTTCGGGCGATATAAGGCGTTCTAGAACGATTGCGAATTTGCGAGTTCGTTTTAACGCCCGGTCATAATATTTGCCATAATGTATGCGTGTACGCCGTCCTGAATCCTTCATGTTCTGCAAGGTTTCCAAATACATCGGGTGAAAGACAAAGCTGGAGTAATAATCGAAGGCAAAATCCGGCCCGTCGGCATACCATCCGTCGCCGGTGTACCATTCTTCCATTTTGCGTATGGCGGAATTTACGCGGTATACGTCGCAGTCGGCACCGATTTTTGCCAGAAAACTTTCTATGGTAGACGAGAACAGAAGCCAGTTTGTGTATGGTGGGTCGATATGGCGCAGCCGTGTGAATTCTTTAATATAACGCTGTTTTGTTATGGAATCGAGCGGTAGCCACAGCGAGTTATAGCCACGGATAAACGATTCTGCCAGATAGGCGGCATCAACGAGGGCCTGTCCCTCTCTGGACCATAATAGATAGTCGGGGCTTTTAGGGTTTACTGCATTTTTGTAGCTTTTTATGGCCCAGTCGCGTAACTGACGGCGTTTTATGCCTTCGTCGGAATTATCGTCGGGTAACGACAGCCATGGGGCAATTCCGGCCATAAGGCGGCCGAAAGTTTCCATGTATGTTACTTTCTTGTTGCGGCCGTCCCAGTTGGGGCTTACTTCTACAATCATATTCTTCTGCAGGTTGCCTTCTGCCATGTTTCTCAATACGGGTTCTGCCATTTTATATGCCAGCCCTACCCAGTATGCCCGGTCGGGATTTTGTTCTTTTTCAAGATAACGTACATATTCGCATGCGGCCAGCAGCCAAGCGCCTGTGCCGAAGTTGGATGTTGATTTGCGGTTTACAACCTGGCCCGGTATGGCTTTTTCGCCGATAGGCTGCACGTAGCCAATAGTGCCGTCCTTTTGCAAGGCAGTTTTGTATAGATAGCCCCATGCTTTTTCTGCGGCATCGAGATACTTGGATGATTGCAAATAACCGTTGTTTATGCCCCATAACAGGCCATAGGTGAAGAATGCTGTGCCCGATGTTTCATATCCG
The DNA here is from genome assembly GCA_004801635.1 of Muribaculum caecicola. Lineage (GTDB taxonomy): Bacteria > Bacteroidota > Bacteroidia > Bacteroidales > Muribaculaceae > Muribaculum > Muribaculum caecicola. The sequence continues at coordinate 14,391 of SSTG01000024.1, read as the reverse complement.
GGTGCATGTCCGGGGTCGGCCATTGACCGTGTCCAGTAACCTTCTGGCTGCTGGAGTGCTACGACGGCATCGGACAACTTTATATATTTGTCTTCAAAGAATTTTCGGTGTTCCCAATTTTTTGGAACATCGGCCAGGACTTTTGCCAGTCCGGCCAATACCCATCCGTCGCCCCGTGCCCAGAAATCTTTTTTGCCGTTTGTGCTTTTGTGGTTAGGGTATACATATCTCCCGTCGCGGAAGTATAGTCCGGTTTCTGTGTCGAGCATTATGCTGTCGCTAACAACTATGTATTGATACAGCTTGTCGAGATATTTGTTGTTGCCGGTTATTTTGTATAGTTTTGTCATTACCGGCATAACCATATAAAGCCCGTCGGCCCACCACCAATAATCGTTTTGAGGTGTTGACATCTGGTATTCCATAACTTCGCGAGCACGGCGTATGCGGCGTTCGTCGGGAAGTATGTTGTACAAGTCGGCGTATGTCTGGAAGCATATCTGCCAGTCGCCGAAAAGCACATGGTTGTCGGATTCTCCGTAGCTGCTGTATTTCCATTTGGAACGGTCGTTCCCTTTGGCCCCTTTCCATTGGTTGTGTTCGGCCCACCGGAGCGAATAATCCAGATAGTCCTGGTTGCCGGTGAGTTTGTAGACTTCCATGTTTGCGGTGTGGTATGCGGCATTGTCCCAAAAAGACCTGCATTCTGCCAGGTTGGTTTGTTGCCATTGGTGGTTTACTTTGTCAATGGCCCGGCGTATAGTTTGGGCATTTTGTGCCGGTGTGGCAAATAGGACTATGCTCCATACGGAGAGAATTATTGTTGTTATTGAATGCTTGACGTTCATGTAATAATGAATTGGTAGTTTGTCGTGATATTAGCTTATTTGCATTGCGTTTTTGTGCATATGCTTTTGCAAAAGTAGCTAATTTAATTTTAATGTAGCCGTCATGGCGGCTAATTTATTGTTTTTTCGTACCTTTGAACCATCCTAGATACTTTCGTTCGGGCAATGCCAAATTTATTTGGCATTGCGCTTATCTTATTCGTATCTTTATAAAGGTAAAAATCTGTAACCCAAATCTATATACCAAAACAAGTATGAAATCAATCCTTTTTTCGCTGTTGTCGTGCTCAACCCTGCTGTTGTCTGCACCTTTTGCTGTTTCGTCACAGAATTGCTGTGAGTCACGGTGCTGTAACGGTATCGTTTCTAGCAATCCCGTATTGCCAGGCTTTCATGCCGATCCGGAGATTCTTTATTCGCAGAATACAGGAAAATATTACATATATTCAACAACCGACGGTACGCCGGGGTGGGGCGGCCATTATTTTCATGTGTTTTCGTCGGACAATCTGTGTGGCTGGAAAGACGAGGGCATAATGCTTGACCTTAAGGGCGACCAAGTTAAGTGGGCTTCGGGCAATGCTTGGGCTCCTGCAATAATTGAACGCAAGGAAGCAGACGGTTATAAATATTATTTCTATTTCAGCGGACACGATATAGATTCGAACCGAAAGGCAATAGGTGTGGCTGTTTCTGACAGTCCTACGGGTCCGTTTAAGGATCTTGGACACCCTATAGTGGCAAAGTCGCCTGTTGGCCGTGGGCAGCAGATTGACGTAGATGTTTTTCAGGATCCGGTGTCGGGTAAATACTACCTGTATTGGGGAAATGGCTATATGGCCGGTGCAGAACTTAATGATGATATGCTTTCAATAAAGGAGGAGACAATTGCGGTTATGACCCCTAAAGGTGGAACGCTTGAAACATATGCCTATCGCGAAGCTCCATATGTGTTTTACCGTGATGGAAAGTATTATTTTATGTGGTCGGTAGACGACACTGGCTCTCCAAACTATCATGTTGCATATGGAACGTCGGACAAGCCTCTTGGCCAGATCAAGGTGGCAGAACCGTGCAATATTCTCAACCAGTTGCCTGAACATGAAATTTATGGTACTGCTCATAATTCTGTGATACAGATTCCGGGAACAGACCGCTGGCTGATTGTGTACCATCGTATAAACAAGGACTATATAGAACGGGAAAAAGGCCCGGGAGTTCACAGAGAAGTGTGTATTGACGAAATGCGTTTCAATGACGACGGTTCAATTATACCGGTAATACCTACAAAATGAGAAATATATTTGTTTCTGCCGTATTGACATGCACGGTGCTGTCTGCAACGGCAAAAAAAGAACCACTCTCGCACGGGTATCCTATTGAGCCCGTACCTTTCACGTCGGTTAAAGTGGCAGACGCGTTCTGGGGACAGCGTCTGGAGGCAAGTAGAAATACTACAATACCGCTGGCGTTTTCCAAATGTGAGGAATCGGGCCGTTATGACAATTTTGTAAAGGCTACCATGCCTTGCGACACGTTTAAGGTTGGAGGCTTCCCGTTTGACGATACCGATGTTTATAAAACAATAGAAGGTGCCAGTTATCTGCTTCAGACATATCCTGACAAAAAATTGGAGGCATATATAGACAGTGTTCTTGTACTTGTTGCTGCGGCACAGGAACCGGACGGCTATTTGAATACGTCGTATACGATGAATCCGTCGCATCCGCATGCATGGATGAGTCCTGTTAAATGGGAACGTGTTGAACGGCTAAGCCATGAGTTTTATAATCTAGGACATATGGTGGAAGGAGCCGTGGCACACTGGCGAGCTACCGGGAAACGTAATTTTTTAGATATAGCCATAAGGTATGCCGATTGCGTATGCCGTGAAATCGGGCAGGGCGAAGGGCAGGTTGACCGTGTGCCGGGCCATCAGATTGCAGAAATGGCATTAGCTAAGCTTTATCTGGTCACCGGCAACGAGTCGTATTTGAAACAGGCAAAGTATTTTCTTGACCGTCGCGGATATACCACACGTAAGGATGAATACAGCCAGGCCCATAAACCGGTAGTTGAGCAGGATGAGGCGGTGGGGCATGCCGTACGTGCTGTGTACATGTACTCCGGAATGGCCGATGTGGCCGCCCTTACAGGCGACAGTGCGTATGTGGCTGCAATTAACCGCATATGGGATAATATAGTGAATAAAAAATATTATATTACCGGTGGAATAGGTGCCCGGCATAACGGGGAAGCTTTTGGCAACAACTATGAGCTGCCAAACCATGAAGCCTATTGCGAGACATGTGCCGCTATAGGAAATGTTTACATGAATCACCGGTTGTTTCTTCTGCATGGCGATTCGAAATATTATGATGTTTTGGAACGTACGCTCTATAACGGGCTTATTTCGGGCGTTTCGCTCGACGGAGGGGCGTTTTTCTACCCGAATCCTTTGGCAAGTAACGGAGGTTATTCGCGTAAGCCGTGGTTTGGATGCGCATGTTGCCCGTCGAATATAAGCCGCTTTATTCCGTCGTTGCCGGGCTATGTGTATGCCGTGCGTGACAATGATGTATATGTGAATTTGTTTATGGGCAATGACGCGCGTTTGTCGGTTAATGGTAAATGTGTCGACCTTTCTCAGTCAGGTAATTATGTGTGGGACGGCAAGACGCGTATAGAGGTCCGTGACAATCGTGCCGGTGAATTTGCCTTGAAGATACGTATTCCCGGCTGGGTGCGCAACCGCCCTGTTCCGGGCTGCCTTTATACTTATACTGACAGTGTTCCGGATGGTTTTTCAGTATGTCTTAACGGCGAACTGGTTGATGCTGACGTGCAACCTGACGGATATGTGTCAATTAAACGTAAATGGAAAAAAGGCGACAATGTTGACATTGCATTTGAAATGCGCCCAAGGTTTGTTGAGTCGCATAAACGTGTGGCTGCTAATCGTGGACGTGTAGCTGTTGAACGAGGCCCTGTAGTTTATTGTGCCGAATGGCCCGATAATGATTTTGATATTCATTCGGTGTTGCTGAATACCAAACGTGAATTAAAACCGGAAAAATCGGACAAGTTATGTGGCATTATGCAGCTAAAAACCCAAGCACAGTCATTTGGTAGGGATGCTGACGGTGATATTACAGTATCTGACGTTGATTTAACACTTATACCGTATTATGCATGGGCACATCGTGGCGAAGGAAATATGTCGGTATGGCTGCCTGTGCGTCCGTTTGCATTGCCCGAATAGCTAAGAATAATTCGGTTTTTTATTTGCCTGCGCAAAATAATTTGCATAAGAAAAAAAAACTGCTTAACTTTGCAGTGTTAAACGAGGGTAGATTAAAGAATCTGCCAAATTAAGTTTACTAGAGACATATTCGTAGCAAGATTAATTTTTGCGACAACGAAATATCAGGAGAGGTGGGTGAGTGGCTGAAACCACCAGTTTGCTAAACTGACGTAGGAGCAATCCTACCACGAGTTCGAATCTCGTCCTCTCCGCAACTAGTGCTGAAAATCAGTGTTTTAAGGATTAAGTACCTAAAAAAGTACCCCAAAAGGTCTTTTTAGGTACTTTTTTGCATTTCACTTTTTTAGTATCTAGTTAAAACAGGCAGAGTTTTTAAGGTATAAAGAAAGGGGTCTGATTGCGCTAATTTTAATAAGGATGCAAAAAGAGCTTATAATAGATAGTTGAAACATTTTAAAATAACGGAGGACGAATTATGAGTATGGATCATAAGGCGTTTGTGTTCGACACAAATAAATTTCACGCAGAGATAGAGCCTGTCATGAGAGACAGTATCAAGAACACCAAGGCGGCACACCGGTATATATGCGAGCATCTAGATGAGTTGCAATCGCCATACACTGGCGATACGTTGGACGAAGATTGGGAAGAGGAGTTTGGCGACCTTACGCTTCAGGTTTATTTCGACATTCTGCTTACCGCCTGCTATGATGTGGAGGACGACCGGGGGTTGGGCGAAATGTGGGATGCCGTGAACGAGGTGATCAAAGGGCTTGACGTGTTTGAAGAAGGGGAACTACCTGTTACGGGTTGGAAAGTCGAGATTGACGATGTGATAGTAGACCCAGGTATGCAAGGCTTGGGCATTATTGATTGTGACGAAGTGGCCGATATTCTGGAGGTATTGAAAGAAAACCGAGACGAAGCTGAATGTGCCGAACCCGAAGACCTGCTGTGTGAGACTGATCCGGATGAATGGATGGATGCATATGACGACCTGTGTGGTATATATGAGGAAGCAGTAAGGCAAGGTAAAGGACTGCTGTTTACCTTCTAGTTAATGGTATTGGCCGATAAGTTATTAACCGGAACCTTATTGTAAAAGAATGTGTTTTTTTGATTAGGTTATGATTATTGAGAAACCTTGAATTTAAGATACTTTTTGTCTGTTGACAGACCGTTGTCGTACACATTGTGTAAACCGCAAATATAAAATGTGTTGTCGGCTCCCCAACAAGCTAGTTCCCAAATACTGATATTGACATCTGTATGCCGGGTAATTAGCTTGATGTCGCTGTTGGTTAGTTTATAAATGGATATATCCACATTTGAGTCGTAAGCATGGCTTTGCCAGGTTGCCATGTATCCGTTTTTAGATATGCAATGTTCTACAACGTTTAATTTAGTTAATGTGCCGGTTTGGGCTATAAATTTATAATCAGTTTCATTGAAAAACCAATATTCGCGGTATATATACACGAAGCAAGTAATCCAAAAGGAAATTTTAGTATCTGATATACTGAAAAATCTGAATCCTGAAAAACATATTTCAAAGCTTCATCAGCATTCATATTGTTGAACCTGTCCTTAATTTTCTGCTGGACAATATTGCATATTTGTGGCGTTTTGATTGTATCTATTTTCTACTGATACATATTTCGCAGAGAAAAAGCCTCGGCAAATTCATATTCTGATATCTCTGATATTTGAGAGTTTTGTTCGGCAGCATAGACAGAAAAATTATTAAAGTAATATACTGCGGACAGCACCAATGCGTATATAAAAAGGAAATTATTATTCGACTTCATAATTCTTGTTGGGGAAAGCAAAACGCAAAGTATAATGTTGAGGTTGTAGGCAAGTGCAAAATTAACCAATAAATCTGAAGAATTTTTGTGTTAGATATGCAAGAATTTAGTTAATACTGCATTCTATATATGAATAATAAATCCAATTTAAGTGAATATGAAATACATTAAGACAATTATTGCTTTTTTCGGGGCGTTAGCTGCCGGAGCTTTATTTAGCTCGTGTTTAGACGATGATGATTCAAATTCGTTGGGCCGGCCTACGGCATTGGTTACAGTAAGCCCAGGTAGCGATGGTACATTTGTAATGTATCTGGATGACAATACTGTTTTAACCCCGTCTAATATGAAAAGTTCCCCTTTTAAAGAAAAAGAGGTTAGGGCATTGGTGAACTATACCGAGGACAAGCTGTTAAGCGGCAAGTCTGATATCCGCAGCGTGCATATTAACTGGATTGACAGTATACGCACAAAACAGCCGGTAGCGTTTGTTGAGGGTGACGATTCTTACGGCAACGACCCGATTGAGATAATTCCCGACTGGGTTACGGTTGCAGAGGACGGATATATAACCATGCGTATACGCACATTGTGGGGTAGCCCTTCAAAAGTACATGTAATAAACCTTGTAACTGGCGTAAATCCTGACGATCCTAATGAAATAGAGTTGCGTCATAATGCCAATGGCGATGTTTATGGCCGCTATGGCGATGCGCTTGTTGCCTTTAACCTTAATGGTTGGCCGGGATTCGAGGGTCGTGCTAAAATAAAGTTGCGTTGGAAGTCGTTTACAGGAGAGAGGGTGTCGGAATTTGAACTGAAGATGCGCGATATTGCATCGTCAGGTGAGCCTGAAAAATCATGGTTTAATAAAAATATAAAATAGCGGCATTTGTGTAAAGTATAATTGCCGTTGTATTATAACCGGAATTTAACGGGCTCAGGAAACTCCGGAGCCCGGTTATTTGAATAACTCTTTAGTAACCAAAGTCACTAATCCGATGGCGGATGATGCAAAATATAGCGAACAATTATTGCTGCGCGGTGCCGTAAATGGCGACCGTGCGGCATTAAAGGCTATATATGGGCATTACATAGGATATCTGACGGCTGTGTGTTCGCGTTACATTGCAAACGACGAGGATGTTAAAGACATTCTGCAAGAATGTTTTATAAAAATATTTTCGTCGCTTAAGAATTTTGAATATCGCGGAGCCGGCTCGCTAAAAGGGTGGATGGCAAGAATAGTCATAAACGAGGCACTATCGTTTATGCGCAGTAATAACAGGCTGGTTTTTACGGAGCTCACAGGGGCAGAGACGGATATTGCATATGAGGAGCCTGATACCGACCAAATTCCGCCTTCAGTAATACACCAGCTTATATGCGATCTTCCTACGGGCTATCGTACGATATTCAACCTGTATGTGATAGAAGGGCGCACGCATAGGGACATTGCTGCTATGCTTAATATAAAAGAGTCTACGTCGGCTTCGCAGCTACATAGGGCCAAAGCGATGCTGGCAATTAAAATCAGACAGTATCAGTCATCATTAGAACCTGTATCGATATGAAAGACAATTGGCTAAAAGATATTAATGACAAGATGTCGGGCTTTGAAACAGATGCACCCGAAGGGCTATGGCACGACATTGAAAAACGTTTAGATACGATACCCGGACCCGGTATAGGTTCAAACCGCCGTTATACGGTTTTTGCCTTATGGCTTAAACGTACGGCAGGAGTGGCCGCGCTTCTGGCTCTGATTGTTGCTTCATATATGTTATTTCCGCGTAAGGACTATAATGCCGCTGTCCCAATTGCGGTGATAAATAATTACGCACCGGTTGTAACAGTGGAAAAACCGTCAGAACTGCAGGTTATGCCTGCGGCCTACGTTAAGGTATCGACAAAAAATACTGTTGAGAATTTGTTTGTGGCTGCTGAAAACAGTGACATTATAGAACCAGAACAGGTTATGCCGATAGATGGTGATAAAGATATTTTGGATGGGCATATTGCAGAGAACGCCGATACAATGCCTACAGTAAGACAGCCAAAAACAGTAATGGCCGGTGATGCTGGACATATAAAGCCATATATGGCCAGTACTGTACACAGCCATAGCCACAACGACAAACTTTCAGTTGGTATATATACATCAGGCGGATTTAATTCAACGTCTGCCGTATCGGGCCACGGTAGCAGCGTTGCCGGTGTTCTTGGTTCGGACAATGCGGCATGGGAGGACAACCCAATGCTGGGCATTTTGCTGTTTAACAAGGGGCAGTATATCGAATCGGAGATCAGCCATCGTTTTCCCGTGCGTGGAGGTGTGTCGTTTTCCTACCGTATCAATAACCGGTTATCGTTGGAAAGCGGTATTACTTACGCCAATCTTACTTCTGATTTGAAGTATGGTAGTGACAGCCATTATTTATCAGGACAGCAAACCCTGCACTATATAGGCGTGCCGCTTAATGTTAAGTATGATATCGTTTCGTGGAAAAACTTTACCGTGTATGCCTCAGGCGGTGTCCTTGCCGAAAAATGCGTATCAGGAAAATTGAAGAAAGAATATTTTATAGATAACCTGGCAAAAGAAACCGATACGCAGAGCCATGTTGTAAAACCATTGCAGTGGTCGGTAAATGCTTCGGCCGGAGTCCAGTTCGATATAGTGCCATCTGTAGGTGTTTATGCCGAACCCGGAATAAGCTATTATTTCGACAATGGCTCAGATATAAGGACAATATATAAAGACGAACCGCTAAACTTTAACCTGAACGTAGGCATGCGGTTTAATTTCGGCAGCTGATTATTGAGGACGTGATTGCATAATTAGTTGGCTTTTAGGATAGCACTGTCGATAGTTTTATTTATATCAGCGTTTTCCTTAGAGGTTTTCTTGCCGAAATCGATGGTATAAGAGAGCTTTATGTATGCAGAGCGCGACGAAGTTTTGCTTATCGACGTTGTATTGTAGCTATATGCGTTTGAGGCATACCAGTTGCGGTATTTGGCGCAATTGGTGAAGGGATTGTCAGTTCCGGCTTCTATTCGCCAGCTATTTCGGCTCCAACTTGCCGAAAGCCCGTATGATACAGGCATTTTTATAAAACTCATATCGCTGTTTAATACGGTTGTATATTTCTTAAAATAGGCGTTAAATGCAAAATCTTTTAAAAAGTAAGAGGCGTTGGCACTTGCTAACCAATAGCTTTTTGAAAATTTGCCGGATAATTTACCGTTAAAGTGAAAATCCATATATTCACCTGTGGTATTGATGCTGAATTTGTTGTTTGGACGCCAGGTAAGCGAGATACGGCCTTGAATTTGATGATATTTTGCCCCGGCATACGATTCTAAAAGTTTGTTGTTTTCAATAAAATAATATGGTGTTGGAACGTGGTCGGCAAACAGGTATACACCAACAGCTTGCAGGCTTATGCGTTTGTAGTTCAGTGCATACACGGCATTTGTCATGTATAGTTTTGAGTCTTTCATTCCAGGGTCGCCGCGTTTTACATGTAGAAAGTCGACAGCTTGTTCGGTTCCGCTAAGATATGCCATCTGTGGGGCTGAGTTGCCTATAGAGACTCCGAACATAAGGAACTGGCCTTGTCCGGGCTGGTGTGTTATTCTTGTTTGCAATCGAGGCGAATTCATGCTAACCTTTTTATTGCCGTGTAGCCGGTATTGCAGTATGGATATACCAGGGGTAACAGTGAGCGATGTGCGTTGTCCGAATCTGTGCTGATATTCGGCAAAAGCTATTGTTTCCCCGGTCCAAAGGTGCTGCCATTGGTTTCCGGTGTAATTCTGCATACTGATTTTGTGGAAATGCATAAATTTTGCTGTCAGTGAATTGCCGCGTTTGAAACGTATGCCGTAGTTGATAGTGGCATTTAGGTTGTATAAATCTTCTCTGGTGTTGCTGTTTACCATGTTAACCGAGTTCTCGGAATAAAGATACTTGTAACGATTGTCGGTATAGTCGGCAGAAACCGATGTTTCAATAAATTGGGTTTCAGACAGGTTGAAATTGCCATAAAAGTTTGTATTATATTTTATGCCACGTTGTGAACTTTCAGACCGCGATGTTGTTTGTTTATCGCCATCGGGCAGTCCGGTATATGTTAGTATGTCGGTAGAATAGTTGCCAGGAGAATTGTCGCGGACTATCATTGCAGATGCACGCAATGTGCGGTTATTATTGGCATTTAGCACGTTTAACTGTGCGTATTGTGAGTTCCCCTTGCTACGCCCGTCTAGGGTGTTATACTGTCGGTTAATGTCTGTGTCGGTAAAATGAATTACGTCTTTCTTATTATCAATAGATTTGCGGTAGTCGTGCATATTGTAACCGGCAAAAAGAGTGTAGCTAGTGCCTTTATTTTGCAGTTTTGTCACTGCGTTATAATTCCCTTTTGTATATCCAATTGTCTGTTTGGCATCGAGAGCGACATAGCCTCCCGATGTTTTTTGTTTTGTAATGTAATTAATGGCTGCGTTATCGCCGGCATATTTGCCGGAAGGGGCCGCGCGATGTATTCAATCTTTTCTACATCGCGCGGCCTCAGGTTCTTTACTTCGAGATAAGTAGACTTTACTCCGTTTATATATAGGGTCACTGATCCGTTAAAAGTTGAAACATCACCGGTAGAACGGTTTACATCTATGCCCGGTATCATAAGGTTGTACAGTAAATCGTAGCCAGTGGAGGAATGCTTTGTCTGTTGTTGCGATGGCCGTATAATAAGCTTGTTGTCCAGTCTTATTATTGGTTCTGCATATACGGTTACTTCGCCTAGCTGTTTGGTGTTTTCTGTCAGTATTGCGTTTAGAATAGTGTCGTTGTTTACTGTAGCGGCTATCGTTTCTGAGTCGTATCCTATGCAACTGAAAGAAACTAAATAATTCCCTTTTGATATGTTGGCAAATGTATATTTGCCAATGCTGTCGGTGGTGCAACCCTGTATGTATGTTGAATCTTGTTGTAAAAGTCTTACTGTTGCAAATGGTATATGGTTCTGTTTATTGTCATAGACATAGCCACAAAGCGAAGTTTGTGCAACTGAAAAGCTGTTTATTGAAACGATAAGTGCAATTATTAATAAGCAAATCTTCATTTTATGATATTTGTTTTTACAAATATCATTTGTTATAAATATGTAAACAAAATTAAAATCCAATTATTTTATACGTTATGTTTTTAAACATAACGTAATATATGGGATTTGCTGTTGTATTTTTTTTATTATTGTTTTTTTGTGAAAATGTTATTGTTGAGACTTTTTGGGGGAGGGTAGGACTGATGGTGTTTGAACTTTGGTGAATAAGGCATAGGCCTCGACAGAGCAAGAAGCTGTCGAGGCCTATGATAATTGGGGTTATATTTGGTTAATGCTTAGAGTATAACCTTTTGGCCGGATATAATGTATGCACCTTGTGAAAGGCCTGTAATAACGTTGCGGCCTACGCTGAGCGAGATTGTGCCTATCATACGACCGTCTATACCGTATATTGCTGTGTTTAACTCTTTGCCCGTGTATACAACCAGGTTGCCGTTTTCAACACAGAATCTAGGAGCAGAATCAGAGCCTGATTCAGTTAGATTTTCAATATCGGATGTTTCTACGTTGTACACTATGTTGAAAGCACTTTCGTCAGATTCGCTTACAGCATATATGCTGAACGGGGCTACAAGGGTATTATAGCTTGACACGGTTTTATTTTCGTTATCTTCAGCAGCAACTTTTTCAAATGCGTTACCCTGTTCGTTTAGGATGTAGGTGTTAGCATTGGTTTCGATAGCGTTATAGGTTCCTGCAAGGCTGTAGTCCTTACCGGCTGTTTTTATTTCACGCGGTGTTGCGGCTACTTTGGTGCCAGTGGCTGAGAAGCATATTTCCTGGTCAGAATCGTCGGCCGAAAGTCTTACCAAATATGGTGTATTTGCCATAACTGTGCTTTGTGCTTCGTATTCATTTTCATTATTTAATGAAATAACTGTGTATTGACCGGTTTTTGCGTTTTCTTTGTTTGCAGTCAGAGTGAGTTCGTTTCCATTGGCTGCAGTGGCTTTTTCTGCATTAAAAGGAAGTAGTAGCGACGACCATTTGCCATCGACATCGGCACGAACGGGAGTCTTCAGACTGATTGTGTTTGCTTCTTTTAACGAGAATGTGTTGGCAATGCTCAGCGGATAGCCTGCCTGGAGGTTGATGTTGCCGTTGGCAAAGTAGATACGGCCTTGGCGTACAACGGTTTCCCCGTCAATAATCTCGGTAACTTCACCAATTGTTGTCACAATGAAGTTTCCTTCTTGTGTCTGAGGTACGTCAACACCGTCATCAACAAGTATCAGACAGTTGGGGTTGACTCCGTCGAAGGCTTTCGGGCTAAACCCGTTTTCCTGTATGGCACGCGACAGGTTGCGTTTTTTTGCTGAAGGTGCTGCGGAAGGAGCATTGAGATTTATAGATGTAAGGTTGTTGCATCCGTTGAATGCTCCTGCTCCGATAGAGTTGATGCCGGTTAGTGTTATTGAATTCAGCGATGAACAACCGTTAAATGCATCGTCGCCGATGGTGTTTACGCTTGGTGGAATTGTGACAGTGGTCAGGTTTTCGCAATCTTTGAATGTGCCAGGCTCTACTGTTTCCACATCGGGCAGGGTTACTGTTACGAGCGATTTCATTCCGGCAAAAGTATTTGCAGGAATAGTGCCATCCATGTCTGATAGGTCAAGTTCTTCAAGTGAAGTGAACGACGACGCAATTATACCCAGTGTTTCGTTTGTTATTTTACCGGTGAGTGATATTGTGGTGATATCAACAGCTTCGTTGGGATTTATTGAATTGAATTCTTCCTGTGTGAGTGTTGCGCCGTTTACGGGTACGGTGAATATTTGTACGGTTATATTTGAATCTGTTACATCTATATTATAGTACCCTTCCTCGTCTTTTTCAATAATGATGTCGCCTATTTTTACTTTTGGCTCAACATTCTCGTTCGAAATGTTTGTTGTTTCGAGAGTGAAGCGGACGGTGGTGTTTTCTTTAACGTTTTCAAGAACGGGGGCTATGGGGTTTTGTGTATTCCATTTTTCGAACTCGGTAGCCTCGTTTCCGTTAACAGCTTCGTTGTTGTGTACCTCTTGCAGGCCGATTGTAAATATATCGGATGTGCAGTTGAATGTTACGTCGTACAAGTATGTTACCTTGATGTCGTGGTTTCCGCTCTTGCCGGCATGTTTATTGGGATTCCAGTATGTTACTGTTAGAGAACCGTTGCTTTCGGTTGCATTGTCGAGCAGTTTGCCGTTGTCGTATATTCTTACTTTTTGTCCGGCCTTGTACCCGTCTGCTCCGGTCGGACGGTTTTCCGACTGTGAAAGTGCGGCTACGAACAGTTGCCCGGCAAAGTCTAAACTTTCAGCAGGAACATTGTCGCCAAGGAAAGAAACTACTTTGGTTACGTCGAGCTTGCTGTCGGCCAGGAAGCATCGGGTAGCCTCGAAATTAATGCCGTATACAGGGTATTCGCTAAGAATATTGAACTTCGCCCCATACCAGATGTTGGCACCGTCGCCGTCATAATTTCCATATGACCCTTGGTTGTCGGTTAGATATGCTTTTAGATATTCTGGTTTTACAATTACTGTTACTTTTGACGGATCGCTGAGGCCAAGTTTTGCAACACTTCCATATGTCGGTTTTATCAGCGAAACTTTGCCGTTTACAGGCGCACAGTTCACATAGAGGGTTTTTAGCGAGGTACATCCGCTGAATACATCGCCTTCAAGACCGTAGACATATTTCCATGATCCGCTTGATGTGGTCTGTTTGTGTTCGTTATACAGATTTTCAGGAAGTTCTAATTCCTCTATCTTTGCACAGTTGTTAAATGCGTTACCCATTATCTGCACCACGCTTGCCGGTAGTTTCAACTCTTTAAGTATGGGCTGTGACTGTCCGAACGGGGTTGTTGAATAGAATGCGTTAGGCGGGAACATGTTTGCCGCATAGCTCTGAGGATAATTACGGTCGGCTACGATTTCTGCCTGCGATAGGTCGAGGCTCACTATTGTGCGCTGAACTTTTGGCTGTTTGAAGAAATCGAAGTCGGTTTTATCGATCTTCCCGATAACGGTTACTTTAGTGCCGACTTTAGACAGGTTGTCGTTATTCAGATTTATGTAATTGGCATTGTCAGCTTTATTGTAGTACAGGTGTTCGCCTTCGCCAATGGTGTATGTAACTTCGTTTGCAACCGACGGTGTGTAAACCTCTATGTCGAAGTCCATATCTTGTTTTGCTATGAACGAATAGGACGCAGATGTGGCGTTTTTTGCAACCTGAGTGCCGTTTACAGACATATTGACACGGTCGGCAGCCGATTTCGGGACAACTTTTATAGTTATGTCGCGCCCGTGTACGGCAGTTGCTACGGCTCCCGATATGAC
>SSTG01000249.1 GCA_004801635.1 Muribaculum caecicola | reverse complement strand
AAGATGACTTCTATGTGAAAGATTGAAGAATAATTTTATGTGCATGAAAAAAAATATTATTTTTGTGCTTAAATCATAGTTGTTCTTTTAGTTTATGGCCCGGTTTAATAATTTTTATGAATCGATAAATTCTTCGATATTGCGTGATTATTGCTTGGAATATGGCAATGTGAACGCTTATGACAAGGGGGCATATTTTTTACATGAAGGGGATGTTGGAAAATTGTTGGGGTTTGTTTCTGAGGGCTATTTTAAATATACGGCTATTGATTCAAAAGGGGTGGAGTCTGTTGTCGGATTTGTATTTGAGGGTGAGTGCGTGGTCGATTTTGCAAGTTCGGTAGCATTTAGGCGTAAGTCGAATGTGTCAATTGTGGCCGGATGCCAGGCATCGGTTTTTGAAGTTCCTGTTGTGGAATTCAGGGATTTTGTAATGAAAGAACATCCGTCGTTTATTAATGACACGTCGGCTGTTCTGTTTGCCGAAGGATATAAGCGCTATCTTGATATTTATAGAAAAACTCCTACGGAACGTTATATAGATTTGATTAATGAGCACCCCGACATTGTAAACACGGTTACATTTAGGGACTTAGCTTCTTATTTAATGATTACGCCAGTGTATCTTAGCAAGATACGTAAAAAGTTGGCAGATAGAAGGTTGTATGATATATAAAAATCGGAGTGCCGGAATTAATGAGAATTCTGGCACTCCGATTTTTAAGGTTGCTATTGGGGCTTATTCCATAAGTTTGCGGTAGCGGCGGCGCGGTAGCTCTTTGCCTCCGTTGCGTGCGCGTTTGTATTCTTCGAAGTCGGAATATGAGCCTTCATAGTAAACCACGTTTCCTTCTCCTTCAAATGAAAGGATGTGTGTGCATATGCGGTCCAGGAACCAGCGGTCGTGGCTTACAACCACTGCGCATCCGGCAAAATCTTCCAGACCTTCTTCCAGTGCGCGCAGAGTGTTTACGTCGATATCGTTGGTAGGCTCGTCGAGCAACAGCACATTGCCTTCCTGTTTAAGGGCCATTGCCAGGTGCAGGCGGTTGCGTTCGCCTCCTGACAGCACACCGATTTTTTTCTCCTGGTCGGCGCCTGTGAAGTTGAATTTAGACAGGTAGGCGCGTGCGTTTACGTCGCGTCCGCCCATGCGGAACGAGTCGGTGCCTTGCGAAATCACTTCATAAACTGTTTTGTCGGGCAGCAGGTCGTGATGGCGTTGGTCGACATAGGCTATCTTTACAGTTTCGCCAACATCGAATGTGCCGTTGTCGGGCTTTTCCTGTTCCATGATGAGGCGGAACAAGGTGGTTTTACCTGCACCGTTTGGCCCGATTACGCCTACAATGCCGTTTGGTGGCAGCGAAAAGCTGAGGTCGTTGAACAACAGCTTTTTGCCAAACGATTTTGACAGGTTTGATGCTTCTATTACCT
>SSTG01000248.1 GCA_004801635.1 Muribaculum caecicola | reverse complement strand
AATACCTTTTGGACACCGAACTTCTCTCCCTCAGATATAGTATCGAACGAACGAATGCATGGATGGATTCCTTTCGATCCGTTCTCAACCGTTTCGACAAAACTGCTTCCAGTTGGAAAGGGTGGAATCTGTTGGCATTCCATGTGATATTTCTTAAACATATTAACAAATTCAAAAAGTCAAGATGACTTCAATGTCTGTCGACCTTACAGGTTCTGTTTCTGACAATAAAAATTCGAGTTATACAACAATTGATGCCGCATATAACTTTTCGCCCCTGCAGGTGCTGCGTTTCACCGACGGTAACCTGGCAAGTATAAACGGGTCAAACCCTCTTATTGCTGTTGAAGGTATTGGCGGTTATAACAAGGTGAAAAGCGACTATCATACACTTAATGCCGTTCTTCGCTATAATTTGCCATGGGTAAAAGGGTTGCAGGTGTATCTGAAAGGTACAATGGACTTTAACCATCAGAATACTACCAACTATTCAAAACCGGTACCTCTGTATCTTTACGACCAGGCGACCGGCACAACATCGGTCGATTCGAAAACAATTTATCCGAATGCCAAGATTCAAATGACCGACAAACACCATCGTGTGAACAACAAACTGATAGAAGTAGGAATTAACTATAACCGCACCTTTGCAGCTAAACACGACGTTACAGGTTTATTGATTTTAAATTATCAGGATTATCAAAATAAATATACGTCGGCGCGTAACAACAATCTGCCTGGCGAGTATCCCGAGATAATCGGGTCGACAAGCGATGCGTTTATTACAGGTAACGAATCGTACACGGAGCGTGCTTCGGTTGTCGGACGTGCCACTTACGGGTTTGACCAGCGTTACTTTGCCGAATTCAGTTTCCGTGTCGACGGTTCTACAAAGTTTGCTCCCTCACGGCGCTGGGGATTTTTCCCTACGGCATCGGTCTCATGGGTAATATCTAACGAAAAATTCTTTAAAAATGTACCTTCCGATGTCATTTCTTTTGCAAAGTTACGCGGATCATACGGTGTTTTAGGCGATGACGGCTCTATTGCCGACTTCTCGTATTTGATGAACTATATTTTCTCCACCAATACAGGCTATCCTATAGGCGGAAACTTTGCTCCAGGTTTGATGGTCGATCCTAACAACTATCCAAACAAGGACCTGAAATGGGGAAAGTCGAAAGACATGAACTTTGCAATCGACCTAGGCACACTGAACAACCGTATTTCGGCCTCGTTCGAAATATATCAGCGTAGACGTACCAATATGGTGATGTCTGCCCCTACTTACCTGTTCCCTCCTTCGTCTGGTACTGACGGAAATGTGCCGAGTGTCAATTTTGGCGACGTGCGTTTCCGCGGATGGGATCTTTCGCTAAAGCATCTGAACACAATAGGCGAGTTCCGCTATAATATAGCAGTAAATGTTTCAAAAACAACCAACAAGGTTCTTGATTATGG
>SSTG01000247.1 GCA_004801635.1 Muribaculum caecicola | reverse complement strand
AGGCTCGCCGGCCATACGTTGTTGCTCCATAATTGCAAGTACCCTGCGTTGCGGACGGTTCAACCGCATAAAAACATCACAACCGGTGCGCTTGTCCTTTATTGTGCAGCACGTCGCAGCCCAATACTCAAAGTCGTGACATATGCGCAAACGCCGCCATGCCTGCGCGTTTTCCTTAACCATGTGGAACTTGTCACTGTCATACATGGTTTTAGGTATAAACTCCTTACCTTTCGACACCGGCGAATAACATTCCACACGTTCGCCCGTACAACCTATACCGCGAACCGGACAATATTCCAGATTTATCAAGGCATTCCTACGTGCATTTTCTACAACTATCTCATGTATGTTCTCCATAACCTATTGCTTTGTAAATGTCATAGTCAGCGGTCCCAGCCGTGTGTCGTTGGTTACGGTTGCTGCAAACTCTGCCGTAACATAACGGTAAGGCGCGCATAAAGGCACACGGTATCTGACAGGAGCCGCCACATTACCATTTATCTTGAACCCGGCCAGAATCCCCGACCGGCCTGCATTACCATTATGCCCCCTTATTATAAGCCTGCCAGATGCCATCGACGATGAAAAGTCCCAGTCAACATGTGCAAGACGCATGCCTGTATCGGCAAATGCCGGCAACGCCACACTATGCCGCCACAACACATCGGTAAAGCCGTTTGTAGCCTGGCTGCCGGCCTCACTCAAGCCACCGTCAGCACCAACAAGCCAAAGCTTTCCGCCAGAAGCCCCAATCATATAGGCAATGTTCAAATCAGAAAGTTCAACCAACCTATTGCCAGGGCATATCAACATTGTCCCCCCATCAGCAAGCCCACACCACAATTCGCCACCGTGCGCCGAACTCCAACCTAAATACCGGCAGTCCATATAACGCCTTATCTCTTTTGCCGCAGAACCGGCCACACATACAAGCTGGCCGGAAGTTGTTGCCGCAAACACACCTTGCGGAGCTACAGCAACCTTGCACGCATTAACAACGCCTACCGGATGGATAAGATGCGCCGAACACAACGTACGCGCCGAATTAACCGCAAGTGAATATATGCCCACTGTTGTAAAAACATACAGATGCCTACGGGCAAAATCCCACGCGCTCTGCGTTCGTGATGCCGGGGTAATCGCAACCACTTTTCCTTCTTCGATATTTATACCGCACTCAACAGCCAGAGGGTTGGCCACAGGTGCAGCAACCACGGTAGCCTCATAAGTCATTTCCGGCCTGACGCACACAGCCTGTATAGCTGTTTCTGACACCTCCCATTCTGCCGGCAATATCGGCTTAAGCCCTTCCGACACGTATATGGCCCACCTTCCGCCTGGTGTGGGCGACAATTTAAATTTATTGCTTCGTCTCCCCTGTGTCAATGCCGATGACACTTGCAATGTAACGGCTTCACATGAAGCAAGCGGATAGGCTATAAGTGCCGATAACGCCACAGGC
>SSTG01000246.1 GCA_004801635.1 Muribaculum caecicola | reverse complement strand
GCAGGGTAGAGTGTACGTCTTTCATTGTGTTGTCTGGTTAGGGTAATATATATTCTTTATTAAAACAGCTATGTGGTTGGAAAAGTTCATTTAAATTTCATTTTTGCGACGACAACGGGAATCGGCAGTTAATACGTATAGTAAATTTGCAATAAATTATTCAAATAATGAAAAATATACGGTCGCCGGCTTAAACGGCTGTTAAACAGAAATGAGCATAACGCGAAGAATTTGTCCTAGTCACTGACGGCAAGCAGCTGTTGTTGTGACGCCGCACAAGGGTAGTGGGTCTTCCTCGAAAGGGAACAGATCAGTGTCGACAGATTTATTCTTTTTCCGGCTATGCTATGTCTTTTGGTTTGGCGGTGCCATAACTTCGACATATTCTTAATTATTCTTGCCACAAAAGAACATTGACATAAAAAACAGGAGGATGCGTTAGTCCGATCCTCCTGTTTTTATCGGTTAAACAAATATGTTTATGCTTGTTTGTACAGCTCAACGTCGGCCGGATTGAACGAATCTATGAAGTCGGCATGTTTTGCAACTTCGGCTTTGGCCATGTTGAAGTATACACGGGCCGATTTTTCAAATTCTGCATTACGGGTAGCGTCAAGCAACATAAGGTAGCTCATTATTATGTTACCAGCCATTTCCACAAGGCGGCGTGCCATAAAGTCAAGATACTCTGAATTTTTGGCAGCCGTAACCTTCTCAACTGCGGCTTCATAACGGGCAGTCATTGCAATCAGCTCCTCCTTTATTGATGCAAATGTCTCGGCAATCGGTTCTTCCTGATATGTGCGTATACGGCCAAGATATGTGCCGGTGGTTACGTGGCGTATGGCCGCAACCACTTGGAGTTGGGTCGTGCCTTCATATATCGATGTAATACGGGCATCGCGGTAAATACGTTCGCAGGCATAGTCTTTCATGAAGCCTGAACCTCCGTGAATCTGCACTGCATCATAGGCATTTTGGTTGCAATATTCACTGCCAAGGCCTTTCGACAACGGGGTGAAAGCGTCGGCCAGTTTTGAATAGGTTTTCATTTCGGCACGTTCTTCTGCCGTCAGTGAACGTTCGCGAGCTATGTCTTCGTAGGTTTTGTACATGTCAACGAAACGGGTTGTTTCGTATAGCAGTGAGCGTGATGCGTCAAGTTTGGCTTTCATCACGGAAAGTATCTCGAACACAGCCGGGAATTCTATGATGGCTTTGCCAAACTGCCGGCGGTCGCGTGCATATGACAAAGCTTCACGATAGGCAGCTTCGGAAACACCAACAGACTGTGCGGCAATGCCCAGACGGGCACCGTTCATCAACGCCATAACATATTTTATAAGGCCCAGTTTGCGCGAACCGCACAATTCGGCCTTGGCGTTCTTGAAAACGAGTTCGCAAGTTGGCGAGCCTTTTATACCCATCTTGTTCTCGATGCGGCGAACGGTTACGCCACCGTCGTTTTTGTCGTATATGAACATCGAAAGGCCGCGGCCGTCTTTTGTCCCTTCCTCACTT
>SSTG01000245.1 GCA_004801635.1 Muribaculum caecicola | reverse complement strand
ATGTACTTAATTTTAGTTGTTAAATGTGTTTTCTTTTAAAAAGGTATCAGCAAAGATGTTTCCATTATCAGAGGCCTGCTTAATCAGCCGGTATGCTTCCTGTTTGTCTTTTTTTACACCTTCTCCTTTGTAATATAATAAGCCAAGATTGTACTGACCGTAAGAATTGTTTAAATCAGCAGATTTTTTGTACCACTCAAATGCTTTCTTTACGTCTTTTTTTAATGCAGGAGATCCTTGATAATACATTAATCCGATATAGTATATGGATTGACTGTCGTTCATTTCAGCACCTTTGGAGAAATAATGTAGTGCTTTTTCCGTATTTTCTTTAGTCCTGTTCAAGCAGTAATACATTTCACCTAGTCGTGAATATCCTCTGTAGTAACCTAGGTCAATTGCTTTTTCATACCATTTTTTTGCTTCTTCTTTGTCTCCTTCCCATCCGTCTAAAATACAGCGGTAGCAGTCGCCAATTTCCAGAATACAATAAATGTTATTTTGTTCAGCTCCTTTCTTTAGCCATTCAACAGCTGTTGGATAAGATTCGTCAACTCCCCATCCAAAGCGGTACATGCGTGCTAAATGATATTGACCATATGAATATCCTTTATCTGCTGCTTTACGTATCCAAAATAAGGCCTCTGTTAAGTCTTTTTTTATGCCATCTCCGTTTAAGTACATAAGTCCTAGGCTTACTTGGCTATATACTAATCCTTGTTCTGCCGATTTACGGTACCAGTATTCAGCTTCAGTCGGTGATTTTTCAATTCCTTTTCCTGTAACGTACATATCAGCTAGATTCTTTTGAGAAATATCTAGTCCCTGTTCTGCTGCCTTACGAAACCAATATACGGCTTCCTTGTGTGAGATTTCAGTTCCAAATCCTGAGTTATAACATACGCCAAGATTATTTTGCGATCTTACAAAGCCCTGTTGTGCTGATTTTTGAAACCACTCAAATGCTATGGCGGGCGATTTGGTGACACCGTATCCATTGTCGTATATTTTCCCTAAATAATATTGGGCTTCGGCATCATTCGATATACTGTTGAACAAATCTAATGCCTGTAAGTAGTATTTATTATCATATGCATCAATCAATGATTCGGTAAAATTTGAGGTTGTTCAGCCTTGGCTAAGCCGCTAACTGAGCCAACCGATGATTTATTTTCTGAATTATTTTGAGATGCGGAGATTTTCCGCAAGTCGAAATAATTGTTGAGGCGAGATAAGATTCAAACATAAGCCGTTTGAACTGCGCTACCGAAAGATCCGGATAATCCTTCCTTATGACCTCTTTGCAGACATTGAGGGCAGTGAAGGAAAGATTGAACGCAAAGTCAAGCCGGGCTTTGTCGCGGGTCTGCTGTGACTGAAGTCCGGTGAACTGCTTGGCATCGCGTATGCCGAACTCAATCTGAAAGCGGGTGCGGTAGAAACCGATGATCTTTTCAGGTCTCATATTGGTGTCGGTAGAGAAGTAAAGAAGAGGGTCTGCGTTTTCAACCGGACAGACCACGATACGGATGTCGCGTT
>SSTG01000244.1 GCA_004801635.1 Muribaculum caecicola | reverse complement strand
ATTGTATATATGTATGTATTGCGCAAATTCAGAAAAATATTGTTAAAACTTTTATGTTATACTATATTATTATTAATTTTATGGGGAAGTCTGCCAGACTTCCGGTTCTAATAATAAGATAATAGTTTTATAGCAAGATGAGACATTCGTTTTTTTCTTTGGCTGTGGCTTCGGCTGTAGCCGTATGTGCGTTTGCATCATGCAACGGTAAGGAACAACAGGCGCTGGTACAGACCGACGACGATGCAATACTGCATGCGTGGTCGTGGAGTTTTGATACAATAGCCGCCAATATGAAGAACATAGCCGATGCAGGTTTTGCCTATGTGCAGACCTCTCCTGTTAACACATGCTTTGTCGGTGAGGACGGCGGTATGGCGCTGTTCAGCGAGGATGGCGATTCGGTTAAGGGCAAATGGTATTATTACTACCAGCCTGTAGATTGGCAGATTGGAAATTATCTTCTAGGTTCGGAACGCCAGTTTAAGTCAATGATGGATAGTGCGGCTCGCTATGGCGTAAAGGTTATCGTGGATGTGCTGCCCAACCATGTTGCCGTGGACAGAAGTGCTGTAACGGCCCGGATGGACAGTGCGGTAGGGGGTGCCGACAAACTTTTGCATTCGAAGGGAATGGAGCCTATAACGGATTATAACGACCGTTTCCAATGCACAAATATGGCTATGGGAGGACTTCCTGACGTTAATACTGAGAATCCTGCATTTCAAAAATATTATATGGATTTTGTAAACAGGCTTTTGGCTTATGGCGTTTCTGGTTTCCGCTATGATACGGCAAAACATATAGCATTACCGTCAGACCCTCTAGACTCTTTGTCTGAAAGAAATAATTTCTGGGATGTTGCCCTTGGGCGCGAGGCTGTGGACGGTGTGAAATTGGCCGTTCCAGCCGACAGCCTGTTTATATACGGTGAGGTTCTTCAGGATAAAAATGTAAAAGAGGAGGAATATGCCGGGTATATGAAGCTTACTGCAAGTAATTACGGGCATGCTTTGCGGCATGTTCTGGAAGAGCAGGATTATTATGCCGATTCGCTTGGCAGTTGGCATCATCCATCGCCTGGAACAAAATTGGTTACCTGGGTTGAAAGTCACGATACTTATGCCAATGCTCATGAATCGGCCCATATAAGTGATGCAGCCATACGTCAGGGATATGTATTCCTGACAGCGCGTTCGGAAGGCACACCGTTGTTTTTCAGTCGCCCGGCCGGCAGTACGCGCCAGAATTACTGGGGCAATAACCTTGTAGGCGCACGGGGCAATGATGAGTTTATGCATCCGGAAGTTGTGGCTGTTAATAAATTCCGCCGTCGCATGCACGGGCAGCCGGAAATTGTGAGGGCAGGCGATTCTGGACGTGTGGTTGTGGTGGAACGAGGAACAAAGGGTGCGGTTTTGATTAATTTGTCAGATGGTGAGCAGACAGTAAGCCTGCCTTCTGCGCTGCCTGACGGAAATTATGTGGACAAAGTGCATAATTCGAGTTTTACTGTGAATAACGGTGAGCTTTCAGGAAAACTAGCCC
>SSTG01000243.1 GCA_004801635.1 Muribaculum caecicola | reverse complement strand
GGTTTGTATCCCAGGAATTCTGAACCTTATAGTATTTGTTGCCTTTCTGGTCGACAGCACGTCCCATAATCACCATCCCGTGGTCGTCGGTAGTCTCTTTGCGGTCGTACATGTCCTGGCGTACTTCCTGGGTTACCGTTATTTCCTTAACCGGGCCATTTATATCGTAACGTTCGTCGCGGCGGTCCTTGTCGGAAAGCTGTACCCATCGCGAGAGTTCGGTACCGGTAAGGTCTTTTTCGCCCTTTTCTTCCGGAATCACGGCATAGCCCTTGCGCCATTTGAAACCACCTTCCGAAACATCGGCACCCCATGCTACCGGATAGCCGTTGTCGAGGGCATTGTCTACAATGGCCTTAAGCTCGTCGAGAGGTACATTCTGCATGGAATGCCACAACCAGTTGTCGGCAACTTCCAAGGCAAAAGGCTTGTAAAAAGGATAGTGTGTAAACGATGTAACCTCTATATAATCGTCAGGGTCAAGGCCCAGCGACTGTGCATATGTTTCAGGGGTGTACGTTTTACCGTTATGCGTAAATGTTTCCGGTACAGGCCCGAAATAAGCATCCAGTATGCCTTCAAAGCCTTTTTCCCATGCTGTTGACAGTTTGCGGTCGGGCATGGCTATAACGGCATCAAGATAAGCTTTCATCACTGCCGAAAGTTCGCCGTGTACAGGCTTGTCTTCGCCATAATTAAGACCACGGTAGGCTTCCTCGGGCATCATGCCGTATTTCGACATAATATAAGGAACATCGTGGGCAGCACCTCCTTGGGCAAAATTCACCTTGCCGTCCATACGCACGTATTTACGCGCCTTGTCAAGATAGCACTGGCGCACAACAAACATTTCACTCAAGTCTGTTTCCTTGCCTCCTTTACGCAATATCTCGTCTTCAAGAAATGTATTGGTAGAAAAACACCAGCATGTACCCGACTGGTTCTGGTCGCGCACGGGTGTTGTTTTAAGAACTTTCACATCGGTAAATTTAAAGCCGGTTGAATCGGGCACCACCACCTTGTCGTCGGCCATGGCAGAAAACGAAACCGCAGCAGCCATAGCTATAGTTATAATTTGTCGCATACTATATAATTTTATTGATTTATTCTTCTGCAAAGATACGAATAAGTTGAAAGCAAAAACAAGTCCGACCGTAAGTATCTTACTGAATGTTCATCATGCGCTCGAATGAGCTGACAAACGCACTATACGAATGATATTCTTCTGCAACCCGGCGGCATTCGGCGCGCATGGCAGTATATTTATCGGGACAGTCAGTAGCCAGACGCATTATTTGCCGTATGCCATGTGCAAAACTGTCGACATTGCCCAACGGCACGCACACACCTGTGTTATGATTCTTGATAACGTCGAGAGCGGTACCCATTTCGAATGCCACAACAGGAGTTCCGCATGCAATTGACTGGTTGACCATCGACGGACCGGCATCGTTAACAGAAGGAGAAAGGTAAACATCGGCAGCAGAATATAGCTGCGGAAGCATATGCATAGGCACAAAGCCAGTATGCGTGTATGAAAATGGCAACCTGTCCTTAACCGTCTCTATCGA
>SSTG01000242.1 GCA_004801635.1 Muribaculum caecicola | reverse complement strand
ACTTCTATGTGTTTTTTCATTATAAATATGTTTTTATAAAATTTATCAGGAGAACTTCTTGCGGTAGAACACAAAGTTGCGGCCAAGGTATTTTTCGCGTACAACAGGGTTTTCAGCCAGTTCCTCCGACGTGCCCTGGAACAATATCTTTCCCTCGAAAAGCAGATAGGCACGGTCGGTTATACGCAGTGTCTCCTGAGCATTATGGTCGGTTATAAGTATTCCTATATTCTTCTCCTTAAGCTTATATACCACCTCTTGTATGTCCTCCACGGCAATAGGGTCGACACCGGCAAACGGTTCGTCGAGCATTATAAACCTTGGGTTTATGGCAAGGCACCGCGCAATTTCCGTACGGCGGCGTTCGCCACCCGACAATTGGTCGCCGAGGTTTTTGCGCACTTTTTGCAGGCGGAATTCCGATATAAGGCTTTCCAGTTTGTCGCGCTGATACTCCTTGGTGGTATTTGTCATTTCAAGTACGGAACGTATGTTGTTCTCCACCGACAGTTTGCGGAACACCGACGGTTCCTGGGCCAGATAGCCGATACCGTTTTGTGCACGCTTGTACACCGGATATTTGGTTATGTTGAGATCGTTAAGATATATCTGTCCCTCGTTAGGGGTTATCAGCCCGACAGTCATGTAGAAGGTGGTTGTCTTACCGGCACCGTTCGGCCCCAGCAGACCCACAATCTCGCCTTGCGTAACATTTATCGACACATGGTTAACCACCGTGCGCTGACGGTATTTCTTCACCAGGTTTTCTGTACGGAGCACCATTTTGTCGTCAAACAGCATTTTAGATGCGTCAGGATCGGCAACAGTTTTCACATCAGACGCATTTACAGATATATTTTCCTTATTATCAGCCATTAGAAAACAACAATAAATTATTTATTATCAACAACACAGCCCATACGGCTTTCTATATAGTGAGTAAGCAGGTTCACGGCAACACGGTTGTTTCCGCCCTGCGGCACAATCAGGTCGGCATACCGCTTCGACGGCTCTATATAAAGCTGGTGCATAGGCTTAAGCACTGATTCATAACGGTCGATAACCATTTGCGGTGTACGTCCGCGTTCTATACAGTCGCGGGAAATTACACGAATAAGCCGGTCGTCGGCATCAGCATCGACAAACACTTTCACGTCGAGCGCGTCGCGCAACGACGGTTGTGTAAGGATAAGGATTCCTTCAACAATCACCACGTCGCGAGGCTCTATGGTTACAGTTTCGGCCTGCCGCGTACAGGTCAGGTAACTGTATGTAGGCATTTCAATGGTCTTGCCCTGACGCAAAAGCGACAAATGGGTTTCAAGCAGCTCCCATTCTATGGAAGCCGGCTCGTCGAAGTTTATCTTGCTTCGCTGTTCGAGCGGTATATGGCTCGAATCGCGATAATATGCATCCTGAGGCAAAACCGCCACCTCGCCCTGAGGCAAAGAACGTATTATGTTGTTAACTACCGTAGTCTTGCCGGAACCGGTTCCACCGGCTATTCCTATTACAAGCATCGTTTTAGATATTGTATTTACAGTTTATACAATTCAATGATTCGGTAAAATTT
>SSTG01000241.1 GCA_004801635.1 Muribaculum caecicola | reverse complement strand
GGGGCCGGCCCCACGACTATCTATGGCTCACAACCACCCAACCCGGACTAATTTACAACGAAATGCGCCAGGCTTACAACCACAACGTGCGTAAACTATGGATTGTAAACGTTCACGACCCAAAAGTGGCCGGTTATGACCTGGAGCTGTTTCTCGACATGGCCTGGAACATTGACTGCGTAAACGGCAGTACAATAGGCTCACACTACAACAACTGGCTTTGCCGCCAGTTTGGCAACGAAGCCGGCAATGCCGTTTTCAACGGAATGAAGGAATTCTACCGTCTCTGCGGCCAGCGCCGCCCTGAGTTCATGGGCTGGTCGCAGGTTGAACTTGACAAAAAGCTGTATCAACGCGGCCTTAGCCCGGTTATCGACACTGAATTCAGCCTTACTGAATTTGGAAACGAGTTAGACCGCTACCTATACCGTTACAACACAGTGTGCAACGCAGTGGCTGAAGCCGAAAAGCTAATACGTCCCGAGTTGAAAGATGCATATTTTGCCGCCATAAAATATCCGGTATTTGCTGCCGCCGCCCAGGCCAGAAAAACACTTGAAGCACAACGCGCACGCAGTTTTGCAAAAGGCAGCACAAATAAAGACATGTTCACAGGAAATCCCTCACTATATGCCGCCTGTGCAAAAAGCCAACAGGCATATCAGGAAATACGCTCCCTGACAAATTATTACAATAAAACAATGTCTGACGGAAAATGGGACGGAATAATGCACATGCGGCCACGCGACCTGCCCGTATACGCCGCCCCCTCACTCCCAACATTGCTTACTGATACTGAAATCGACGAATGGCTTGCCAAAGGCAAAAAGACAAATTCAGTACGACCATTAAGTCACAATGACATAATAGCAGTCAACGCATGCCGATACACCTCGGCATCGCCCGGCACAGAAACTATTGACATGCTGGGACACAGCATGAAAGCGGTATCTCTACAGAAAGAAGGCTCACTAACCTATGAGTTCTCTACAGAAACCGAGGGTGACGCTACATTGTATACTGCCTTGATTCCTACCCAGCCCAACGACGGCGGCGACCTGCGCTATGCCGTGAGCATTGACGGAGGCGACGAAACAGTAATTTCGCTAAAAGAACCGTTCCGCTCGGAACGCTGGAAAAAAAACGTGCTCCGGGGACAATCGCTACGCACCACACCGATACACATATCAAAAGGCCGACACACCCTCACGATACGTGCACTTGACCAACATATTGTGGTAGACCAATGGATGATAGACTTCAAGCCCGGCCGCAAATTCTACCTTATTCCAACCGAATAACACCGTATCAAAAAGAACAATATACGCCATACTGCTTTTTATGGCAGCAAACATTACAGCACAAGCAGTGAATAACGCAAGCTCGGCGCAGGAACTCTTTTTTAATTATAATTTGGTTATGTCAGGGCACAACAGGACGACTGCGGCCTTGTATAGGTTTGTGAAATCCGAACATCCTAATCTATACAACCTTTTTGTTGGAGCGACCCAATTCTGCCGGGAACCGTATACACAGACAGGCTCTTCGTTGAGATATTGCAAAAATTTCAGTAATTTTGTCCTCGGTAAT
>SSTG01000240.1 GCA_004801635.1 Muribaculum caecicola | reverse complement strand
CCCTGGCGCTGCTGGTAGCCCCCCTGACGGTTATTACCATAGCTGCTGTAAGCAGGCTTTTCATTATTATATGTAGATGCTACACCTTCGGCCGATTCAGATATGGCTGCCTGAGAAACAGTTGTATCGGCATTATCAGATGCTGCATTCTGATGCTGGTACTGCTGACGGTTGCTATTGTTGTAACCGCCCTGATTGTTATAATAACTGTTATATCCGCCCTGACGCTGCTGATATCCGCCCTGACGGTTGTTGTTGTAACCTCCCTGACGGTTATAGCCTCCTTGACGGTTGTATCCCTGATTACCATATCCGCCCTGGCGCTGCTGGTAAGGGCGCTGATAACCGGCAACCGGTTTATCGCCATCTTCTGACGATGAATTTTGGTTGTATTCTACTTTGCTGAAATTGTGTTCTGTATCAGAAGAACCTGCAATTCTGTTTTCCCCTATTCTGGGTCTTTTAGGCCTCTTTTCTTCGTTAATCTCCATAAATTTGAAAGTTGTTGGAATGGATAATTTTTAATTAATATATCAAGCCTCTCGGCGTTTATTTACTGTTTTTCGTTTATCGCAGCATGCTTAAATCATAGCCCTGGTGTCCGGGCATATTCGTTTTCTTTTCTGTATCCGGACTGTATCTACAATTTATAAAACTAAATTTCTTTCCGTATGCATTCTTATTGCGACAAATTTACATATATATTTAACAACGACAATAAAACACTGTGTATGTTGCATTATTTATTAGTATTAATTAACACTTAGGCCGGTGATCATAATTTTTATAAAATGCCCGGCAATAATTGCCAAAACACATGTTATAAAGCATAAAAACAGCCATAAACTTTTCTCTGATAAAATTGTTGCATATCAAATATGCGCGCAGTCTTTGTTAAAAAAAACTAAAACAAAAGAATATAATCATTATTTTCACATAAAATTCAATAAGGTTATTATATATTTGCAACGATTCTAAAAATAAGTAAAAAGCAACGGGCATAAGTTCCCGACAGAGATTCTAAGAAAAAAAGTAGAAAGATAGTTTAAAGTCTTCGGCAATAGCACAAGCCCCGTTTAGTAAGAATTTCCGCAATACAGCGTAGGCTGATTTGCTTTACATTAACGGCTGCACGTATATATTCCGCAGAAACACAATCTAATCTTCCTGACATCAAACCAAAACAAAGCCCAGGACAAAAAGGGCGTTAGCGATTAAAATAGAGATAATTAAATAACTTAAGTAACACAAAACAAAACTTTTGCATGAAGAACATTTGTTTCCAAATGAATCGGAAGGCATGGATTGTCGCGCTGACAATACTCTCTGTAGCTTTCCCTGCTCTTGCACAAAAAATCACCGTTACCGGAACAGTGACTGATGCCACAGGCGAGCCACTAATCGGAGCAAGCGTGCTTGTAAAAGGCACAATGTCGGGCACTGCCACTGACATTGACGGTAATTACCGCATTCAGGCCGATTCAAACGGCACACTCACATTTTCTTATGTGGGTTATAACATTCAGTGCATCTAACATTTGAAAAGGGACCCAGGTAGAGCAATTGAAAAGGGCCCCACCCCATGGGTAAGTTCAACCGGATATCGTTGATTAGAAAGAACGACATCAACGAT
>SSTG01000023.1 GCA_004801635.1 Muribaculum caecicola | reverse complement strand
TCTTTATGGTGCCGACGGTGCAACTCGTTACTCAGGTCCATGAGCCGTTTTTTTTCGTCTATAGTGAGAGAGTTGTATCCGGAACGCCGTATCTTGTCTAACAGGCTGTCGAGAGTATTGTTGACAGACATTGCAGGTTTCTGATAATGTTTTTTTGAATTACCCGGGTCTGTGGTGCCGAATATATTGCAAATTTTATCCATAGCCCGGTTAAAAGGTTTGGTTATGTCGGTTCCGCGACGTTGGGCTATGGCGTAAGCAACCCCGGCTAGTGCGCCTCCGATATGGGAAATATGTCCGCCGCCGTTGTTTCCGCCTATACTGATAAAGTCAATGGCTATGGTTATTATTGCAATCCATTTAACCGGTACTTCGCCAATAAAAAAAAGAGGGACCTTGTAGTCGGGATGTAGAATTGCCGAAGCGGCAACTATAGCTATTACCGAGGCCGACGCGCCTATAAGGAAGCCTGTCTGGTGTTCAAACACCGGAAGCACGGCATAAGCAAGCATAAAAAGTACTCCCCCTGAAATGCCTCCGTAAAAATACAGGGCTGTAAGTCTTTTGGGCGTATCTGTAATCAAAAATATCTCTCCGAACCAATACAGCCATACCATATTGAATAGAATGTGGAACAAGTCGTATTGGGTAAACATATACGTAATTATGCTCCAAGGCTGCATAAGTAACTGCCACTGAGACGACGGCAGTCCTATTTTTGACAGCATGGCTTGTGCCAGCGTGCTGTTGATTAACCCTGACACCAGCGAAAAAGCGTGCAGCAGTATAAAAACGGCTATGTTTATAAATATTATGCGGTAGAGCAGGCTGCCATATTTCCATTTGCCGCGCAGGGTCCTAATAATATCCGCCATTGCCTTTAAATAGCCCGTTGTGTTTCCAATATAATATTATCAGCAGCCCGAATATCATGCCTCCAAGGTGGGCAAAATGGGCAACCCCGTCGTTTGCCGATGCAAGCCCTAATGAAATTTCAATAAGCCCGTAGCCGATAACCATCCATTTTGCCTTAATGGGCACAGGTATGAACATAAGGTAAAGCGGCATATTGGGAAACAGCATTCCAAAGGCCAGAAGAATTCCGTATATTGCTCCTGATGCGCCAACGGTTATTAGCGAGTTTTCAACCAGCGTGGAAAGGTGGTGGAGTGTTGCTTGTGGAACGGACTGTAAAGCCTGCTGCATTGTAATGTGTTGCGACATGGCATAGTCGGCCAGCATCATTTCCACATGTTTGTTCACGAGGCTGTCTGACATAAGCGCCCATACGCACTCCTGTATTATGGCGGCGCCTATTCCGCACGAAATGTAGTAGAATAAAAACCTGCGTGCGCCTAAAACCCTTTCAAGTGTTATACCGAACATAAAGAGGGTGAACATATTGAAAAACAAATGTGCTATTCCGTTTGTGGAATGTATGAACATGTATGTGAGAAGCTGGGCCGGGTTAAAATCTGTGGCCTGTATATAGTGTAGACCGCAATATTTTATTACGTTTTCGCTGAAATTTCCCGGAACTATCATCATGGCAAGCCATATTATAACATTTATAATAATCAGGTTTTTTGTTACCGGTGGCATTACGTTGAAAAATGAACTTCCGTTTGTTGACATTGTTTGAAATATTTATGTTGTAAATTAACGGCTGGTTATAACCAATATGCCGTTTAATATCGGCAGCCACACTCGTTTTGTTTACGGGTGTGGCTGTAATTTATTGCAGGTCGGTTTTTGTTTCCGACATATTCATGTATCTGTTCTATTTTAGTTTAATTTTCTGGCCTATGGAAAGTTTGTCGTTTTCTATGCCGTTAAGCCTGCGCAATTTTGCCACGGTAGTGCCGTTTCGTCGTGCAATTTTGTCAAGCGTGTCGCCTTTTCGTACTTTATACGTTCCGACTGTACCTCGTTTTGCTGATGAGGCTGTTGCTTTGCTTTTTTTGCTTGATACGGTTTGCCTTGGTGAGTAGTTACGGGCTTTGGTATAGTTGTCCTTGTTGAAAGTATATACGTCGGTATGGGTTGTTTTGTTCTCAAAGTCAAAAATTGCCGACGGGTTTATGGCGCAGCCCATATAGCGCGTTTCAAAGTGTAGGTGCGGTCCGGTTGAGCGGCCCGTATTGCCTCCTAAAGCAATAGGGGTGCCTGCTTTTACGAATTCGCCCGGTTCTACAAGGAATTTCGACAGGTGTCCGTAAATTGTTTCAAAACCGTCGTTATGTGTAAGTATAACATAGTATCCATAGCCCCTGCGTTCAAATTTGGTCAGACGCACATAACCGGAAAATGCCGCACGTATGGTGTCGCCAATCTGAACTTTTAGGTCTATGCCCTTGTGAAAGCGACGGAAACGCCGGCGATAGCCGTATGGCGATGTTACATACCCCATTGTGGGCATGCAAAAATCACTTACATCTATGTTTGCCGTTGCCGGAACCTCGAGATTCCTGTACGGATTTACGGTTTGGTCGTTCTTGTAGGTTTCATAGAGGTCGTTTTCCGGCATTTCTTCTTCACGGAAAATCCCGTCCATGTAGTCAAGAGTCTCCTGAAGCTTTATTTCAGACGATACTGATTTCTGCATCGCCAACAGGTTCTCGTGGTTGGCGTTGTGCTGTGCCGGACGGCGCAGTTCCTGCGCCGTGGCAAATGATGTTGCTGATAAAATTAATGCGGCCGGTATGACCAGTTTTGTTAATGTTGGCTTTAACTGCATTTTTGTTTACTATTCTTTTCGGCTCACACTTCGTCAGGTGCATAATAGAACCGGAAATCAGATGGCTTGTAGGCTAATATTTCGCCTGGTTTGAAAAAACGAGCCAATTCTATTTTCGCATTGTCTATGCTGTCTGAAGCGTGAACCACATTTTCCTGACCGCTCATGGACAAATCTCCCCTTATGGTGCCTGGAAGCGCTTTGCGGCCGTTTGTGGCACCTGTCATAAGGCGGACAACTTCAACCGCGTCCTTGCCTTCTATGCACATTACAATAACCGGTGTTGCCATCATTGATTTTAGCAAATCAGGGAAAAATGGCTTGCTTGTCAAATGGGCATAATGTTCACGCAGAATTTGTTCGTCAAGTTGCATCATCTTCATGCCTATGATAAACAGCCCTTTGCGCTCGAAACGGGTTATTACCTCTCCTATAAGGCCGCGGTGTACGGCCACTGGTTTGATTATGACTAGGGTTTGCTCCATGATTATGTTTCAGGTTTTTAACATTCAAATGGTTAGCATTTCAAATATAGCTATTTTTTGCCAACACTGGAACTTTAATAACAACAAAAAATGTGAAAGGTTCTTTCGTTTATAGATATTCGATTCGTAAGTTGCAGATATATAGGTTTATACACAAAATATGTTATAAAACATGTTTTGTTATGGGCTATCTGTGTGAGGAAGATGAGCAGTAACGTATTGTTAATTAATATTAAACGCCGCCGGTTCTTTTTTAGCTTATTTTGCTCCAGTCCACGGTTTTGTTGTATATGCTTTCCAGTTGTATTCTTAAAATGCTGTTTTCCGAATTTGTCAGGCTGGGGTCGGAATCGAGCACCTTGTCTACGGCATCGTGAGCAAGTTGCACTATCTGGCTGTCGGTGGCCAGGTTTGCAATACGGAGGTCAAAGGCAATTCCGCTTTGCATTGTGCCGTCAAGGTCGCCCGGGCCGCGCAGCTTAAGGTCGGCTTCGGCAACAATGAAACCGTCGTTGGTCGATGTCATAACTTCAAGGCGTTGCCTTGTTTCCTTGGTTTGTTTTCGGTTTGACATTAGTATGCAGTAGCTTTGGTCGGCACCGCGGCCCACGCGTCCTCGCAGCTGGTGCAATTGTGACAGGCCGAAGCGTTCTGCGTTTTCTATTATCATTATTGTTGCGTTCGGAACGTTGACTCCGACTTCAATTACGGTTGTCGCAACAAGTATGCTGGCCTTGCCTGACGCGAAAAGATGCATTTGGTAGTCCTTTTCTGCCGGTTTCATTTTGCCGTGAACATACGCAACGCGGTAGTTGGGAAATATTTCGCATATTGTCTGGTAGCCGTCTTCAAGGCTTTTCAAAGCAAGTTTTTCGTTGTCTTGTATCAGTGGGTATACAATATATGCCTGACGGCCTTGTTTTAGCTGGCGGCCTAGGCTGCGGTATACCTCTTGGCGGTTTTCGTCGAAACACAGCTGTGTGGTTACGGGTTTGCGCCCTGGCGGCAGCTGGTCGATTACCGACACGCTGAGGTTGCCGTATACGGTCATTGCCAAGGTTCGTGGAATTGGTGTGGCTGTCATTACAAGCACGTGTGGCGCTACTGAGTTTTTTTTCCACAACCGGGCTCTTTGTGCCACGCCGAAACGGTGCTGTTCGTCAATTACTACAAATCCAAGGTTTTTAAACGTTACGTTGTCCTCCAGTAGGGCGTGTGTGCCAACCAGAATATGGAGTGAGCCGTTGTCCAGCTGGCTGTGTATGGTGTCGCGCTCGGCTTTTTTTGTTGAACCGGTTAGGAGTTTTATGTTTATCCCTATGGGGGCGGCAAGGCTGTACAGTGTCTCAAAGTGCTGCGAAGCCAGTATTTCGGTCGGGGCCATAATACACGCCTGGGTCCCGTTGTCAAGCGCTATCAGCATGCATAAAAGTGCTACCAGTGTTTTGCCGCTGCCAACGTCGCCTTGCAACAGCCGGTTCATTTGCTTTCCAGTGCACATGTCGGCACGGATTTCCTTGATTACGCGCTGCTGGGCCTTTGTAAGGCTGAACGGTAGCTGTTCGAAATAGAAGCGGTTGAAATACTCGCCAATGCGGTTAAAACGGAAGCCTGGTGTGGCATTGTGTTTGCTGCGTGTGTTCTTTTGAATGTTGAGCTGTATATAGAACAGTTCTTCGAACTTAAGGCGAAGCCTGGCCTTGTTGAGCAGGCTAGGCGATTCGGGCAGATGTATTTGTTTCAAGGCCTCGCCCAATGATATTAGACTGAGTGGCTTGGTAACGTGGGCTGGTAGCGTTTCTGCAACTGCTGTCGATTGTGACAGCGCTGTCTGTATCCATTGGAACATTTGCCGCTGGGTTATTCCTCGGTTGCGAAGCTGCTCGGTCATTGGGTATACGCCGCGCATTCCTGTCGGTGTTACTGTGGCCGACGGCGATTCAACTTCCGGGTGAACCATGTTAAACCTGCCGTTGAACAGCTCCGGTTTGCCGAACAATACATATTCTTTCCCGGCAATATATGTTTGCCTTATTTCTTTTATTCTCCTAAACCACACAACTTCAATTGTGCCAGACCCGTCGGAAAACAAAGCGACCAGGCGCATTTTTGCGCCTTCCCCGTTCACAGCCATAGATACGAACCTTCCTTTTATCTGTACGTATGCCGTGTCGCTTGAAATTTCCGCTATACGGTAAATGCGGCTGCGGTCTATATATCTGGTGGGGAAGTGGTGCAACAGGTCGTGATATGTGCGTATGTCGAGCTCCTTGGCCAGGAGTTCTGCCCGTTTTGGCCCTACGCCC
Organism: Muribaculum caecicola; assembly: GCA_004801635.1. Taxonomy (GTDB): domain Bacteria; phylum Bacteroidota; class Bacteroidia; order Bacteroidales; family Muribaculaceae; genus Muribaculum; species Muribaculum caecicola. The sequence continues at coordinate 16,506 of SSTG01000023.1, read as the reverse complement.
TTCAGGTATTTTATATCTATGTCGCGCAAACTTTTCATTTGTATTGACAAATGTAGGCATAAAACTTCAAACAGGCAATGCCGCCATTTGTGGTTTGTGGGGTTGTATAAATAACTTAAGTATAACCACGACGTGGACGAGCGCATGGCGCGAAGGCCTTGTTTGGGAACACATGGCATATACGGGTATGTGCTTCGGAGAGGTTCCATATGCGTCAAGGCTTTCTGGCGGATAGGTATGGCTCAGCCCAGATTGCATTGAGTATAAGAACTTGTGTAGGGAGGATAAAGAACCATCGCGTTGTAGCCAAACCGGCTATAACGCGATGGTTAAATTTCTTGTCTACAGTATGTGTAGGATTATTTAAGGGCTTCCTTAACTTTTTCGTTAGGAACCATTTCTTCCTTGAATACGTAAGCTCCTGTTTTGGGCGACTTTTCCATGCGGATTACCTTGCTGTAGGTACGTCCTTCGCCTTTTTGGAGCGATGCAACGGTTTTCTTTGCCATATCTTAGGGGTGTATGTAGGTGTTATTATTTTATTTCTTTATGAACAGTAACTCGCTTGAGGATAGGGTTGTATTTCTTAAGCTCAAGACGTTCTGTTGTATTCTTGCGGTTTTTTGTGGTGATGTAGCGGGAAGTGCCGGGCATTCCGCTGGCTTTGTGTTCGGTGCATTCGAGAATCACCTGTACTCGGTTGCCTTTAGCTTTCTTTGCCATGGTTGTTTAGAATTCTAAAAATTTAATGTCTTTACCTGTTAAAAAACCCTTTTCGGCTGCCTGCTGCATTGCGGCATTTAGGCCGAGTTTGTTGATGGTGCGAAGACCGGCTGCAGAAATGGTCAGGCGAATCCATGTGTCCTGCTCAACCCAATAGAACTTTTTTTCAAAAAGGTTCACATTGAATTTGCGTTTTGTGCGGCGTTTTGAGTGCGACACGTTGTTTCCTACCATTGCTTTCTTGCCTGTGATCTGACAAATCTTTGACATGGCTTGTTATCTTTTATCGTTTGTTGGAGTTTTTATTAACACATTGTTGTTAAGGCAAATGCCAACGGTTCTCATATCGCCTCGGGCGCATCTTTCCCGAAACTTTTATACCGGACATGCTTAAAACGAGTGCAAAGTAACTAATTTTTTTGCATTTACGCAAATACTGGCATCCTTTTTTGCGCGCATACATGAAAAAACAATGTTTTAAATAATGATACTGGCAAACCAGCAATTGCTTTGCCAGTATCATTATTGGTATGCCATATTTCTGCTTATGATGCAGGTTCGTTGCTCAGTTTCATAATTTGTGGTTCGCCTGCGTCTGGGTGGTTTTCATTCATGCTTCTTACCATGTGTGAGATATCTGCCGTTGTCGACAGTTGAAAACCGGTTCATAACATAGAATGCGGCATCTTGCGTCAGGTTCGGTTCTTCTCCCTTTTTGAACGATTTGGCGATTCCCCAATAATAGTTGTCTTTAACAAAACGTATGTCGCCTGGGTGCCTAGGGCTTCCTGCTTTTGTCAGACTGTCGTTTACAACGCTTATAATTTCTAACAATTTCGGCATAGTCTTTAGGGTTTAGACCCATTGCTGCGGCTTCTTCGGCTGTTAGATTTAATTTCAGGTTCCCGTTGTCGGCACTTATATATGGCTCGCAAAACGACATTGCAAAATCTCTAGTCATGTAAACCGTGCCGTTGGAACTATCTGTAGCAAAAGTGCTAAAAACGGCACCAAATACAGACATTGTAAATATTAGAATACCTAAATGTCTGTTCTTTTTGAATATTGACGTATTCATGACTAAAAATTTAAATTGGTTAATATTTAAGGCTGACAGGAAACAGCAGTCTGCTGTTTCCTGTCAAATTACTTCCATGTTCGATTGCAGGCGTTGGCGTACCACTTCGTACATCATTACCCCGGCGGCTACCGATACGTTGAGCGAGCCGATATGCCCCATTTGTGGTATTGACACAAATGTGTCGCATAGGCGGAGCACTTGCGGCGAAATCCCGGTATCTTCAGCCCCCATCACTATGGCAACAGGTTTTGTATAGTCGGGCTGTGTATAATTTATATCGGCTTTTTCAGATGCGGCCACAACCATATAGCCGTTGTCCTTTAGGAATTTTACGGCTTGGGCGGTGCTGCGTTCGCGGCATACGGGCAGGTGAAGTAAGGCTCCGGCCGAGGTCTTCACGGCATCGCCGCCCACGGAAACACTTCCGCGTTCGGGTATTACTATTGCGTCGGCACCGGCACATTCGCACGTACGGGCTATTGCGCCGAAGTTGCGCACGTCGGTAATTCCGTCGAGAACAACAATAAACGGCAGCATGCCTTCTTCGTATAGCATAGGCACAAGATGTTCCAGGCGGTGATAGGTTACTGCCGACAGCATGGCAAGCACTCCCTGGTGATTTTTGCGCGTGATGCGGTTTATACGTTCCAGCGGCACTCTCTGTACAGGCACTTTATTCTCTTTTGCCAAAGCTAGCAATTCTGTTGCCAATGAGCCGTTAAGGTCTTTTTTAATGAATATTTTGTCAATTTCCTTTCCGGCCTCTATGGCTTCTGCCACTGCGCGTATGCCGAAAATATAATCGGTAGGTTCCATTATTAATATAGTTTCTGGGTTATTTAACTGATTGTTTTAGCAGCGAAATGGATGCGGCACGTGCGGTTTCGTCAACAATTGAGCCGCTAAGCATAACTGCTATTTCGTCAATGCGTTCGTCGGGCAACAGCTTTTTCACGCTTGTGTGTGTTGCTTGTTCGTCGTCGAATTTGTAAACTTTGTAATGGGCATTGCCCTTTGCTGCCACCTGGGGCAGGTGGGTTATGGCCATAACCTGTATGCGGTTTGATATTTCTGACATCATACGGCCCATCTGGTCGGCTATTTTGCCTGATACGCCGGTGTCTACTTCGTCAAAAATAATGGTTGGCAGCTGCATATACGAGGCTATTATGGTTTTTATCGACAGCATAAGCCTTGATATCTCGCCTCCCGACGCTCCTGCGTTTACCGGCATTAAAGGCTGGTTTTTATTGAATGCAAACTTGAATTCAACCGTGTCGGCCCCTGTAGCTGAAAGTTCGGCCGGTTCTATGGCAATTTCCACCCGGAGGTTCTGCATTCCAAGTGGCGATGCTGTTTCTAGCAGTTTTCCTGCAAATAGTTTGGCTGCATCGTTGCGTTTTCTTGTTATTTCTTTGGCGGTGTTGCGTGCCAGTGCCCTGGCACCGCGTGCTTCTTTTTCAAGCTCCTGTAATGTTTCTTCCGAATTCTCTATTTGCGAAAGTTGTCCCGACAGTTTTTTCTTGATTTCAATTAGGCTTTCTGTTGATTCAACATTGTGGCGGTGCTCAAGTTCGTATATCCTGTTAAGTCTGTTTTCAACAGCTTCAAGTTCGTCAGGGTCGGCAGACAGGGCGGAATCGAATGATGAAAGTGTTTCAGCAATGTCCTGAAGTTCGATACGGACCGATTCAAGCCTTTCCGGAAGTTGTTCTGCTTCGGTGAGCACGCCGGCAAGTTCCTCAGTATGGCTTGTTGCGGCACCGATTAGTTGCAGGGCGTTGCTATCGCCGTCTGAAATTGCCATCAAGGCGTTGTTTATGTGTTCTTTTACCTCCGATACGTTGGCAAGCAGTTCGCGTTGTCGTTCAAGTTGAATCTGTTCGCCGGGCTGGGGGTCGAGTTCTTCCAACTGTGTTAAAAGGAATCTTGTATACTCCTGGTCGGATGCGGCTTGCTGTATGGCTTTGCGCGTTTCGTGAAATTTGCGTAACGCCTTTCTGTATGAATTATATTGTAGCAGGTATTCGTTTAATAACGACGAATTTCCGGCTATAGAGTCAATTATCTGAAGTTGAAAGTGCGGAGATGCCAGAAGCTGGTTCTGGTGCTGCGAGTGGATGTCTACCAGGTGTTTGGCAACGTTTTGCAGATGTTCAAGGGTTACGGGCGAATCGTTTATGAACGCCCTTGAACGTGAGTTGGGCGATATCTCTCTCCGTACTATGCACTCGTCGTCAAACCATTCTATGTCATTTTCCCTGCAATATTGCAAAAGGGCGGAATTCCAAGGCGACGTAAACCGTGCCTCGATTATTGCTTTTTGTTCCGGGTTGCGAAGGCTTTTTGTGTCGGCGCGTTCGCCAAGTATAAGAGAAAGAGCCCCTAGCATAATCGACTTGCCGGCACCTGTTTCGCCGGTAATTATGTTAAATCCTGGTTCGAAGTCAAGATTTAACTTTTCAATCAATGCATAGTTTGATATTTGAAGTGTTCGGAGCATTTCTAATTTATGGTTGGCTATTTATTAACACCTTTCTTTATCATTTCTAGTCTTTTGGTCTCGGTAGGGTACATGTCGAACAGAAGTTCGTAAACTTGTGTACGTTCCTCTTGTGGCGATTTTGTATAAACATTAACCAGCTCGTCGAGTTTTGCATCCTTAAACATTGACAATCCTACAGACATGGGTGATATCTGGTATATTTTTGAAAGTATCTGTAGCGATTCTGTTATTTTCGCCCGTCCTTTGTCGGGGCTTACCGACATCTGGTCCAGGCCTAGACGGTGATACTGGTATGTGAGGTCTCTAAGCGCGTTTGTGGCCGGGTCGGTGAACGCGCTTAGCACGGCGCTTCTGTTTTTTGTATCCTCGAAAGCCTTCCAGCCGGGTTCTCCCGATGACTGGGCCATTTGTACAACGTTTGCAGCCCTTTCAAAGTACGGCTGTCCGCCACGAGGCGAAAAACTGTCGAAATCTGTGGCCAGAATAAGGTATACATAAAAATTTATAATGGCCGTAAGGTTGCTTTCCTGGGTGCTTTCAGAAAAAATCAACGGTTCGCCCTGATTATAGTCGAACTCTATTTTTTGGTCTTTGAAGTTAAGAAGGGTTGTTGAATATGAACTGTTATACACCGGGCGTGATGCCTGAACCTGCAGGTCGCCGGTTATTTTGGGGTCGTCATATTTTTTTACTGTAAGAAAGAACTTGCATTCAATTTTTTCATTTGGAGAAAATTGTGCGTTTGTCCATTTCCGCGTGTTGATATAGTCGGCAATGGCTTCCTGCAGAGTGGTGAACACTGAGGTATTCGTGCCCTGTACCTGCGAATAGTCAACCGTAACCTGGCAGTTAAGTTCCTGTGCATAGGTATCCGCATGCGCAATTGCCAGCAATATTGCCGCTATTGCAAACAGTAGGCGTTTGAGGAGTAGGGTGGCCGGGTTCATAAGGAGAGAATGGTGTTTACAATGTCGGAGGCAACGCCGGCTTTCGACTTGGTGCCGAATGGCAGTGTTGCCCCTGCGGCTGTATATATGGTTACGCGGTTGGTGTCGGTGCCGAATCCTGCCCCTGCATCGCGTAACGAGTTCATGACAATCATGTCCAGGTTTTTGTTAGCCAGCTTTTTTCTGGCATTTTCTTCCTCGTTGTCGGTTTCAAGGGCAAACCCTATTACTTTTTGCCATGACTGTTTGGCTTTTCCAAGGGTTTGAGCAATGTCCGGATTCTTTTTTAGCGTAATGGCAGGCGGTTCGCATCCCTCGCGTTTAATTTTTGTTGTTGCCGGGTTGGCAACGGTGTAGTCGGCCACTGCGGCACACATGATTGCTGTGTCAGCCTCGGGGAAAACTTTAAGGCATGCGTCAAGCATCTGTTGTGCCGATTCCACGCGTACAACGCTTACCGACGGCTCCGTTGGCACAATTGCAACCGGGCCGCTTACCAACGTTACGCTTGCTCCGCGTCGGGCGCATTCGTCAGCAATGGCATAGCCCATTTTCCCTGTGCTGAAATTGCCGATAAACCTTACAGGGTCTATGCGTTCATAGGTTGGTCCGGCCGTTATTAGTATATTTTTCCCGGAAAGGTCGTTTTGTGTTTTGAAAAATTCCACAATATGGCCGACTATAATTTCCGGTTCCTGCATACGGCCTTTGCCTGTCAGGTGGCTTGCCAGTTCGCCGGCTGCCGGCTCAATTATGTGGTTTCCGTATGACTGTAGAAGTTTTAAATTTTCCCTGGTGCTTGGGTGCGCCATCATGTCAAGGTCCATTGCCGGGGCAACAAACACCGGTGCTTTTGACGAAAGGTACGATGTTACAAGCATGTTGTCGGCTACACCATGTGCCATTTTTGCTATTGTACATGCTGTTGCAGGCGCTATTATCATTGCGTCGGCCCATAACCCAAGGTCGACATGAGAGTTCCATTGGCCTGTATTTGCTGTAAAGAACTCGCTGATAACCGGTTTGCCGCTAAGTGCCGACAGTGTTACCGGTGTTATGAATTCTTTTGCGGCCGGGGTCATTATTATCTGCACCTCGGCACCTGCCTTTATCAGCAGCCTGAGCAGCATAGCCGATTTATAGGCTGCAATGCCTCCGGTTATCCCTAAAATTATGTGCTTGCCTTTTAATGTTGCCATAAGGCCTATTTTAAACGGAGCTTTATGTTTGTGATTACCTGTTTCGTATTTGCCGGAAACTCGCCTTGCATCATCCAGGCATAGTAGCCTGGGTCGTTTCGGAACACCGATTCAACCTCCTGTCCCTTGTATTTGCCGAAATTGAACACTTCCTTGTCGTTGTCGTTGTATATTATCCGGCCCATCAGGTCGGCATTCCTGTTTTGTGACGAAAACTCCGAAAGGAACGCTATGTCGTTTTTAAGCTGCTCGGGGTAGTGGTCTAGCTGGGCTTTAAGCACCTCGTATGTGGCACGCGTGTCGGCGTTTGCCGAATGGGCATCATCCAGGCTCTTGCCGCAGTAAAATTTGTATGCCGCCGACAGCGTTCGTTGTTCCAGTTTGTGAAATATGGTCTGAACGTCGACAAACCTGCGGCGCGACATGTCGAAGTTGATACCGGCGCGGAACATTTCTTCGCTCAACATCGGAACGTCGAACCGGTTCGAATTAAATCCGGCCACGTCGGCATCAAGAAATATGTTGGCAATATTTTGTGCAACTTGTTTGAATGTCGGACAGTCGGCTACGTCGGCATCGGTGATGTGGTGTATCGCCGTTGCCTCGGCCGGTATGGGCATTTGTGGGTTGATTCGCATCGTTACTTCGCTCTCGGTGCCGTTTGGCATGAGCTTTATTATGGAAATTTCCACAATGCGGTCGGTCAGTATGTTTGTGCCGGTGGTTTCCAGGTCGAAAAACACCATCGGCTTCTTTAGTGCCAGCTGCATGTTATTGTTCGTTTGTCTTTTAGAAATCACTAACCGTCATAGGCATCAGTATGACAACTAGTTCTGAATAGTCGTTGTTTTCCGACGGGAGGAACATTCCCGGACGGCTGGGGTCGGCAAGCTTTATAACCATGTCGTCGGTATTTATTATATTGGCAATTTCAATTAGGTATTGTGCCGAAAAACCGATAATTGTTTCCTGTCCGGCATAATTGCACGGAACTTCCTCGTGTCCCGATGTACAGAAGTTGTTGTCGGTAACCTTAAGCTCCATTTTGTTGTCCGAAAGCTTGAATTTTACCAGTCCGTGGCTCGGGTCTACAAACACGGCCATTCGGCGTACGGCGTTCAGAAATGAAAGCCTGTCAACCGTCACCTCGTTGGGGTTTGCAGTAGGTATCACACGGTTGTAGTCAGGGAAGTTGCCTTTTATGAGCCTGCAGTTGAATTTGTATGAAGCCGATTCGAAAGTAACGCCTTTGTTGGTAAGGTGAACCGATATTTCATCGTCTTTTGCAAACACGTTTTTAATAACGTTTGCCGGTTTAAGCGGCAGTATGAATGACCCTTCCGCTTTGGGGGCCGACAAAGTATTGGTGTACTTGACCAGTTTTCGGGTGTCTGTGGCAACAAAAACAATACCATCGGGCTTTATGTCCCATAAAATACCCATCATTTGTGGCCGTAATTCGTCGTTGCCAACTGCAAACATGGTGTTTTCTATACCCTTTAATATCTGTTCGGTAGGGCAGGTGAACGAAATTGCGTTTTCTGCTCCCGATTCCGCCTCGTTTGCCGGGAATTCGTTGCCGTTTATTGCAATTAATGACGAATTGCCGCTAGAATAGTTTATCTCCACGCTTAGATTGTCGTCGTTAATCTCGAACGTGATTCCCTGGTCGGGCATTTCCTTTAGGAGTTCAACAATTCTGCGTGCGTCTACGCAGAAGCAGCCTTCGCCTTCGGCATCCATTACTTCTACATGCGAAACAAGCCGGTTCTCAACATCCGACGCTGTTATTGTCAGTACGTTTCCGTTGAGCTCAAATAAGAAGTTGTTTAATATTGTCAGGGCGTTTTTTGAGTTGATAACCTTGCTGACTGCCGATGCGCAATTGTAGAGCGTCTTGCTGGGTACGTTAAACTTCATGTCTTTAATGTTGATATTTTTGTTGTATTATTTTACAGGCTATTCATGGTAGTTTGTGAATCGACACGGTTGCCGTGTTTCAACCTACAAATATAATATGTTTTGGCGAGACAACAAAATTGTGTGCATATGTGTGTTTTGTGTGGGATTATAATAACGTTTGTTGGCCGATATGTGTGGCCCAGAATAAAATAAGAAACAGCGGATGTCTCTCTCGAGATTGTCCGCTGTTGTCCGGGATATCCGTTATGTTAACCTAAAACTAAAGATGAAAGTTGTACCGAAAATAACCCTAAAAAACAAACTATCCGAATTCTTCTTTTTTGAATTGAGGTTTTGATTTTGAAGTAATTTTTGAATGACTGATTGTTTGTTTTGCAAATTTAGGGCAACAGTGTGCACAATGTTAAAGAGTAAATGCGGAATATAAATATAAAATAGTTTTTTAAATATATATTATAAAGATAGACAGATGATTGGCTGTTGCGTTTGTTCGCTATTATATAAATTAAAATATATGTTCCTATGTCCGGTTTTTAAGAAAAACACAGCATTTTCAGTGGGTGCTGTTGTTGTATATTATGCTTTGTCCGGCAAGTATTGAAGGAAGATGCAAGTTGAGCGTGTGGCGCGGATGGCAGAATGATTTTGGCAAGTGCTGGAAATTCATTAAATTTGTAATCATTTAATAAGACAATCACTAAGTCACAAAAAACAATAATGTTGCGAATTAAACGGCTATATTTGTTCATGTTGCAGAGCTTTTTGCCTCTGTTCCTTATGACATTTTTTATATGCTTGTTTATTGTGCTTATGCAATTCTTGTGGCGCTATATCGACGATCTGGTTGGCAAAGGCTTGGATGTGAGTGTTATTGCCGAACTGTTCTTTTATGCAGCGCTCACCATGGTGCCTATGGCCTTGCCATTGGCCATATTGCTGGCATCTTTAATGACATTTGGCAATCTTGGCGAGCAGTTTGAACTGACGGCCATGAAAGCCTCTGGCGTTTCGTTAATTAAAAGTATGCGTCCGCTAATAGTGCTGATGGTGCTTGTTGCAATCGGTGCTTTCTTCTTTCAGAACAACGTTCTGCCTGTGGCACAGACAAAAATGTGGACGTTGCTTTACTCAATGAGGCAGAAATCGCCGGAACTTGATATTCCGGAAAAAGAATTCTATGACCAGATTACCGGTTTTAACATATATGTTAACGACAAGGACCGTGAAACCGGAATATTGCGGCAACTGCTTATTTATAATGTTGACAAAGGTGCCGATAATGCCACAATAATATATGCCGATTCCGGCAAGATGAGCATTACCGACGATAAAGAACATCTTTTTCTGACATTGTGGAATGGAGAGCAGTTTGAAAACCTGCGCGAGCAAGGACTTTCGTCCAATAATGTGCCATATCGGCGCGAAAGCTTCACCGACAAGGAGGTAATGATAACTTTTGATGCCAATTTTACCCGTATGGACGAGAGTGGCATGAGAAATCAGTATGTTGGCAAAAATATACGCGAATTGCAGTTTACCATTGATTCTGTTGGTGCGCGTGTTGACAGTATCGGCAACGAATACGGAACAGCTTTGCGCACAACACCATATTTCGGCGTTAACACCCAGACATATGTAAACACCGATTCGGGTGTGAGAGTGATTCCGACACCGGCACTGGCATTGGAAAAGCCTCTGGATATAGACTCCTTGTTCAACAAGGCAAACCCGGCACTGGAAAAATCGCTTATAAACCAGGCCTTGGCCAAGGCAAAAAGAAGTCAGCAGGAATATGAGTTCAAGTCAATGACAATGAAAGACGAGCGCAAGCTGATACGCCGTCATGCCATTGAGCTTATGAAAAAATACACGTTGTCCATGGCCTGTCTGGTATTTTTCTTTATAGGGGCGCCTTTGGGGGCCATAATACGCAAAGGCGGATTGGGAATGCCGTTGGTTATATCTGTATTTTTATTTATATTCTACTATATAATAGACAATACCGGCTATAAACTGGCCCGTGACGGCCGGTGGGCAGTTTGGGAAGGAATATGGCTGTCTACTTTCGTCCTGCTTCCGTTAGGAATATTCTTTACGTATAAGGCCGTGAACGATTCGGCCGTATTTAACCGCGATGCCTATGTAAACTTTTTCCGTAAGCTGATAGGTAGGGCAGAAACCCGTAACCTGCAACTGAAAGAAATGGTAATTGACGAGGTTGAAAAACCATATGCCAAAAAACTTATAGACGAACTTATTGCAGGGTGCCTGCATTTCTTGAACAATAATCCCAAAAATCAAAATTATATCTCTTATTGGCTTCGCGGTTACAACAGGGTAGAACTGCACAACGTTAGCGCCCTGTTGGAAAAAACGGTAGACTATGTGTCAAACTCCCGTTCCAGAATAATTGTTCTCAAACTGATGGAGCTGCCTGTAATGAGAAACCTCTTGTTATATCACCCTACAAATTATAAAATAGTGGCATATGCCTTTATAGTGTTGTTCCCTCTTGGGCTGCCGGTTTATTTTATTGGAAGGCATCAGCAGCAAAAACTTAGAGACGAGCTTTTGCACATTGTAACAACATCGAAAGAGCTGCTTGCCCTACTTGATATCAGTGATAAGGATATTGAGGATGGAGTTTCATTTTAAATGACAAATCATATAAATTCAGCATGGATAAAATAAAATTAGATACCATAGAGGAGGCGCTTGTCGACTTTAAAGCCGGTAAATTCGTAATTGTTGTTGATGACGAAGACCGTGAAAACGAGGGCGACCTCATTGTGGCTGCAGAAAAAATAACGCCCGACCAGGTTAATTTCATGCTTAAGAATGCCCGTGGTGTGCTTTGCGTGCCGCTCACCATTTCGCGTTGCAAAGAGCTGGAACTCGACCATCAGGTGTCAGACAATACATCCGTTTTAGGCACTCCGTTTACGGTTACTGTAGACAAACTTGACGGATGCACTACAGGAGTGAGTATAAACGACAGGGCCGCAACAATAAGGGCCCTTGCCGATGTGAAGTCAACACCGGCAACTTTTGGCCGTCCGGGACATATAAATCCGCTTTATGCCCAGGACAAAGGCGTGCTTCGCCGGTCGGGCCATACAGAAGCCGCAGTTGACCTGGCGCGGTTATCCGGATTGCAGCCGGTTGCCGCTCTGATGGAGATAATGAGCGACGATGGCAGCATGGCCCGTTTGCCAGAGTTGCGCAAAATGGCCGACGAATGGGGTATGAAGCTTATTTCAATTGCCGACCTTATTGCTTACAGGCTTAAACAGGAATCGCTGGTTGAAAAAGGCGTTGAAGTTGATATGCCTACAGAATATGGCCACTTCAGACTTATACCTTTCAAGCAGAAAAGCAACGGACTGGAACACATTGCGCTTATTAAAGGCGATATATCTAATAGTGAAAATCCGGTATTGGTGCGAGTCCATTCGTCGTGTGCTACAGGCGATATTTTTGGCTCCAAGCGCTGCGATTGTGGCGAACAGCTCCATAGGGCAATGCAGATGGTTGAAAAAGAAGGATGTGGCGCAATTGTATATCTTAATCAAGAAGGCCGTGGAATTGGGCTGATGGACAAGATCAAGGCTTATAAACTGCAGGAAGACGGTGTTGATACTGTCGATGCCAATATCCGTTTGGGACACTTGGCCGATGAGCGCGACTATGGTGTCGGGGCCCAGATACTACGCGAAATAGGTGTAAAAAAAATGAGGCTTATGACAAACAACCCGGTTAAGAGGGTTGGCCTGCATGCCTACGGACTGGAAATAGTTGAAAATATTCCTATAGAAATCGAACCTAACGAATACAATCACCAATATATGCTTACTAAAAAAGAACGCATGGGGCATAACCTGCATTCGCTTTAAATAACGTGAAATAGTTTACAACCTCGTCACGGCTTTGCCGTAACGAGGTTGTATTTATCTTAACCCTACGCTGACAAGCGCCCGACGCAAGGCCGCTTTAGGGAACGGTTAATATTTATATCTTCGTTTCATTCTGTTGCTGAACCGTATAAGCCGCCACACAGACAAGGCGGTAAGTACGGCGCTTGCAAGGCACCACTGCCAGTCTATGCCGAAGTTTTCAAACAGCAATGCCTCCGAATAACCTCTTGTCCCAAGCCATGTTAATGTTACAACTATGCTGTTGTTAAGCGCGTGTACAAGCACCGGAAGCCATAGCGAATTGCTCCAATAAAGCAGGTACCCGAAAAAAGCACCCATAAGCAGCCTGGGGAAAAAACCGAAAAACTGCATGTGCACGGCACTAAATACAAAGGCCGTCAGCCATATTGCAGCATGAATATTTCCGGTGGAACGCACCAGTATTGACTGTAGTCCTCCGCGAAAAAATAATTCTTCAGATATACCCGTAAGCACGCCTATTATTAAAATTGAAATAACCAGGTCGGAAATATCGGTTCCGCCTATTATGGTGTTTACAAGTATTTCTGCATTATTTTCCGCATTTCGCAAAATTTGTTCAAGCGAAGAAAGTGATTCCGGGAAGTGCAGGTTTTCATTCCATAAAACCAGCGAGTTCATCCAGGGTATTGATACTACAAGGGTTATTATGCCAAACAACCCTACCGATAGTGCCGGAGCCTGGTCGGCATTCATTGTCCGCATAGGGCGTTGGGCTATAAGTAACATCGTCATCAATGTCGGCAATACGAACATTACTATGTCCTGTACAATGGTAGCCAGTCGAACCGACATTGTTGTTTCTATACCTATTCTTGTAATTAGTATCGAGCCGAGAACCCAGGAAAGTATCCACCAGCATATAAATAAAATCAATGACTGTGCCGGCTTTACCCTAAGCTGACCGTGCCACGAATGTATTGTTGTCATCAGGAAAATTTATCTTATTTTGATATATTGTTTGTAATTAACGACAATAGTGTCAATTTATAAACAACCGATAATGCCATAAGGCTCACAGGTTCTAAAATTTGCCGTTGTGCAAATATCGTAAATCTAATTGATTTATACCAAATTCATATATGAATTTATTAAAATTCAGTAAAAAATGAGTAATTTTGCGCTTTAGAGATTATTAACAAATTGTTTTTGGGGGTGCGGCAGCCTCGGTTATACATTAAATCTACATTGATAAAAATCTACATTGATAAGCGCAATTTGGTTGACAGCAGGCTGCAGCTGAGATTATACCCTTTGAACCTGATCCGGGTAATACCGGCGTAGAGAAACAAATAATTATGAAGAAAAATTTTCTTCTGTCACAGGCATTACTGCCTGTGATTGCCGTTATGCATGTATCGGCAGCCGATTCTGTAATGTCCGATTCGGCAAGTGTGAGCCTTCCTGACGTTGAAATAGTTGCAAACCGTGCAACAAAAAAGACCCCGGTAGCTTTTACCGAGTTTGGCAGGGCCGAATTAGACAAAAGCAATGATGCTCGCGACATTCCTTATCTTTTGCAGTCAACTCCGTCGGTTGTAACAACTTCCGATGCAGGTTCTGGCATCGGATACACCTCGATGCGTATTCGCGGCACTGACGGGTCGAGAATTAATGTAACTGCAAACGGCATACCTATAAATAATCCGGAGAGCCATAACGTATATTGGGTAAATATGCCCGATTTAGCATCGTCTCTAAACAACATACAAATACAACGTGGTGCAGGCACGTCGACAAATGGCGCGGCTTCATTTGGCGCCACCATAAACATGGTTACAGACGCGCCTGTTGAGGATGCCTATGGGGAACTCTCTGGGGCTTATGGGGCTTATGAAACAAGCCGCGTTACGCTTAGGGCCGGAACCGGACTTTTGGGCGGACATTGGAGTGCCGATGCCAGGCTGAGTTGTCTTGGTTCTGACGGGTACATAGAGCGTGCATCTTCAAAGCTTTGGAGTTATTTTGCCCAGCTGGCATATTCCTCGCGGAGCACCAACATACGCCTGATTGCTTTTGGCGGCAAAGAGCGTACGTATATGGCGTGGGATTATGCTTCGAAAGAAGATATGGAAAAGTACGGTAGGCGTTATAACCCGTGTGGAAAGTATACCGATTCGGATGGTAATACGGCATATTATCCCGACCAGTACGACAATTATATACAGCACCATTTGCAATTGCACCTGTTGCAGCGTCTCGGCGATTACTGGCGTATAAACGCGGCTCTCCACTATACGGCCGACGACGGATATTATAACCAGTACAAAACCTCGCGCACGCTTAAAGAATATGGGTTAGACCCTTTTTATAATGCCGAAGGCCAACTGGTTGAAAAAAGTGACTTGGTTCGCCTGAAAAATAATGAAAATGGATTCGGCGGTGCTACTTTTTCTGCCACTTATGAACGAGGCCCTTTGCGGGTGGTATCGGGTGGTGCGGCAAATTATTTTAAAGGGAACCATTTCGGACAAGTGGCATGGGTGCGAAATTATATTGGTTCTGTTAATCCGCTTCAGGAGTATTATCGTAACAAAGGTAAAAAATTCGACTCAAACATATATGTACGTGCCAATTATGACTTTTTGCGGCATTTTTCCGCTTATGCCGATTTGCAATTGCGCCATATACACTACACAATAAAGGGCGTGTCGGACAATTATGACTATGCTGCCGATGCACCTGCTATGCTTGACATACACCGCGACTGGAATTTTTTTAATCCTAAGTTCGGAATAAATTTTTCCACCGGTGCCCATCGTGCGTTTATGTCAATGAGCGTGGCCCATAAGGAGCCTACCCGTGACAACTTTACCGATGCAGACCCGTCGCGTATGCCCGATGCTGAAACATTGTACGATTACGAAGCCGGGTACTCGTTTTCCGCATCGGCGTTTACGCTGGGTGCAAACATATATTATATGTATTATCGCGACCAGCTGGTTGCCACTGGCGAATTATCTGACACCGGTAACCCGATTAGCGTTAACGTGCCGTCGAGCTACCGTGCCGGAATCGAGTTACAGGCCGCGGTTAAGCCTTGCAAATGGTTTGAGTGGCAGGCTAATGCGACATTGTCGCGCAATCGCATAAAGAATTTTGTTGAATATATTTATGAGGACGAATGGACTAATCCTATAACGTTTAACCGGGGGAACACGCCTATTGCGTTTTCGCCAGATTTTATTTTCAACAATGCGTTCAACTTTTCTTTTTTAAAAAATGCCGAAGCATCATTCACGTCGCATTATGTAAGCAGTCAGTACATGAACAATGCCAAAAGTGCGGAAGCAAAGCTCGATTCGTATTTTGTTTCTAATCTGCATCTTGCATATACGTTCAAGAAAATAACGGGAGTTAAGTCGTTGCGTGTCGGGTTGTCCGTATATAATGTGTTTTCTGAAAAATATTTCAATAACGGTTATGCCGGTGCCGGGTATTACGTGGAAAATGGAGAAAAGGTTATTTACCGCTATGCCGGATATGCGGCGCAGGCACCGGCACATGTAATGGCTACGGTAATGTTGCGGTTTTAAGAAATAAGCAGTCTAAATGGATTTTTTGTCAATAATAGAGGAATACTCCCGGCAATTGGAAATACTGGGCTTTTGCATAGGTGTTTTATATTTATGGTGGGAATATCATGCTAATGCAAAAGTCTGGATTGCCAGCGTAATTATGCCGGCTATAAACATGTGGGTTTATTATTACAAAGGCCTGTATGCCGACTTTGCCATAAACATATACTACCTGCTTATTGCCGTATACGGATATCTGGCGTGGACGTTCTCGTTCACTCAAAAAAAACAGCTTGAAATTACGCATGCCGGTACGGCTGTTGCCGTAAGGCTTGCCATGTCATTCATACTGTTATGGACCGGTATTGCCGCATTGCTTATATATTGCACCGATTCTACCGTACCGTGGACCGACGCTTTTACAACCGCTTTAAGTATAGTTGGCCTGTGGATGCTGGCAAGGAAATATGTTGAACAATGGCTGGTATGGATGGTTGTTGATGCCGTATGTGTGTGGCTTTATGTGTACAAAGGGCTTTATTTGTATGCCGTATTATATGCCGTGTACACCGTTATTGCCATACTTGGCTATCGCAAATGGATACGCATTATGAATAAGCGGCAGTGAATATTGTTCGCTAATAGGTTTTAGTGGG
>SSTG01000239.1 GCA_004801635.1 Muribaculum caecicola | reverse complement strand
GGGTGCAGTTCATATACGCATTACTTATATATTTCGTTTTACAGAGGCGAAGTTAAGAATATTATTTCATTTTAAAGGTATATATATGGCGTGCAAAATTTATTAGGCGATAATTCTTGGGGATTATTATTATAATTTATAAATTTGCGATGTTTTAGTAGGGAACCGGGTGCGAATCCCGGGCAGTTGCGCTGCTGTAAGTCTCAGTAAAGCCACCTCATTACGGGAAACTTAGTACCGTAAAACCACTGTTCCAAAAGAATGGGAAGGCAATGACACGTGGGAGACAAGCCAGAAAACCTTTAAAGCACCGAGAGTTGTTTTTTCACATAATAAGCCAAAACTTTTATGTGTTTGTTACCTCGCCAATACGGCGAAAATTAAACTTAAATCGGCAAAGCAGTCCGATGCGTTCGCAATTCAGCGTTCGGGCAGCAAAATATTTATGACAACGAAGCGTCTACTGGTTTTCGTGGCGATAATAACCGTTACGATTATATCAATTCCGGCATATGGTTCCGCACCGGATAGTTCTGCCGTACCCATACAGCAAATAAAAAATATAACAGTTGTCGGAAAGCCTTCGTCAAAAAGCCTGACTTCGGCAGTTCCGCAACAAACACTCACGGCAGACCAGATAAGCAGACTAGGCATTACCGACATGGGCGATGCCGTGCGAAGGTTTTCCGGTGCCAATGTAAAAGACTATGGCGGCATTGGCGGTCTGAAAACCGTGTCGGTCCGTAACATGGGTGCCGCCCATACGGCTGTAAGCTATGACGGCGTATCGGTTGGCAACACGCAGGCAGGACAAATAGACATAGGGCGCTTCCCTCTTGACAATGTTGCAATGATGTCGCTCGTGGTAGGACAATCGGACAACCTGTTGCAATCGGCCCGTCTGTTTGCATCAGGAAGCGTGCTTAACATAACCACAATGCGCCCTTATTTTAAAAACGGCAGGAAACACCATCTGGTTACAAAACTGGCAACAGGCTCTTTCGGGCTAGCCAACGCATCGGTACGCGTATGGCAAAAACTTTCAGAAAGCACATCATTTTCCACTGATGCCTCATACCTGCGTGCAGACGGAAATTATCCGTTCAAACTGCACAACGGCAGTATTATTACTAACGAACACCGGAATAATTCCGCAATAGAGTCACACCGTATAGAGCTGGGCCTTTACCACGACTTTGGTTCAAATGCCACTCTTGATTTAAAAGGGCTGTACTATTACAGCCGGCGCGGATTGCCCGGTGCCGTAATATACTATAACCCACGGTCAACAGAAAAGCTATGGGACCAGGATGCTTTTTTACAAGCCAATTTTCATAAAACGTTTTCCGAAAAATGGCGCATGCAGGCTCAAGCAAAATATTCACATAGCTGGAACCGGCATAAGGGCAAGGGCATAGAGTTTACCAACGGTTTTTTCAAAGAAACAATGCGGCAGGACGAGTATTATGTTTCAGCAACCGGGCTATACGCCCCTACTGGAAATATACAAATATCATTAGCCCAAGACATTATTGCCAATACTTTAAGTACAAGTTTCCCGGAATGCCCTTACCCTAGAAGAATATCGTATATTACGGCACTGAATGCCAAATACGAGCCTGCCGAATTTTTACTTGCAAATGCCGGCGGAGTGCTCTATATAACC
>SSTG01000238.1 GCA_004801635.1 Muribaculum caecicola | reverse complement strand
GCAAGCAATAGTCGTGCCAGGGCCATTTTTTCCGACGTGCTGAACGACACGCCCGATGTTTGTTCGCCGTCGCGCAGTGTGGTGTCTAAAACTTCAACATGCATTTTTTTCAAGCAAAAGCTAATGTTTTATGCCTGGCGAGAAGCTTCCCATGCCTCTACTTCGGCCTGCTTGGTAAGCAGGTAGTCGATGTCGTCAAGGCCGTTTAGCAGGCATTCTTTTTTATACGGGTTTATGTCGAAGTTCTGGCTGTGACCTGTTGCTGTATTTGTTATGGTTTGCGCTGGCAGGTCTACAATTATTTCCGTAAGCGGATTTTCGTTGATTGATGCGAACAGTTCTGCAAGGAATTCCGGAGTGACGGTTACGGGCAGTACAAACGAATTTAGCTCGTTGTTGCGGTGTATGTCGGCAAAAAAACTGGAAACAACAACGCGGAATCCGTAGTCGTGTATTGCCCATGCGGCGTGTTCGCGCGACGAGCCTGATCCGAAGTTTTTGCCGGCAACCAGTATGCATCCTTTGTATACGGGGTTGTTCAGTACGAAGTCGGGATTTGGACTGCCGTCGGGCATAAAGCGCCAGTCGCGGAACAGGTTTTCGCCAAAACCCTCGCGTGATGTGGCTTTGAGGAAGCGGGCCGGTATTATCTGGTCGGTGTCGATATTTTCCATCGGCAGCGGTATGGCCGTGGAGCGTATGGTGGTGAACTTTTCGTGCATTTCTGTCAAATTTAAAGTGTGCGAGGATCGGTTATGCTGCCTGTTATGGCTGCTGCCGCAGCAACAAGCGGCCCGGCCAGAATGGTTCGTGAACCGGGTCCCTGACGGCCTTCGAAGTTGCGGTTTGACGTTGATACGGCAAGGCATCCTTGTGGAATCTTGTCGTCGTTCATGGCCAGACATGCCGAGCAGCCTGGCTGACGGAGCTCGAACCCGGCCTCCTGAAGTACCTTGTCAATTCCGGCTGAAATAATCTGCCGGTATACTTCCTGTGAACCTGGAACAAGCCATGCTGTTATGTGGGGAGCTTTTTTGCGGCCTTTTACCATATCGGCAAATGCTTGGAAATCGCTCAGGCGGCCGTTTGTACAGGAGCCGAGGAATACGTAGTCAACTTTTGTGCCTTCAAGCTTCTGTCCTTCGCTGAAGCGCATATATTCCAAAGCCTTGGCATGCGAAATGGCTCCGGCCTGGTCAGTTCCTTCATATGATGGTACTGTTTCAGAAATGTCGATTCCCATTCCGGGGTTTGTGCCGTAGGTTAGGCGAGGGCCTATATTGGCGGCATCGAATGTTATTTCGCGGTCGAAAACGGCATCCGGGTCGGTGGGCAGTGTGCGCCAGTATGCCACGGCTTTGTCCCATGCCTCGCCGGAAGGTGCGTGTTCGCGGCCTTTCACGTAGGCAAACGTGGTTTCGTCGGGGGCAATCATACCGCCGCGAGCTCCCATTTCTATCGACAGGTTGCACACGGTCATTCGTTCTTCCATCGACAAAGCCCTTATTGCTTCGCCTGCGTATTCCACGAAATAGCCTGTAGCTCCGCCTGTAGACATCTGTGCAATGATATATAATGCGAGGTCTTTGGCTGTTACGCCTTTACCTAGTTTCCCGTTTATGGTTATGCGCATTGTTTTAGGCCGTGGCTGCAGCACGCATTGTGAAGCC
>SSTG01000237.1 GCA_004801635.1 Muribaculum caecicola | reverse complement strand
CCGGGTGGTCCCCTTTTCAAATGCTATCCGGGTCCCTTTTCAAATGTTAGATACAAGCGGTCAAAGTTGGACAGGCTTAACGGTTGAAAATCGTTACTGTTTCGTTACCTATTTGAAATTTTGAAAGCAAAGTAGCTGAAATATAAGCGGTTAGAGTTTTGGGTTCAAAACCCTGTCTCTCCGCAATAAACGCTGAAAATCAGCAAATTGTAAAATGAACACCCGATTTTACACCCAAGAATGTAAAATCGGGTGTTTTTGTATTATTTAAGAAAACTGCCGAGCGACTATGCATTGATCAGTAATTCTTTCCATTTCCAATTACCTTATGAAGTCATGAAACAATATCATACACAAAGCCATTCCCGAACATTCCGACGCGAATCCTGCCACAGCAAACGGCAATGCGAACATCACTGCTACTGTAACGGCAATCCAAGTTATGATTACTTTGCGACTTTCCATAGCAGTATACAATTATTAGCGGTAAAATCCGTATGTGAACCTAATTGTTTGAACTCGTTCATATCCTGTTTCCGTAAAAGATTAAGTATTTCCGAATATTGCTTTTGACATATTGAAGATTATGATGTCCGGGCGATATATGATGCTCGACGCAGATTCCATGTGATATTAATTTCTTGGACAATGATTCCACCGCATTGTTGAAACCACCCTCATCTTCATCCCCTGCATCAAGAAACCACTCTTGCTTTTGATGTAGCTTTTCAAATCGCTCGAACTCCAGAGGATTGTTTTTATGAAAACTGTGTTCGTTCCCATAATAGGGAATATCCGATAGGGCAAGTTCAGTTTCTATAGCAGGCATATGTCCACCTATCCTGGAAAATAGTTCGGGGTATTTTAAGCCGTAATGGATTGCTGCAAATCCTCCGGCAGAACACCCTCCTACATATCTTCCCTTTCGAGAGGCTATTGTATTGAAATTCCCATCAATATATGGAATAATTTCTTGGATAAAATAACCCTCATATCTACCGACATCTATCACATTATTACCTATCTTTTCCTGACGTGCAATCTTGGCTGAGTTCAGACCACGGCTATTATCCATTCGTGGACAAACGATTATCATCGGTTCTATTTTGGATGCGGCAATCAGTGAATCTGTCAATTGTGCCAAACCTAACTGCTCAATAAAAGACTCATCACCACTTCTTCCATGCAGAAAATACAATACAGGGAATTTACTGCCATATTTATATTCATCAGGAAGATAGACCGCGAGTGCCATCTGCTTGTTTAGGTAGGTACTGTCGTATGAAATATGTCGAATTTCACTCATTATTCCAGCGTTTAACCATTATATAATCATGTTCTCTTTCTTCCAATATTTCAAAACCGGCTTTAAGATACATTCCCACAGCATAATTGGATTTATCGACCGACAATGAGACTTTTCCATATCCTATTTTATGAATAGCATCCAATAAGGAAGAAAGAAGCCTTGTGCCGATGCCTTTGCCTCGGTATTCGGGATAAACGGAGATTGCCAATTCAGGCGTTGAGTCATCAACCTTGCCGTATGAACAGCCGAGCCTCGACCATGTCGCCCCGACAATCAGACCGTCAACAACAGCCACCAGACATATATCATCCGGCAATTTGCCGAAATCTTTTACATACGCCCATATCATGGGTTGTTGCAATACAGTGCGAGGCACTTTCTGAGTTCCTTCCGGCTGATATATGGCTTC
>SSTG01000236.1 GCA_004801635.1 Muribaculum caecicola | reverse complement strand
CTATTGCATACAAGCCTGTGGAATCACTGTTAAACTTCTGACGGAGATTCCTGGAATCGGATTCCTGGTACCCGGCTATGCTAAACTGAAACTCGTCGTTACCTTTCAGCTCCTTTCCATAACGGCCCGTCTCGTCTACAACGGCCACCTGGCGCACATCGGCACTGCTCAGTTCTGACAGCACTACAGGAACAACACCTATACACAGCACCAACAAAGGCACCAGCAGCGTGCTGACTATAAACGATTTCTTTGCAACTATCGAATAATATTCTCGCTGCATTATAAGTAAAAATCTAGACTTATTCATTGTTGGCGGCGGTGGTTACGGTTTCAATAAAAATTTCATTCATCGTGGGCAGTATCTCCTCAAAGCCGGTAAGTGAGTAGCGGTTGTTCAAATAACCGACAACTGTACGGAAATCAGCGCCAGCGCATAATTTCACTACCGCATTAGAGCCTCTGACAGCATCAGCCTGTATACTTTCTATAGTAAACAAGCCGTCGGCCGGAGCAAGTACGGGGTCGGATATGGAAACACGGTAAATATGCTTTTTATGCTTTTGGCGTACCGAATGCACATCGCCGTCAAGAACCACCTTAGATTTATTTATCAGCGTTATGTTGCGACAAACTTCCTCTACCGAGGCCATATTGTGTGTTGAAAACAGAATTGTTGCCCCCTGACGGTTAAGTTCCAGCATCTCTTTCTTTATCTGTTCCGCATTAACAGGGTCAAATCCGGAAAACGGCTCGTCAAAAACAAGGAGTTTCGGACGGTGCACTATGGTACCTATAAACTGAACTTTCTGCGCCATACCTTTCGACAGGGCCTCTATCTTCTTGTCCTTCCATTCCTCAAGATCCATTTTACGCAACCACTCCAGGCCGGCATTACGCGCATCATGGCGCGACATGCCCTTCAAACGCCCAAGGAAAATAATATGGTCAAGCACCTTCATTTTTTTATAAAGGCCGCGTTCTTCTGGCAAATACCCAATATGCCGCACCGAAGCAGCCGTTACAGGCTCGCCATCGAGCAATACCGTGCCCTCGTCGTTTTCTATTATATGGTTCAGTATGCGTATAAGTGTAGACTTTCCTGCTCCGTTAGGGCCAAGCAGCCCGTGCACGGCACCTTCCTCAACGCGCATGCTAACGCCATCCAGAGCCGTATGCCCGTCATAGCGCTTCACAACGTCGGTTATCTCAATCAAATTTTTCATCAACTTGTTTTTCTGTTTGGTTCCATTCCGGCACAAGCCAGATTTATTTTTTGTTTCCGGAGTATAAGCTGCGTCCAGTCGTTATCCACCTTGTGCGCACTGTACGACAGGCCGTATTCCAGGCCGCATGCCACTATGTCGATTGCATCGGCTTTGTAGAAGCCGCTCATTATTAGCAGTCCGCCGGGCTTAATTGCGGCGGCATACGCTTCCATGTCGCCGAGTATGATATTGCGGTTTATATTTGCCAGAAAATAGTCGGCCTTAGGCAACGAGGGTAACACTGATGCATCGCCAAGTATTACGTTTATTTCAGGATGTCCGTTCAATGACACATTTTCAACAGCGTTTATCTGGGCAAACTCGTCTATCTCTACAGCGTTTACCGTAGCGGCTCCACGCATTGCGGCCAAAATGGCAAGAATACCGGTTCCGGTGCCCATGTCGATAACCGACTTGCCTTCGAGCGAAAGGTCGAGCAAGCACCTGATCATTAGCG
>SSTG01000235.1 GCA_004801635.1 Muribaculum caecicola | reverse complement strand
CCATTGTCCGTAGAGCTTTCCCCAGACGGCTTTCCCCCAACCGGTGTCGGCCAGCGTAAGGTGCAGGCTGTCAGGCCTGAGGTTGTGCCATATGTATCCGGTGACAATGTGTCCCAGGGGGTATGTGAAGTCGTGTGCCACCATTTTGGGCTCGCCTGTGGTTCCTGAAGTAAAGTACAACAGGCTTACATCGGAATTCGTATTTGCCAATTGCGGGCGTTCAAACGGTTTGGCTGCGGCAATACTCTTGTTGAAGTCGAACCATCCGTCGGGAACTATAGGGCCTGTGGATACGAGCACGTTTAGTGTGGGGCATTTGGGAAGGGCTTTTTCGACGTGGTCAACTATTATTTTGTCGCCTGTCGATACGATGGCCTTTATTCCTGCCATGTTGCACCGGTAAACGATGTCTTTTTCCGTTAGCAGGTGTGATGCCGGAATGGCCGTAGCGCCAAGCTTGTGCAGGGCGAGGATTGAGAACCAGAACTGGTAGTGCCGTTTGAGGATAAGCATAACCATGTCGCCACGTCCGATGCCTGCGCTTTGAAAGAACGAGGCTGTCTGGTCGGAGTATTTTTTCATTTCACCAAAAGTGAACTGGTGGCATTCGCCGCGGTCGTTAGTCCAAAGCAAAGCCGGTTTGTCCGGGTCTTCATCGGCCCAGCGGTCAACAACATCATAGGCAAAATTAAAATTTTCAGGTACGCGTACATGAAAATTTTCCATAAAGTCTTTGTATGAAGAGAATTCTGTTTTTTCGAGAAAATTTTCTATCATAAGTGTCAAAAGGAAATAGCCGTGAATCAACAGGCTGGTTGAATAAAGAAAGCAACAGCAAAGTAGTGGGTCAGGATATAATTGCGATTATGCGTGTAGGCTTGTCGCCTATGGCGCGCAAGGCGTGCGGCAGGCTGGAGTCGAACATTATGCTGTCGCCAGGGCGTAAAACTGCATTTTTGTCGGCTATTGATATTTCCAGTTCGCCTTCAACCACATAGTTGAACTCTTGCCCGGGGTGGGTGTTGGGGTTTAAGTGTGCGCCGGCATTGGCTTCGGGATTTATGGTAACCATGAACGGCGCTATTACGCGTTGTCGGAATCCGGCGGCGAGGTCCTGATAGGAATATGCGGCCGTGCGTTCTACTTTCACGCCTTTTCCGGAGCGGGTAATATAATATGAGTTCATTTTGGGTTCTTCGCCAAAAAGGAGTGCGGTAAGTTCCACCCCGTATGCGGCTGCCATCTGGTGCAGAAAACTAACGGGAATGTCGACGTTGCCGCTTTCGTATGATTCAAGTGTGTCGGGTGATACTCCGCATCCTTGGGCCATTTCTTCCAAAGAGAGGTTCAGCGCGTCGCGTAATCCGTGCAGCCTCCGTGCAACTTGTTTTAGTTGGTTCATACCTTAGAAATAGTTGAGTTTTTTATTTAAACACGGCATTTGGTTTTTCCTTGCCTGTGTTTTAACAACACAAAGATAATAATAGTTTTTTGCGAAAAGCCGGAATGTGGGGGCTTTTGCACATATTTTTGCGTTCCTGTGCAATTACAATATTGCAAAAAAAGGAGCCTGCCGCGACAAATAGAACGGCAGGCTCCTGATTGTTTGGCTTGAGCATTCTCCCTATACTGTGTGGCGCAGATAGGAGTCGCGTATGGTTCCGGTTACGTTTATAATGTAGTCGCCCATTTTTTCGAGGTCGTTTATAATATCCATGTAGAAGTTTCCGGCCTGGAA
>SSTG01000234.1 GCA_004801635.1 Muribaculum caecicola | reverse complement strand
CGCTTTTGCAAACTTTTATTTTTATATAGGGCGCTTTACTTGGCGTTTTCTGCCTGATATTTGGCGCGGCCTATATATTTGTCTACGTCAAAACGGTATGCGTTGCAATATTCCGAATAGTTTTCACGGATATTTTCAAGCACCTTCAGTTCGTCGGCATACTTGCCCTGTTCGCGGAGCACGGTAGCCTTCTTTATCATGAACAACGGGGTGTAGTATGCATTGTCGTCACTTACGCTTATTGCATTGTCGTAGCATTTAACAGCCTGGTCGTAATTTTTTAGGTTCACATAGCAGTCGCCTTCCAACGATTTTGCGGCAGCGCCTACAATAGCTTCGGCTGGGCTGTAGTTTTTAAGTTGGTCTATTGCCTGCTGGTACTCGCCTTTCTTGTAAAGAAGCGTGGCTGCCATAAGCGACGCGTTGTTGCCGGCATCATAACCGTATTCTTTTGCTACCTGCTGGTACTGTGCCAAGGCCAGCGAATCGTTGCCCTGGGTCATAGTCATGTCGGCCTGGGCAACAGCCTCGTTGGCTGCTTTCACTGCCGGGTTGCGGATTGCAAATATGTAAATAACCGTAAGCACGGCTATCACAGAGACGGCTATCATGCCCCACATAACATATTTCTGTCCTCGGGTAACGTCGTTTTTAATCTCCTTGTTTTCGGCGGCAAGAGCCTCGAGTTCTGTTGTCTCCTGTTTCGGAGCGTTCTGGTCGTTTTCTGCCATTTTATTAAGTTTTTATTATTGTCTTGTCCAGGCACCGCGCACCTGCCGCATAGCGGTAAGGCACGGTTTAATGTATTAGCGTACAAAATTAAGCGAAAGTCTGCACATTTCCAAAGTTTTCTTACAATGCCACAACTTTTTGTCCCGGCTAGTTGCAGAAAACGCCCTATGTGCCACCGCCTATAGCGGCGCGGTTGCCGATAGCAGCGACTTCAAACTGTCATGTATCTTTGGCGAGCCGGCAACCACAGCCTCTCCCCTGTCTGGCCTGAAACGGCTGCTTACCCCTCCGGCCTCGGCTAGAATCAGTTCGGCCGCAGCCACGTCCCAGCGGTGGAGGTTCAGCTCCCAATAACCGTCAAGGAATCCTGCGGCGACATAGCAGATGTCTATCGCGGCCGATCCCAGGCGGCGCAGTCCGCGCACCTGCGGCATAATACGCGAAACATTGTCAAGGTTATTGTCGGCTGTCTGATGCTTGTCGACAGGAAAACCTGTCGACACCACACACTCGGCAAGCCTATCCTTGCCTGCAACAGAAATTGGCCGGCCGTTTAAAAAGGCCCCTTCGCCCCTGACGGCATGAAACAGCTCGTCGGTGTACGGCGCGTATACAACGCCCGACACAACCTGGCCGTCGTGTTCCAGGGCAATAGACACACTGAACAACGGCAAACCCTGGCTGTAGTTTGTGGTTCCGTCAAGAGGGTCTATTATCCAGCGCCACCCCGAACCGGAACCGGCCTCCTCGCCCGATTCTTCCGACAGGATAGCATGTCCGGGATAGGCAGCATGTATGCCGTCTATTATCAGCCGCTCCGACTCGCGGTCGGCTATAGTCACCACATCGGCCTCGGTGGCCTTGGTGCGTATGTCGAGGTTTCCTTGACGGAAATGCCCCAGCTGCACGGCCCCGGCCTGTCGGGCCCACTGCAGGGCATTAAGAAGCATGCTGTTATAATCCATATGATAGTATTTTTATTAATAACGTTTCCGCATACAAAAATACCGGACCGCCATGTAAAAACGGACGATCC
>SSTG01000233.1 GCA_004801635.1 Muribaculum caecicola | reverse complement strand
TTTCAGGAATGCGTGTTCGCCTACCATTTCTACAGGCTAATTGCCGGAGCAAAACGGGTTACCCTTATTTACGACACACGTACGCAAGGCATTAACAGCGGCGACATGTCGCGATACCTGTACCAGCTTATTTATAAGTTTCCTGTCGGCAAACTGCACATAGAGCATGCCTATTTTGAAATGCCGTCGCAAACAACAACAAAACCATTAGAAGTCAAAAAGACTTCACGCATAATGGACATCATAAACCTTTATAAGAGCCCGAACGAGCCTAAGAGAGCGCTTTCTGCATCGTCCATCAACGACTTGGTGGCATGTCCGCTACTATTCTATTTCAAGCACGTGGAAAAGCTAAACGTTTCCGACGACATTGTAGAATACATGGACGAAGGGCTATTCGGAACAATTCTTCACGAAATAGCCGAGCAATCGTACCGCAGGTTTCAATCCGGCAACGCCCCGCTACATGTTACCGCACAACTGCTCGACAGGCTTATATCTGAAAAATTAGAACTGCAAAAACTAATAACCGGCTCCATAAACAAAAACTACAACAGGCTTCCGTCTGTAAATCCGCCAGGGCAGCCCTACTCAAACCCAACAGCCCTTGTGGGGGAAGCCAGGGTGATAGGCAACATCATGCAAAAATTCATGATACTGCTATTCAAAGAGGAGAAGAAACGCGCCCCATTCTATTTTGTCAATGCCGAGCATAAAATAGCCCACTATATAAACATCAGCCCAGGACTAGGGATAAACCTGAACGGAAGCATTGACCGCATTGACCGCCTGGCTGACGGAACAGTTGCAATAATCGATTACAAAACCGGCAACGACAATATTGCCGTAAAACAATTATCGCACCTGTTCGACACCGTGTCCGACAAAGACGGGCATGAAAAAGCCATACTGCAATTATTCATATATTGTAATGCCTACCGCGAAACAACCGGCTACAACGGCCCTATAAAACCGTGTATATACAAATTCCGCACACTTGAGTCAGAAGGCCTGAACGATGTAACCATCGAGGGTATGGCGCTAAACAACTACCTTGACTTTAACAACGAAGTAACAAACAAACTGTCCGACATACTGACAAAGTTATTCGACAGCGACGAACCGTTCCGTGCCATTCCGCACCAGTCGCACTGCCGCTACTGTAAATACGGCGCACTCTGCGGCCAAGAAATAAAGAAACCATAACAGGCACATGGCAGGAATATACATACACATACCGTTTTGTCATTCAAAATGCTACTACTGCGATTTTTATTCGCGGCCATGCAAAAACGGCGCAGAAACATTAGCCGGCCAATATATAAAGGCTCTGGCATGCGAGTGGCAAATGCGGCGCAATGAAATATCGCAGCCCATAACCACATTATACATAGGGGGCGGAACTCCGTCAGCAATACCACCGGAGCTGTATGGTTACATTTTACAATTCCTCCCATTGGAAAACGTGACAGAGTTTACCGTAGAGGCCAACCCGGAGGATGTAACACCCCGATGGGCTGCCACAATAAAGTCGCTCGGAGTAAACCGCATAAGCATGGGCGTACAGTCCATGATCCATACCGAACTGGAATCCGTAGGCCGCAGACACACTCCGGCCGATGCTGTAAATGCCTACCTTACACTACGTTCAGCCGGATTCGACAACATAAGCCTGGATTTAATTTACGGATTGCCGAAACAGACACCGGAATCATGGGAATACTCGCTAAACAAACTGCTCAGCCTACGGCCAGAACACCTGTCGGCCTACTCGCTCACTTATGAAGAAGGCACACGC
>SSTG01000232.1 GCA_004801635.1 Muribaculum caecicola | reverse complement strand
AATAAATCCAGGTGTACAGTGGGATGTTACTACTGCATTTTCAGTAGGTGCCACTGGTGGCGTGAACCTGTTTAACGAGTCAGCGCATTATACATGTGTCCAGACGGCATTGAATTTCCAGTTTTATATTATGAGCGGTCTGGGTACGTTTTATCCGCAGAGTGGAGCTTCTTATACGCGTGATGCCAAGGGTACGTCGTGGTTTGCCAGTGTGGATTTCCGTTATAAATTCAGCAACAATGTTTCAGACTATCTCTCGGTTACATATAGCCGTGAAAATGAAAATGCAACTGACGGAGGAAGCACATACCAGTTCAAGGCCGGTGAGTATCTTAACGACAAGTTTGGTTTTTATAACCGGTTGTCGTTTGTTTCGTCTCGTGCCGCCCATAATATAGAAATATGGGCTGAATCTAATTCGGTAAAAGGTCGCTGGTTTGACCAAAAAAGCGTTACAGAAAACGGAACTACCCACTACGAAGTGATGGGAAGTTCGATAAAGCATAAGGAATCACGTGTTCAGGCAACAATGTCGTATAGGTTTGACAGACTTGACCGGCAAGGGGTGTCTTCGTTTACGGCTGGAGGTTCTGCTATGTTCCTTATGTCTGACACAAAGAATTATCCCGAACTGTACTTTCAGAAATACAGCCGTATATATGTTTCAGCCAATGTAATGAAACATTTTATGGTTAAGAGAGTGCGCCTCGGAGTAGGTCTTGATGGCGCATATGCCACGAGCCTGTCTGCTAGTTCCGATTTTAACGGTTTGGAACTGGAGCATAAATATTCGTTGCCGTTATATGCATATCTGACTTCGTCGTCTGTGGCTGTAAACGGATGTATAGAGGCAAAACTGCCAGTCAAGGACTTTATTATTGGTGTATATATTGCCGGTGGTACCGAGATGTGCATCGGCGGTAAACTTGACAATTATAAAAATGACGGTCTTAATTCACTGAATTGTGGACTGTCGTTGGCTTTTTAATAAACCTAAAATATATTTATTGTGAAAATTATAAATAGCATACGTTTGTCTATATTGGCAATATCGCTGTGTGCGGCAACGACACTAACAGCTGCCTCGCACGGTTTTGCCATATTTGTTGACAGTGTGAGTTATACCAAGACAGCATCCGAATTGGCGCAATATGCGCAATCGGTTGACAAACAGGGGCTGAAATCGGAAATAGTGGTAGTGACACCTGATGTGACACCCGATTCGCTGCGTGCGGTTATTTCCGGTATGGCTCACAGAAAGTCTGTACCTATTGAGGGTATGGTGTTTGTCGGGGACATTCCTGTTCCGATGTTGCTAGATGCGCAGCATCTTACATCGGCTTTCAAAGTGTTGCAGAATCCGAAGCGGATGGAACGTTCAGCTTGTCCATCCGACCGTTTTTATGACGATCTAGACCTTCAGTTCGATTTTATTGAACGTGATTCTAAAAAGCCGTTGTTGTATTACTATTCTATGCGTGCCGATTCTCCTCAAAAATCCTCGCCATCGCTTTATTCGGGGCGTATAAAAAGTTTTGATTTTTACGGTAAGAACAAGTACGAGAACCTTCGTGACTATCTGAAAAAGGTAGTACGTGTGAAAAGCCGTGGCGAACAGTTCAACCAGATGCTCTTTTTTTCAGGCTCCGGATATAACTCTGAATCTCCGTTGTCCAGAATAGATGAAAAAATTGCCCATTTGGAACAATTCCCCTGGATGAAGAATCAGAATTCGGCTATTACATATCTGGATCACAAAGATGCCATATTTGCAAAATTTGCATTGATGTCGCAGATGCAGAGGCCAGATTTGTCAATGGCACTTCTGCACCATCATGGTTCGCCTATAAAAGAGTATATAAACCGTTATCCAGATGCCCGTAATGCTCGCGACCAGCTAGACCAGGCCCAGTTCTTCTTCC
>SSTG01000231.1 GCA_004801635.1 Muribaculum caecicola | reverse complement strand
TATTCTAAAATTGTTGCTGACCAACCTGATTGTATTCGATTCGCTGAATAGTTACTACTCAAAGTATATTTACTAATAAACATTAAATTTTTATCATTATGGAAAATGAAACTAAAAAGAATTCCCGAATTACAAATGTAAGTAATGCTCTTTATGACTCAATGCTAGTGAATGAAATTGAAAAAAGGCTAGAATCAGATCCACTTATGCCAGGTGGATTAATTGAGTTAGAAACGGATAACGATGGCATTGTACCATTGTGTTTATGGAATGAGTACTCTTGCTCTGGAGAATTAATTGTCAAACCATAAATTAGCCTTAAACCATAACAGATTCTTACTCAGTATTGATATTCTGATTTTGAGTAAGAATCTGTTTGTCAAAAAAATCATAATACACATAATTATGCGCCAACTTTTTGCACTATTTATATTTGTTAACGGATACATTTTTTCTATAGCTCAAATTAATATAACGGGCAAAGTAACCGGCCCAGACAACTCTGTACTGCCATATGCCATTGTCAGGGCATTTGAAAATGACTCTGTATTTGTGAAAGGTTGCGAAATAGACTCATTAGGTGTATACAATATGCAATTGCCTAAACTTGGCTTATATAAATTCATATACACGTCATTAGGATATAAAACAAAAGAGATAACAAATTTAATAAACCTGCCTGTTACCAACTTAGGCACAACAAGCCTCGAAACAGATCATAAAATTATTCAGGAAATAACCGTTACCGGGCGTAGAATAGACCGTCAGGGAAATCATCTTGACATCTATCCGGATGCAACGTCTGTCAAGAATTCCTTTTCTGCCTACCAACTTCTAGACAACCTAAAATTGCCGGGATTCGAAATTCAGCCTATGGCCGGAATAGTAGAGATGTTTGGAAATAATGTCTCCCTATATATTGATGGTTTACCGGCTGACTATAACACTGTAAAAAATCTACGTTCGAAAGATATTGAAAAAATAGAGTTTCATGACGTTCCAACCGGACGCTATTCACACGATTATGCCGCAATAAACTTCATTACTAAAAAATATCCGTTCGGTGGGTATGCAACAATTGAAGCACAACAAAACATAGGACATCTTAATGGGACGTATGAAGCCTATGCAAAAATGTCGAAAGGAAATACACAATTCAGCGTATCTGCCGGCTACTCTATGTGGGATATGTCGCGCGATAAACAATACACACTAGAATCGTATATCTTTCCGGATAAAACTATAACCCGTGACGATAAGAATTTGGGAGGGCACACCAAGCGCAACAGTGAGTATGGGCAAGTCCGCATTTCAAACTCCAATGAAAAACGCTCTCTGATGGGCAATGTATCGTTAGTGCACACATATACCGACAAGAATCGAAACGGCGAACTAATTTAACGTGAGTTCGATATAAGAATTCAGTTATTCAATAATAAAACAATCAGCCATTTAGTGCAAAACTAAGTGGCTGATTTTCTTGGTAGTCTCACGAAAAATTAGTAAATTTATAGTGCTCAATTACAACATTTACAGGTATTTACCGCTATGATTACCGAGGACAAAATTACTGAAATTTTCTGTCTTGCCGATGATTTCTGCAAGTATTTTTCATCTGAACTCAAAAAGCATCAGCTCTGTGATGGCAAGAAGCATCGCAATAAGCCGGGACGGCTTTCCGATGCCGAGGTCATCACCATCCTGATTCTCTTTCACAGCAAGGGATTCAGATGCCTCAAACACTTTTACACGCAGTGTGTCTGCAAGCACCTTCTCCACCTGTTCCCTAAGACAGTGTCATACAACAGATTTGTCGAATTGCAAAAGTCCGTGCTGTTGTCACTCACGGTATTCATAAAGGAAGTGTTGCTTGGGGCTTGTACCGGCATTGCATATGTTGATTCGACTCCGTTGAGAGTCTGCAAACACCAGCGCATACTTATCCACAAGACTTTCAAAGGCAT
>SSTG01000230.1 GCA_004801635.1 Muribaculum caecicola | reverse complement strand
ATCGCTAAGGCCCGTAATCACATTTGTAGCCGCCGGGCCCGAGGTAACTATAACCACCCCCGGACGGCCTGTCACACGGGCATATCCCTGAGCCGCATGTGTAGCCCCCTGCTCGTGGCGCACAAGTATGTGGCGCAGTTTGTCCTGATAGTCGTAAAGACTGTCATAAACCGGCATTATCGAGCCTCCGGGATAACCGAAAACAATATCGGCACCCTCGCTTATAAGCGAACGCATCAGCGCGTCGGCCCCGGTTATAGGTTGATTAGTCTGCATTTTAGTTCATTTTCATTATTAAATCAGGCGCACGCCGCCTTTGTCGGCCGACGACACCATTGCCGAATAAGCCCTTAGCGCTTTCGACACCATGCGGTTGCGCCCCAGTGGGGTAAAAGCCTCCGGCCCACGCAAAAGCTCGGCAGCCCGGCGTTCGGCCAGTTCGGCATCGCTAAGGCGCACGTTTATAGAACGGGCCGGTATGTCTATATCAATAACATCACCATCCTTTATAAGCCCGATATTACCACCCGAAGCAGCCTCAGGCGACACATGCCCTATTGACAGCCCCGACGTACCTCCCGAAAAACGGCCATCTGTAATCAGGGCACACTGCCGGCCAAGATGTTTCGACTTCAGATAGCTCGTAGGGTAAAGCATTTCCTGCATGCCCGGGCCTCCTTTCGGTCCTTCATGAGTAATGACAACAACGTCACCGGCCTCAACCTTGTCGCGAAGAATGGCATCGACAGCCTCATCCTGCGAACGGTACACCTTTGCAGGGCCGCTAAACCGGAATATGCTTTCGTCAACGCCGGCAGTCTTCACAACACAGCCGTCCTGCGCTATGTTTCCACGCAACACGGCAAGACCGCCGTCGGCAACATAGGCATGTTCAAAATCACGTATACACCCGTTGGCGCGGTCTGTATCCAGCGTCCCGTATATATTGTCCTGCGAACCCAGCACAAGGTTGCGCCCCAGATTTCCAGGAGCACATTTCCACAAAGCCTCGGCCTCGTCTGTATAATCGCCGTCGGCACCTGCGGTATAGCGCGTTATAGCCTCGCCCAGAGTCATTCCGTCAACACGGCGCACATCAGTGTCAAGCAGCCCGTGGGCGGCAAGCTCGCCAAGTATGGCCATTATTCCGCCGGCACGGTTAACATCCTGCATATGGTAGTTTGAATTTGGCGCAACCTTGCACAAAACAGGCGTACGGCGCGAAAGCATGTCTATATCCGCCATTGTAAAATCAACACCGGCCTCGTTGGCAACGGCCAGCAAATGAAGCACCGTATTCGTGGAGCCACCCATAGCTATATCCAAAGTCATGGCATTAAGCATAGCCTGACGCGTGGCTATATTGCGCGGAAGCACCGACTCGTCGCCGTTAAAATAATATGCTTCGGCATTGGCAACAATCTGACGGGCGGCTCTGACAAACAACCCTGCGCGCTCTTTGTGCGTTGCCACAACAGTACCGTTTCCGGGCAGCGACAGGCCCAAAGCCTCGGTAAGCGAGTTCATTGAATTTGCCGTAAACATACCCGAACACGAGCCGCAGGTAGGACATCCTTTAGCCTCCAGCAGACCCACGGCATAATCCGGCACGCTAGTGTCGGCCGAATCAATCATAACGTCAATCAAATCCAGCGCCCTACCGTCAACTTCGCCGGCTTCCATCGGTCCGCCGCTGACAAAAACAGCCGGAATGTTAAGCCTCATAGCAGCCATAAGCATTCCAGGCGTAATCTTGTCGCAGTTGCTTATGCACACCATGGCATCTGCCTTATGCGCGTTAACCATATACTCCACCGAGTCGGCAATAAGGTCGCGCGACGGCAGCGAATACAGCATGCCGTCATGCCCCATGGCAATCCCGTCGTCAATGGCTATAGTGTTGAACTCTGCGGCAAAAAAGCCAAGCGACTCTATTTCAGCCTTAACCGCCTGGCCTATTTCGTGCAAATGCACATGC
>SSTG01000022.1 GCA_004801635.1 Muribaculum caecicola | reverse complement strand
GCGGTATACCGGCTGGGACATCGTTTGAAGACCTTCCAGAAGACTGGCTCTGCCCTTTGTGTGGTGTCGGTAAGGAGGATTTTAGTCCCATTGAGGAATAACGCAGATATAAACAAATTAAAGAGGCGGTGTAGTAAAATTTATATTACTACACCGCCTCTTTAATTTGTTTATCCTATAGTTTTAGTCTTGTAATTGGAGTGTTGTTCTATTTTTTGCAACGGACTTTATGGATTCTTTTAATCCTGGTAGGAAAAGTATGTATGCTGCTGAAGCTACAAAGGCAAGAAATACAAAACCAATTAAAATGGCTGCTTTTGAAGGTTTAGCTGCTTTTACAGGTACTGTGGCCGGTTGCACTACGGCAAATACGGGCGTTGTTTCCTGTACTTTGGCTTCTGCTATCTGCACGCGTTGGGCTGTGGAATTGTATAGGTTAAATGCAAGGGAAGCTTCGTTTTGCATTCGCTCAATTGCTATGGCTGCTGCTCTTGAGCTTAGCGATTGGTTGCGGTCGCTTGCGGTGGCATAATTTTTTTGGGCTGTGTAATATGCCTGACGGGCTTCTTCATTAATCTTTTTTGCGTAATACAGGTCTTGCCGGGCCTTTTCGGTGCGGTAGCTTGTAATATATTTTTGCAAACGTGAAGTTACCGTGTCGGCCAACTGTGCCGCTACTTTGGGATCCTGCATCATTGATGAGATAGTAACAACAAGGCTTTTTGAGTCAACATCTGCGTTTATGCGACTGCTTAAGGCTTTTACTAGCGTATATTGTTCCAATGTAAGGTTGTAGGCATTTATTGTGTCGGATTCTGCCTCGTTACTTTCGCTGAACAGTCCTTTTACAGCTCCTATTGCTTTGAATGGAAGCTTGAGTATGGCGCTCCACCATGGCGCGGAGGTTTCTTCTTCAAGAAATTCTTGAACAGTTATAACTTTGTTATCTTCTGTCTGTACGGGTACGGACAGGAGGCTGACTGTGAATGGTATTGATGACACTACATCGGGATAGAGTTCCGGGTAAACAGCATCGCTGCTGTTGCCTGAATTCATATTGATGCCGGCTAGGGACGCGAGTGCGCTCATGCCGCTTCCAGAGCTTCCGCTATTGCTCAGCTCCGGTGACAGTTTTACAGATGAGGAGTATTCTTTTGGTATGCTAAATGCGACAATTAGCCCTATAACAATGCCTATTCCTACCCATTTTAGTATAATCCGTCTGCTTGACCATAGTTTTGCGGCCATTTCAAGCAGGTTTATTTCCTGTTCCTGATTTTCTTGAACCAGAGACTCCGTATTGAATTTGTTTTCCTGTTCCATTGGCCGGATTATTTAATGAGGTTAGAAATGGTGGCTCCCATTGTGCCCAATGAGGCAGCAGATGTTCCTATTGCCAGCCATTCGGCAACTGACAGTCCTTTGCCTTTTTGTTTTGATGGTACAATTATATGGCATCCTGGTTCTATTACGGCGTTTTTGCCTCTGGCTACTCGTCCGTTCATATAAACCACGAATGCACGGCCTTTGTTGGCCTGGTTACCAAATCCTCCGGCTTGTTCAACGTAGTATTTATATTTTTTACCAGGTGTGAATATTACCGTATTGGGGTAAAGAACGTCGCCCGAAATTTTGACAGTGTTAACCATTTCGGGTACAACAAGTGCGTCACCGTCTTTGAGTACAAGGTCGTCAGGTCCGCCTGGATTTGCGAGGGCCTTGTCTAGTTCTATGCCGACAGAATATCTGTCGGAAGTTAAAACTTTTTGTATTGATATTGAGTCGTTGCCTGAAGTTGACCGGGCTAGTCGCAGCACTTCGTCGCGAGCGGCTTTTTCTTCGTCAGACATTTTGCGGCTCAGGCTTGCGCCGCGGATATATGCATATTCAGAAACTCCTCCAGCGCGTTTCACAAGGTCGCTTATGCGTTCGTTGCGTGTTGCCAGTGAATATCCGCCTTCAAATGGAACTTCGCCAATGATGGCTACACGGCGTTGTGGAACATATCCTGGCGAGCGTCGAATGTCTATGATGTCGTTAGGTTCTAAAATGAATCCAGGTTTTCCGTCAATTATCAGGCCGTCTTTAATTGTCAGCTTGTAGTTATTTGATATTCTATTGCCGATTTTTGTGGCGTTAGGGTTGTTTATACGGCGTGAAATGTCGACTATTGCATATGATGCTCCTTCCGAAAGTCCGCCAGCCTGAACAATAAGGTCTTCCAGCGTTAGGTTTTGTGCATAACTATATTTCCCTGGCAGCTTTATCTCGCCCAAGATCAATATGTCTCCCTTTGGCTCCATATCATTTTTAGATGCAATGACAAGGACGTCGTTTTTTTGCAACTTTATGTCGGGAATGGAGCCGTTTAGAATTTTTTCTAAATTGACAGGTATTATTTTTGTGTTTTTATCGTCTGTTTCGCGGAAAAGCTGGGCTCTGTTAAGAAATGCGTCTTCTTTCAAGCCGTCGGCAATCTTTACAAGGTCTTTTATTGTTTTTACCTCGCTGTCTATGGCATAATATCCAGGGCGGAACACGGCACCGCCAATTTCTACGCGGTTGTCATATATGTCGATAGCCTTGCCTATATTGACAATGTCGCCGTCGTCAAGACGTGTGGATTCGAAATCGTTAGATTCGATAATGGCAAATGTTTTTTCGCCGTTTATTACTCGGTCAACAGACGCGCGGTTGGTAAAAGCGGTTGCTTTCATGCCGCCTGAATATTTAATCAGGTCGGAGAGGGTTTCGCCTTTTTTGAGTTCGTAGGTGCTGGGACGTTTTACTTCTCCGATTACTTCAACGAGCCTGTCATAAGTGGGCACTATTATTACATCGCCTTCCTGAAGGCGGATGTCGTTGGAGCGTTTTCCGTTGAACAGGTAATCGTAAATGTCGGATGAAGCAATTTTTCGACCGTTGCGCATTACTTCAATTGATCGAAGCGAACCAGATGAAGTTGTCCCACCGGCATTGTAAAGCGCGTGAAAGAGGGTGGAGAACGGCGATATGCGGTAGGTGCCCGGGGTGGTAACTTCGCCCATTATGTCAACCTGTATGGTGCGTAGGTTGCCCAATGTCAACGAAATGTCAGAACCTTCGTCGGCCACATCGGCATATTTCGAAGCGAACAGGTCCCTTATAAGTTCGTTTGCCTGTTCAATAGTAAGCCCGTTTAGATATATGGGTCCTATCTGGGTGACAAATATGCGGCCTTCTGGCGAAATTGTCTGCCGTATGCGGTCTTCGTTGTTTCCCCATACGTTTATTACAACTTCGTCGCCCGGCCCGAGTTTGTAATCGTCCGGGGTGGCAAGGTTTTCATTCGGTTCGAATGTCAAGTTCCTGTTCCGGAATATATTGTGTCCGAATATATTTCTTACGTTAGAACCACGTACGTCGAGTTCGTCGGTCGACATTCGTTGTTCTTCTATCACAATTTCCTTGAAATCGCTTGTGGAATATTGTGTGCTTTCACCCACGGTTCCGTTTATGGCTGCACTTTTTACATCGCTTTTGCTGCGTTCAACATTTATATCCTGTTTTTCGTTTTTTTCCGACGGCTTGCCTTGAGACGACTGTATGCGCCGGAGTTGGTCTTCTGTAACGCCACGGGCTAATAGTTCGCGTCCTATTGTCTGTTGTGATTTGCCCTGGGCAGATGCAGTTTTGATGTATTCGACTACTTGTCTATCGGTCATGCCGGCTGACGAATAGATTGTAGATGTCAGTAAGGCAAGTGATAAAATCAAAGTGCGGATGCTTCTTGAAGTCATTTTGCAATTAGTACTTTTGATATAGTTGAAAATTTTTATGCAAGATGTGTCTGGGGGAATGTACCCAGGATTTTATAACTACTTATGGTTATTATAGCGCAAAATTACTGAAAAATTGCTATATCTGCAAAAGAACAAGTAAAATATATTGAAAGCGAATTTGAAATTAATTCGATTGATAATCAAACTGGTAAGTGCTGGCAGTGGCTGTTTTGCTTTTTCGGTCCCGGCAAGGTAAAATTAATAAAGCAAGGGGGCAAAATGGTACCTTTTGCCTTTTTGTTTCAGAAAAAAAATTGTAATTTTGCAAAAATACAGTACTCCTCTTTTGTATAGAGAGTGTGATGCAAACAGATAATCAGCAACTCTTTTTTAGATGAGCGCCAATCAAGATTCTGCAATGGTTACGCCAGCGGCTACGTGCGTTGACGGCGCCGTAGGCGTGGACAAAAAACAGTGGTTTGTAGCTGTGGTGAATCATAATACGGAAAAAGTTTCGGCGGAAAAGCTTATGAAACAGGGTTATGAGTGTTATGTGGCCACGCAAAAGGAAACAAAGGTGTGGCGCAACGGCAAACGTGTTCAAGCGGACAGGGTTGTAATAAATTCTACAATATTTATTTATTGTACCGAGAAAGAACGTAGGACGGTTGTATCGTATCCATATATATTCCGGTTCCTTACAAACAGGGCAAGTGCTTCATCAGAGTCGGGCAGGTCTGTAGCTGTAATACCCGATTTAGAAATAAAGAAACTGAAATTTATGCTTGGTTCCTCCGATACGCCTGTTGAAATGGTTGACAGGTGCTATGGCAAGGGCGACAAAGTAAGGATTGTTCGCGGCGGCCTAAGGGGCATGGAGGGTGAAGTTCTTGTATCAAACAACGGTAAAAGCGAACTGTTGGTGCATTTTGACATGCTCGGCTCGGCAAAATGTGCCATAAACCTTGTTGATGTGGAACCTGTTGACTAAACAGATTTTAAATGAATTGATATAGCTTTTAATAAGCGGCGGCGTATAATATAGCCGGTATTTATTATAATTAATTTGATAAGTATGGAAAAATACAAAATAGCAGTAGCTGGCACAGGCTATGTCGGCCTGTCAATAGCAACGCTGCTTTCGCAGCACCATCATGTTACCGCGGTTGACGTTATCGAGGATAAGGTTGATAAAATCAATCGTCGCATATCTCCGATACAGGATGAATATATTGAGAAATACTTGTCTGAAAAAACGCTCGATTTGACAGCGACGCTCGACGGTGCATCGGCATATGCCGATGCCGACTTTGTGGTCATTGCCGCGCCGACCAACTACGACCCTGTAAAAAACTTTTTCGACACGCACTGTATTGAGGATGTTATCGACTTGGTTTTAAAGGTTAATCCCAATGCGGTTATGGTAATTAAGTCTACTATTCCTGTAGGTTATTGCCGGTCGTTGTACATAAAGTATGCCGAGAAAGGCATAAAGCGTTTCAACCTGTTGTTTTTTCCAGAGTTCCTCCGCGAGAGCAAGGCTCTTTACGACAACCTTTACCCGTCGCGCATCATAGCCGGCGTGCCAAAAATAATTAACGATTCACGTTTTTCAGAAGAAAACGAGGCAATATTGCGCGTAGCCGATATATCCCAGCTCGACAAGGCGGCACGCACCTTTGCCGGACTTCTTCAACAGGGGGCATTAAAAAGTGACATACCAACGCTTTACATGGGCCTCAAAGAAGCCGAGGCAGTCAAATTATTTGCCAATACCTATCTGGCCCTTAGGGTAAGCTATTTCAACGAACTCGACACGTATGCCGAATTAAAGGGGCTTGATTCGCAGGCTATCATAGACGGCATAGGCCTTGACCCACGCATAGGTACGCACTATAACAACCCGTCGTTTGGCTATGGAGGCTACTGTCTGCCCAAGGACACCAAGCAGCTGTTGGCAAACTATGCCGATGTGCCTGAGAACCTGATAGGCGCTATTGTTGAAAGTAACCGCACCCGTAAAGACTTCATTGCCGACCAGGTGCTTAGGAAGGCCGGATATTACACAGCCTCAAGCCAGTGGGATGCCTGCCGGGAAAAAGAAACCGTGATAGGCGTATACCGCCTGACAATGAAGTCAAACTCCGATAATTTCCGTCAGTCGTCAATACAAGGCGTAATGA
Organism: Muribaculum caecicola; assembly: GCA_004801635.1. Taxonomy (GTDB): domain Bacteria; phylum Bacteroidota; class Bacteroidia; order Bacteroidales; family Muribaculaceae; genus Muribaculum; species Muribaculum caecicola. The sequence goes on along the minus strand of SSTG01000022.1, from coordinate 16,093 downwards.
AACGTGTAAAGGCAAAAGGTGCAAAGGTTATAATTTACGAGCCGACACTGGAAGACGGTATAATGTTTTTCGGTTCGGAGGTGGTTAACAACCTTGACCGTTTCAAATTGCTGAGCAACGCAATCCTTGCCAATCGCAACGACGCATGTCTGGACGATGTGGCTGACAAAGTTTACACACGCGACATATTTAAAAGAGATTAAGCAATGAGGATACTTATAACTGGCGCAGCCGGGTTTATAGGCTCCGGCCTTGCAACCAGGCTTATTGAAACCACTGACGGAGCCGACATACTGGGCATTGACAGCCTAAACGATTATTACGACCCAATGATCAAGGAGTACCGGTTGGGCCAGATAGGCGCAGCCGCGGCAGCTCATCCGTCGTCGTCTTGGGAGTTCGTAAAGGGCAATATTGCCGACAAGGAACTTGTGGACGGCATTTTCAAACGTTTTCGGCCCGAAATAGTTGTCAATCTTGCAGCCCAGGCCGGTGTCCGCTATTCCATTACCAATCCTGATGCGTACATAGAGTCGAACATCGTGGGGTTCTACAACATTCTAGAAGCATGTCGTCACTCCTACGACGGTGGCAGCACAGGGGTAAAGCACCTTGTATATGCCTCCAGTTCCTCGGTTTACGGGTCTAATCAGAAAGTTCCCTATAGTACCGACGACCGTGTTGACAACCCTGTGTCGCTTTATGCCGCAACAAAGAAAAGCAACGAGCTTATGGCTCATGCCTATAGCAAGTTGTACGACATACCCTCTACCGGTCTTCGTTTTTTCACTGTCTACGGCCCGGCAGGCCGCCCGGACATGGCCTACTTTGGCTTTACCGACAAGCTCCTTCGCGGTCAGACCATAGATATTTTCAATTACGGTAATTGTCGTCGTGATTTTACCTATATAGACGATATTGTAGAGGGCATAATCCGTGTAATTAACAAAGCCCCCCAACGTAGTACAGGCGAGGACGGGCTCCCCGTTCCACCTTATGCCGTGTATAATATAGGTAACAGCAGTCCCGAAAACCTGCTTGACTTTGTCCGTACCCTGCAGGAGGAACTTGTCAGCGCCGGTGTTTTGCCCGAAGACTTTGATTTCGAGGCGCACACAAGGCTTGTGCCCATGCAGCCCGGCGACGTGCCGGTTACATATGCCGACACTTCGGCCCTAGAGCGCGACTTCGGCTTCCGCCCGTCCACGCCGCTCAGACAGGGATTGGCACGTTTTGCCCAGTGGTACAAACAGTTCTATATGTAGGTATATATATTATAAGCTACTTTATTTAAATGATACTAAGTAAGATTGTAAGATATTTGCGAAAAAAATATATGCCAGCCGACAAGTATGCTAGATATGTTGGCGTAACGGTAGGCAAAAACTGTCTAATCGCAACTAAACATTTTTCTACGGAGCCATATCTGATTACTATCGGGAATAATTGTCAGATAACCGACGACGTGCATTTCCATACACACGGTGGGGCACACGTGGCAAGGCGACAGTATCCGCAGTTTGATGTATTCGGTAAAATAGAAGTAAAAGACTGGGCATACGTAGGCTCGCAATCGCATATTATGCCGGGTGTTACAATAGGAGAAGGATCGTTGATTGCGGCTGGTTCAATTGTCACTAAATCAGTTCCTTATGGTGAAGTATGGGGAGGGGTACCGGCACGCAGAATCTGTAGCGTAAGCGATTATATAGAGCGTAACAAACCTTATAATCTAGCTTCAAAACATATGTCATTTGAAGAAAAGAGAAAATTTTTGATGTCTTTGCCCGATAGCCGATTTATAAAGAAGTAAAAATTATTTACAAGTATCTCAAATCAAGGATTAATTTAAGAGAATTGAACTGGGTTTAATAAATTTATGTTATGGCAAAATCATTTATACTTACTGTTGATACAGAAGGTGACAATCTATGGCAGTGGCAGCAAGGAGATCCGGTAACTACTAAAAATGCCAACTATATAGAGCGGTTTCAACTACTTTGTGACAGATTTCAATTTAAGCCTGTTTATTTGATTAACTATGAAATGGCTATTGATGACAATTTCATGAAAAAAGTTGTTTTGTGGGCCTCAGAAGGACGATGTGAAATTGGAATTCATCTTCATGCTTGGAATAATCCGCCTTATTATGAATTGTCGGGTAAATATAGTGGACAGCCATACTTGATAGAATATCCTGAAGATATTATGCGAGAAAAATTTCAGGTTATATATGATATTATTAAAAGCAAGACTGGCGAACCTCCGTTTTCACATCGTGCAGGAAGATGGGCTATGAATAAAACTTATTTTGATATTCTTCAGGAGTTTGGTGTTAAGGTTGACTGCTCTGTTACCCCGGGATTTAATTGGGGTAAAAATTATGGAATAACTTGTGGCGGATCTGATTATAGATTAGCTAATCCAAGTCCATATTGGATAGGGAATGTATTGGAAGTCCCTATGTCTTTGCGAAAAATAAGGCATTGTTCAGAAGGCTCTTTACGACATAGAATTCGTACGGCTATCAATGGAGATATAGTTTGGTTGCGTCCGGCAGCTCAATCATTATCAATGATGAAGCGTTTGATAAAAAAAATAAGCAGTGATTCTAACTCAGATTATGTTGAACTAATGATTCACTCGTCGGAACTTATGCCTGGAGGAAGTCCTTATTTTCAAACGAATGAAGATATTGAAAAACTATATAAATCTCTTGGGGCTGTTATGAAATATTCGGTTGATAAGGGATATGAGGGCAGAACATTAAAGGAATATTATAACGAATATATTAAATAATGAAAATAGGAATAATAACATTTCATGATACTACCAATTTCGGATCCCTATTACAAACATTCGGGCTTTATAAGGCAATTGTAAATTTGGGATACGATTGTGAAGTGATTGATTACAAGTGTGATGAAATAGTCCGCAGGGAATTGCCTCCTGTATTCGAATTTTCATTATCTATAAGGAAAATAATTCAGGAAGTTTTTTTTAATCGTCGTATACGGAATAAATACAACGAGTTTGCCAGGTTTATGGCTGATAATATGAATTTGTCAAAAAGTTACACCCGCGACGATATAAAGCAATCGGTAAGCAGTTATGATAAAATTATAGTTGGTAGCGATATTGTATGGGGACTGGATATAACAAATTCGGATCTTACCTATTTCCTGGATTTTGTCTCTGACAAAAAGAAAAAATATGCGTTTTCATCATCAATTGGTAGTGAATGGAGCCAGTCGGAGCAATTGATTGTCGGCCCGTTGCTACGTGATTTTAACAGAATAGCAGTTAGGGAAGAACAGGCTGTAAAATGGGTATATGAGGCATCCGGTTTTCGTGCAGATTTAGTTTGTGATCCAACAATGCTGTTGCCTGGAAGTGAATGGGCGAAGTATGCGTCTAATATTGGTGCAAATCAAAAATATGTTCTTGTTTATTTCGACACTCAGAATCGTGACTGTTTGAAAAAGGCCGGGATACTTGCAAAAAAATATAATCTCAAAATTGTTTTGATTAATTATTGGCGTCCGGTTTGGGGCGTTTGTAATATGGCGCCGACAGCTCCGGAAAATTTTATCGGACTTTTTAAGAATGCTTCTTTTGTTGTTACGGCATCTTATCACGGTTTGTTATTCTCAACATATTTTCAGAGGGAGGTTATATATTATAATCGTGCACATAAATCGCGAATGTCTTCGTTAGGCGATATTTTGGGAATTTCAGACAGGGACGGTACTAGTAATATTGAATTTGACAAAATGGATTATTCCTCTATAAACAACCGTTTGGAACAATTTAGAAACAGCTCACTTTCTATTTTAACCGAGATGCTTCATGATTGAGAGTATTTGCGACTATAGTAAATGTACAGGATGCAAGGCGTGTCAGCAGATATGTCCAAAAGGATGTATATCTATGGAAAAGGACGCGCTTGATTCTTTAAAACCGGCAATTGGCAGTGGATGCATAGAATGTAAGAAATGTGTTGGCGTATGTCCTAATAATAACAGTATACTGTTTAGAAAAATAATAAAATGTTTTGCCGCATGGTCTTCGGATAATTCTATACGCCTAAGTTCTGCATCAGGTGGAGTAGCCACTGCTATATATCGTTATTGTATTCAAAATGATATTTTTACAGCAGGATGCAGAATAGATGGTGACGGTAGATGCTATTATATTCCCATTGAAACAGGTGATGATATTATAGCATGCCAGAACTCAAAATATGTTTTTAGTGATACAAATGATATATATATACGTTATAAAAAAGAATTGAATGCAGGAAGGAAGGCTATTTTTATAGGGCTTCCTTGTCAAGTAGCAGGATTATTGACTTATTTAGGACGAGACTATGATAATCTGACAACAGTTGATATTATTTGCCATGGGGTAGCGCCTACGGAGTATTTGCGCCAACATATTGTAGAAGTAAGTGGTAATGCAAGTAAGATATTTTTCCGTGATCCGGCATATAGGACATCAAAATATCATTTCACGTTATATTCTCAATACAATACAATACAATACAATAAATCGGTATATGATAATGATACCTATCAGGTAGGTTATCATAAGTCTTTGATTTACCGTGAAAATTGTTATTCTTGTAATTATGCCAGGCCTGAACGTATATCTGATATCACAATTAGTGATTTTAGTGGATTCGGACGTTTAAAGCCTGCAAATATGGGAAGTGAGAACATAAATTGCGTTTTAATATCTTCAAGTAAGGGAGAAGATTTATTAAATTTACTATTCGGTACTATTGATATTATTGAGAGACCGGTTGAAGAAGCGATAAAATTCGAGAACCAGCTAAATTTTCCATCCGTTCCGCATATTCGCCGACAGGCATTCACCAGCAATTACGAGTCGTATCATAATTTTGAAAGAGCAGTGCGATACGCTATTTCGCAACAGCTTAATAATTATCATATAAAGCGAATTTTGCATGTGAATGAAATACAGTCATGGCTGTATATTTTTATGGCTAGACTTATTCCACGCCAAATCAGACATTTAATAAAAAGACATATAGGTAAATGAGCCGGGGTACAGAATTAGCCAAAAATACCACAATACTTCTTATTGGCCGTATAAGCACACGTGCCATAAATTTCTTCTTACTTCCACTTTATACGGCATATCTCAGCGAGGTTCAATATGGGGTGGTTGATCTTGTATCTACGTTAATTGCAATGCTATGTCCTATTGTTGGATTACAATTGGAAAATGCTATATTTAGGTTTATGATTCCGGAACGAGGAAGTCATTTGGGTCTGCAACGGATTATTTCAAGCGCCTTGATTACGCAATTAGCGTTGTTAGTTGTTTATGCGTTGTTATTTATGTGCATTTCTCCTTGGATTCATAATGAATATAAGTGGTTTTTGCTTTCAAACGTAATAATAGCATCGTGTATGCTGTTTTTAGTCCAGATTTTGCGTGGTTTTGGCCGTAATACAGACTATGCGTTAGCTTCATTTATATCTTCGGTAGGTGTAATTGTTTTAAATATTTGGTTTATTGTAGGGCTAGGCTGGGGTGCTTATGGTATGCTTAGTGCAATTATAGGTGGTAATTTATTGGCCATTTTATATACGATATTTCGCATAAAGCTATGGCGATATATTTCTGTAAAAGACTTTGATAAAGCTTGTTTGAAAGAAATGCTTGCATTTTCAGTCCCACTTATTCCAAATGAACTTTCGTGGTGGGCTATCAGGGCATCGGATCGCGTTATAATATCTGCCTTTATTGGTTTAGCTGCAACCGGAGTAATTTCGGTCGGTCATAAGTTTCCGGAAATATTTATGACTATTTATAGTGTGTTTGGCTTGGCTTGGACTGAATCGGTAGTTATGCATATAAAGGAAAAGGATGGGGTACAATATTTTTCCAGGATGACAGATACTATGTTTAAGATTTTTTCTTCTGTCAGTTTGGTTATAATAGCTTTTATTCCGTTAATATTCAGTTTGATGGTCAACAGTAAGTTTGATGACTCATATAATTTGATCCCACTATATTTTATCGGTGCAAATGTAAATATTGTTATCGGACTGATTAGTGTAATATATATTGCCAAACATGAAACCAAGTCGATTGCTAAAACTTCGTTATTTGGAGCTACCATATCCATTCTGACATGCATTCTATTGGTTAAAATTATCGGTGTTTATGCTTCGCCGGTTTCGTTTATTGTAGGATTTGGCGCAATGATGATTTATCGTTGTATTGATATGCGACGATTTGCCCGGATAGAATGGGATTTTAGGTATTTATGGCAATTATTTATATCATTTTTTATTGTATGCATATGCTATTACCAGCATAAATCAAGTTTTTCTATTGTTGGTATAGTGTTGTCGTTAATATTTTTATTATGGCATAATAGAAGAAATGTGTCAGCAATATATGTGATTTTAAAAAATAAATTAAAGCACTGATAATAATAAATTTAAATAAAATGATACCAATAGTATTTTCTACAGATCATAATTATGTAATGCAGACAGGTGTTTGCATTTTGTCGCTACTTGAATGTGCTGATAAAAGTATTTATGATATTTATGTGATTGTAAATGATGATGTGACAGATAGAGATAAACAAGAATTAATTAAGCAGGCTTCGTTGTATCCTGATCATAAAATTGGTTTTATTACTATAGGTGATGAGTTCAAGGGTTGCAATGAAGTCCGGGGAATATCAACTGCAACATATTCTAGATTGTTAATACCATGGCTTTTACCTGAATATGATAAGGTAATTTTTAGTGATGTCGATGTTATTTTCCGCATAGATCTTGCTTCGGTATATAACTTAGACATATCCGGTTATTATTCTGCTGCGATTCCCGCGATAGGATTTAGAATGGGAGATAGAAACATAAAAAAATATATTTCGCAATTGAACTTGGATGCTAACGAATATTGTAATGCCGGTTTTTTGGTAATTAACTCCAAGCTTCAGCGTGAAGATAATCTTAAACCGTTGTATTTAGCAGAATCTGCTAAAAAATATACTTTCCAAGATCAGGATATTATTAATGTTGTATGTAAAGGCCGGTTAAAACATATTTCACCTAAATATTGCGTGACACCTATATTTTATAAAATGCTTTTATCCGGACATACAGATTTTGAAGAATTTTATGAATCAAGAAATTTGATAGAAGACTATAAGCAAGGCCGGAACTGTATTTTACATTATGCTGGAGAAAAACCATGGAATGCATTTACATTTGCATGGTGTGATTGGTGGGATACATATAGGAAGTCTATATTTTACAATCCGGACTTTGAAATATCGGTATCTGAGAAAATATTAAAACCGTCATTTTCATGGAGAAAGATTGCTTCTATAATTAAACATAAAATAAGGTGAGTATTCCCCAATGGGAGTCGCGTATAATCTTTATCTAATATCTTTATAGTATTATAAAGATTGTCTCTGCTATCTGATTATGACTAATGGAATATGAATATTTTGACATATTTACGCTTATTTTATATGTATGTGTTGCGTATTTTTGTTATTTTCAATTCCGTGCCGCATCTATGTGTTGCCATGGTGTGAATAATAAGAATAATTGTACGCCTTATTATAACATATTTATTGTATTATCCTTGTTTGCTGCATTAAGGAGTATCGAAAACGGGATAGGCGGTTCTGACGCGAGGCCATATGAATCTATTTTTTTAAATGCTCTTAAATCTGTAGAGCAGTTCGAGCATACAGATGTTCTTTTTGGATGGTTTACAATATGTATTCGTTATTTTACCGATAATCCGATAATATACAGGTTTATATGTTATTCTATTATTGTTTTAGGGTATATATACTTCTTTAAAGCTTTTTGTATAAGGGGAATTTCCTGTATTCCTTTCATTGTATTAATGATTCCTTATCTAAAAAGTTTTAATACGATGCGTACAAGTTTGGCAATAGCTGTAATATTATTTGGATTGGTATTATTAAAAGAAAAAAGAACATTTTGGGCTGTGCTGGTTATTTTGGCTTCTGTTTTTGTTCACAGAATGTCTGTATTATATATATTGTTTTTGCCGTTTTATGCTATATTTAAGAAATTTAAGTATGAATCTAGTGTAAAATTAATTGTTGTAATGGCTGCGCTTTCTGTAATAGGATATTTATTGGCCAGAAAAGTGCAGATATATGTTCTTGCCGCAGGTATGTTAAGTGGGCATGATGACCACTATTTGTCGGCCAATCTCAAGGGGTCCATATTGGATATTGCTGTTACACTGATACCGTTATTATTAATTGCTATGATGTGGCTTATTAACAATAAAAAATTGCCTAATAGCAGAAATGTCAAATTTTTGGAACTGATGGTTTCTTTTGACATAATAATAACTCCGGTTGCATATGTTTTAGGAATGTGGCGTGCGAATGAATATTTTTATATGGGTCGATTGATGTTTTGGGCGTATCTGATACCGGTATATTGTTCAATATATGAAGTGCGTAGCCGTAAACTTGTCAAAGCATGCTTTATCGCGATGTTTACAGCGTGGCTTGTATATAGAATTTGTCGTGAATGGGAGCCGTGTAGTTTGATGCCATATAAGCTGTTTTTCCAATGAAATTATTCCAAATGTAATAATATTAAATTGGTAAATGTTGATGAGGTTTTAGGTGCGTTTAAGCAGTTTCTCAATAATGATTAAAGTTTATGAAAAAGAAACTTTTGTTTTTCATTCAAAACGGGGTTGGCGGCGCAGAGCGAATGACAATCAATATTGCAAAATTATTGCCTCCGGAGCAGTGGGACATTACTTTTTGCAAGGTGAGTATACCATGCATGGTGCAGAATGGACGAATCGATGATTTCATACCTAAAAATATAAGACTTACAAATATTTCTTGGTCGGGGCAGTTTGCCCTGATCAAGCAGTTGTGGCAAGTAATTCATCAGTTTAAGCCGGATGTGGTTTTTTCTTCAGTTATGCCGTATAACCAGCGGCTTCTGTTGATTAGCCCGTTGTTTGGAAAAACGAGGTTTATAGTGCGAAACGATAATTATTTATTTACTATAAACAGCCTTAAAAGGCTTACATTAAAATATACATATAAAAAAGCGTCTCTTGTAATTGCACAAACTGAGGAAATGAAATCGGAGCTGGTTGAATTGGGATTAAAACCGGATAAAATTGCGGTACTTCATAACTTGCTCGATACGGAACTAATTCAATCGAAGGCAAACCAGATATCTCCGTTCCCTACAGATACAAAGACACGTTTTGTTTCTGTAGGAAGATTTGCTCCACAAAAAGGATTTGATATTCTGATAAAAGCTTTTAAATATGTAAATGATGAGTTACCGGATTCGGAGTTATATATAATAGGAAGTTATGACGGCTCGGGAAGTAATGTATATGAGGAATTAAATGATTTGATTGATAGGTTAAAACTTAACGGTAAGGTTATATTTACAGGATATACTGATAATCCGTATAGATATATTAAAAATGCTTCTGTATATGTGTTGTCGTCCAGGTATGAGGGTTTGCCTAACGTGTTGGTGGAAGCCCAGTTTCTGAGTACGCCTTCGGCTGCAGTTAAATGCATTCCCATTATTTCAAGAATGATTGAAGACGGTAAGAATGGTTTTTTGGCTGATACAGAAAATCCGGAGTCACTTGCCAAAGCGATGATATCAGCTTCAAAAATGAATAATGTGATACCTGTATACAAGTCTTCCTCAAGGGAAGATTTTATAAATATTTTCAAAGACTGATATGAAAATAATAACAGTATTCCCTTCGTTTGCAAATAAGGGTGGGGCAGAAGATATTGCTATTTCCATAGCCCAAGGTCTTAACACCGACGGCAGGCCGATTATTTTGCAGCATGACACGGCTGTTTGTGAGCAGTATGGAAATTTAAATGTCGAGTTTGAGAAATTCAATGTGGCAAATGTTCGTAAATATCATAAACAGGGCGGAATATTTATATCGCATCATCGCAAATCGACAACTTTTTTAATACTGATTTCTAAGTTGTTGTTCTTTAACAAACTGCGTGTAATTCATGTCGCGCATAATACATTTTCGTCGTTAAAGAATTTCACGTTGTTTCCCCAATATAATATTGCAGTAAGTAAAACCGTAAAAGAAAATATGATTTCATATTTCGGGTTGAAGGAACACTACGTAGAGGTTATTTATAATGGACTTCATGATAATTATAATCCCGATAATTCATGTGCGCGAATTAACGGTAATACTATAAATGTTCTGTTTTTAGGACGTATCGTTCCGGAAAAGAGGCAGATAGAGTTTGTAAGTGCAACCAAGGGCAAATTAAATAAAAATATAAGGATATATTTTGGAGGCAAAGGTAAGGATTTTGACAATTTAAGATCTACAATAAATAATAATCCTCAATATGTTATGCTTGGACTTATCGATGTATATAAGGATCTTTATAAGTTTGATTATGTTTGCCTTTTCTCTGAAAAAGAGGGTCTCCCGTTATCTTTAATTCAAGGAGGAATGTTTCATAAACCGTTGTTGACAAATGATATACCACAATGCCTTGAAATAAATATTGACGGTTATGGCGGCTTTGTATGTCATACATGGGACGATGTTATTAAGTGCATAAATACCGTCCCATCGCCCGATAGTATGGAGTATCTCAATTATTCAAACAATTCCAGAGCGATATTTGAGAAGCTGTTTAATTATGACGCTATGATAAGGAATTATAAGAAATATATCAATTCTATTGATTGGAATTGATCATAAACATAACTTTACTTATTTTGTAATATGGGCGAATTATGTAATATTAAAATTACCGATAAATCAAAAGAGAAATTATTCATTATTAATTCAGATTTACAAATCTTGGTCCCAATGAATGCGGAATGTTTTGTAAAAAGTAATAATGATAATAGACTTTTGGCATTTATAAATCAATGTCGGACAACTATAGACGGACAAATACCGTTATGGCTTTATCAGATTAAATACAAAACCAAGGATATAGAAAAAATATCAGGCAGCGACATTATATATGATTTTTGTAACTGGGCCTCAAGAGATAAGCTGAAGATATTTTTCTTGGGGGGAAAAGAAAGTTCGAATATTAATGCAGTTGGCCGAATAAAAAAAATATATCCAGAACTTGAAATCGACGGATATTCTCCTCCTTTTGAACCATATCCTTTTTCTGACAGAAACAATGATATTATAAAAAAACGGTTGTCGGATTTTAATCCGGATATATTGTTTGTCGGATTCGGATTCGGGAAACAAGAGTATTGGGTTTCTGACAATCTTGCATTTCTTAAAGAAATAAAAGTAAAATGGGTAATATGCTGTGGCGGATCTTTCGAATTTCTCTCGGGAGAAATAAAAAGAGCACCAAAAACCATTCAAAATATAGGCATGGAAGGAATATGGCGCCTTATAATGGAGCCAAAGCTTTTCCGTGTAAAAAGATTGATGACAAGTCTAAAAATTTTCAAATATGCTTGTAAGAAGTAAAGCTCCACTGCGTTTAGGACTGGCCGGAGGCGGCAGTGACGTATCTCCGTATAGTGATATTTATGGAGGTTTGGTACTTAATGCCACTATTAATCTTTATACGTATTGCACAATTGAGGAAATCAATGAAGATATAATTATCATTAATTCCTATGACTCAAATTGTTTTAAATCCTATCCTCTTTCTTCTGAACTGGAGATTGATGGTGAAGCGTCGCTAATCAAGGGCGTATATAACCGTATAGTTAGAGATTATAAGATAAGGACCAGGGGTTTCAAAATAACCACTTATAATGATGCTCCTGTAGGTTCAGGGCTTGGCACTTCGTCATCGATGGTGGTATGTATATTGAAATCTTTTATTGAATGGTTTTCATTACCTTTGGGCGATTACGAAACATCACGCCTGGCTTATGAAATAGAAAGAAACGATTTGAGTCTCAGCGGCGGTAAACAGGATCAGTATGCGGCAGCCTTTGGCGGATTTAATTTCATGGAATTTCTTAAAGAGGATCTTGTAATAATCAATCCGTTAAAAATAAAACGATGGATTGTTGATGAGTTGGAGGCTTCTCTCGTACTCTATTTCACAGGAGCTTCAAGAAGTAGTGCGAAGATTATTAATGAGCAGAAAAATAACGCAGCTAAAGGAAACAGCTCTGCAATTGAAGCAATGCACAACATAAAGCAGTCGGCTATAGATATGAAACTTGCACTCTTAAAAGGTGATATGCATGCTTTTGCTGATATTCTCGGTAATGCTTGGGAAAATAAGAAAAAAATGGCGAATTCTATTACCAATCCGATAATACAAGAAGCTATGGATGTAGCTATGGCTGCTGGAGCCAAAGCTGGAAAGGTGTCGGGGGCTGGCGGCGGAGGCTTTATTATGTTCGTTGTGGAACCTACCCGAAAGAAAGAAGTGGAAGACGCTTTAAAAAAACTCGATGGATTCATTATGCCGTTTCAGTTTAGTGATGGCGGTGCACATGGTTGGAAAATTTATCCTACTGACAGTGTTAATTCGCTCAATAAGGTGGAATACAGATAAGGTGATAATTATGGATAAACATATAGAAATATTGGTACAGCGCTATCCGCAGTTGGATAGTTGCAAGAATGAAATTCTGAAAGCATACCAAGTGTTGGAAGAGGCTTATTCTGCAGGTCGCAAGCTATTGGTTGCTGGTAATGGCGGTTCCGCTTCAGATTCTGAACACATCGTGGGTGAGTTGATGAAGGAATTTAAGCTGAAACGTAATATCTACGCAGCTCAGATTGATCGGCTAATGAAGATCGATGCAGAGATGGGAGCGGTACTTGCCGATCATTTACAAGGTACTTTGCCTGCCATTTCGCTTGTTGGTGAGCCATCGTTAACCACCGCATTTATGAATGATGCCGTGCCAGTATTGATATTTGCTCAACAGGTAAATGGTTTGGGGAGGGCAGGTGATGTGTTTCTCGGAATCTCAACTTCTGGTAACAGTAAGAATTTGCTTTATGCTGCTGTTGCAGCCAAATCAAAAGGGTTGAAAGTTATCGGGCTAACAGGTGCTAATGAAAATCAATTGGAACGTTTTTCTGATGTTTGCATTCATGTACCTGAAACGGAGACCTATAAAATTCAGGAATTGCATTTGCCTGTATATCATTGCCTTTGTTTAATGCTGGAGGAGAAATTTTTTGGATAAGTCAATGAAAAAAGATATTGTGTGGTTGGATTATGCTAGGTGCCTTGGCATATTCCTCGTTATATTTGGACATACTCTTCAACGATTTTCTGTAATGGAAGAAAACGGGTTATTAAAGATGATATGGGATTATATTTATCTGTTCCATATGCCGCTTTTCTTTGTCATTTCTGGATATTTGTTTAAGAAAAATGCTGTAAATATAGCGAATATTAAGTTGGGGGGGGGTAAATTATTAAGGAATATTGTAGTTCCTTATTTATTATATCAACTTATTTATTTCCCTTTTGAACTATTCCATTTACATGGTTTTACAGATATTTCTATTTGGCGGAAAATGTTATGTGGTATTATAATGGGAGATGGTTATGAATCCCCATATTCTATGCCTGTCTGTTTGCCATGTTGGTTCATTGTCAGTATCATCCAGTTAAGAATCATATTCTTGTTTATTCCGATAACTAAAACAATATCTGTGTTATTATCAATCGTTTCTCTTGCTTTTCTTATTTTAAGTAAGCGATCTGGGTTAGATTTGTATTTTTGTATAGATTCTACCATCATGAGTATACCTTATTTTCTTGTGGGATATTTTATTGGTAAGAGACAGGATATAATAAAGAGTTATGGAAAACTAGCCATTATTGGGGTTGTTTCGGCATTAATTGTTTATCTGATTTTAATATATAATGGGGCGGCACAGATGAATGGACCTAGTTTCGGAAAAAATATTATTTTGAATTATTTAGCGGGATTGTCAGGGACAGTGTTCGTTTTTGTCTTGTCAATGATACTTGCCAATATGTTCAAATCAAAAATATATGTTCGTACAATTTCGAGAAATACATTATTCATTATATTCTCTCATTGGGTTCTTCTGGCTCCATGTAGTATTATTATCAAAAATGTGTTGGCAAAAGTGAGCGATAACAGTTTTTACATTCTTGTAGTGTCTATTATAGTCTCTACTACTGTTTTACAGCTTTCAAAAGTAATGATAGAGTATGGATTACGAGGATTCCCTGTATTATTTGGCAAATATAAATATTTAGATAAAATAAAAATATGAAGGTGGTTATAATGGCAGGAGGTAAGGGAACAAGGATATCTTCGTTGTTCCATGATATACCTAAGCCGATGATAAAGATTGGAGACAGACCGGTCTTAGAGCATGAAGTGGAGTGTCTTCGAGAACAAGGTTTTGATGACATCATAATAACTGTTTCACATTTGGGCAATATCATTAAGGATTATTTTGGCGATGGATCAGGTGTCTCTCCTGCTACAGGAAAACCTTTTGGTGTGAAGATAGAATATTTCGATGAGGATGTGCCCCTTGGCAATGCCGGAGCTCTGTTTAAAATGAGAAATAAATTCTCTGAAGATTTTTTGCTGCTGAATGCTGATGCGGTATTTGATGTCGATTTTAATAGATTTGTGAGTTTTCATAAGAAGCATGGCGGATCAGTAACGATTTTCACACATCCTAATAGTCATCCTTATGATAGTGGACTGATCATTTCGGATGATAATCATAATGTCGTATCTTGGCTGACTAAAGAAGACTGTAGACCTGAATACTATGAAAACCGGGTTAATGCTGGATTACATGTGATAAGTCCCGAAATATTAGATACATGTGGTATTAATCCATTGCATATTGGAACAGTTGGCCCTGACGGAAAGACCTATAAGGTAGATCTGGATAGAGATTTACTTAAGCCTCTAGCTGGAACTGGACATATGTTTTGCTATGATAGTCCTGAATATGTCAAAGATATGGGAACTCCCGAACGTTTTGAGACAGTAAAAAAAGATTTTCTAAGTGGGATTGTAAATGCAAGGAATTTGTCTAATCCGCAAAAAGCGATTTTTTTAGACAGGGACGGGACTATAAACAAATATGTGGGATTTCTCAGGGACATAAATGATTTCGAACTTATACCGGGCGTAGCAAAAGCAATAAAAGAGATTAATAACTCCGGCTATCTGGCAATAGTAGTGACTAATCAGCCGGTAATTGCCCGTGGAGAGGTTACGGTAAGTCAGTTAAGTGAAATTCATAAAAAAATGGCGACAGAACTTGGCAAAGAAGGCGCTTTTTTAGATGCGGTATACTATTGTCCTCACCATCCGGACAAAGGATATGAACGTGAGATACCTGAATTGAAAATTAATTGTGATTGCAGGAAACCTAAGCCAGGTATGTTATTTCAGGCTGCAAATGATTTTAATATCGATTTATCCCAGTCATGGATGATAGGCGACAGTGTTTCGGATACAAAGGCTGGGAACGCAGCCGGATGTCATTCTATTCTCATATCACAAAATGGTGAAAACGAATTAATAAAACATTTATTAGAAGCCAATATTTTATAATGGTCCACCATATTCTGCTTCAGTGTAAATTTTTTCTTGTGGAGTGGCTTAATATAACCAATACGGTTATACCCAATCCCTTTCGTAAATATTATTTAAGGATATTTGGTATTCGTGTTGGTCGAGCTTCTTCTATCCATAGGGGTTGCCGTTTTTTTCATGTTGGAAAATTGTCCATAGGAGATAACAGCACGGTAAATTATGGTTGTTATCTTGATAACCGTAGGGGAATTTATATTGGTAATAATGTTGGAATAGCACATAATACTAAAATATACACTTTGGGTCATGATTATAATGACCCTGGATTTTTTACCAAAGGAAGTCCGGTATATGTAGAAGACAATGCGTTTATTTTTTCGAATGCTATAATTATGCCGGGTGTCACTATAGGGAAGGGTGCTGTAGTTTTGGCTGGAAGTGTTGTTACCAAGAGCGTAGAACCGTGGACTGTTGTTGGAGGAAATCCGGCACGAAAAATA
>SSTG01000229.1 GCA_004801635.1 Muribaculum caecicola | reverse complement strand
ATCTTTTGTAACGATGCAGCCTCTAGTGCGCCTTTTTCTGAAAGCTGTTTAAATATCTGCAATGCATCTGCATAATAACCTCGTTTAAAATAGAACTCGCCCACAAGCCTCAATGTGTCGGGGTGCGACAAATCAGGAGCCAGTAAATCAAGGGCAGCCAGGTTTACCGGACGGGCAAACGGGTCATTGAACTCGCCACGACGGCGAAACAGTTTAAAAAACCTGTAAAGCTGCTGTATATACAGATTGGCAATCTGCTGCCTTAACGCCGGGCCTGTCTGCAGCGAGGCATTTCGCATTTCCATAGCAGCAACATGTTGCTGGTCTAATTGTGCCGACATCATTTTCCGCTGTTCCTCCGGCATACTTAGCAACATCAGTGCAAACGAATACTTGTCGCCATCGCAAAAAACATTCATCGATTCAAGTAATGAAGCTATTTTTTTCATATCCTCTCCACCATTTCCTGAAACAGCCGGATGGTCGGCCCTAAACGGGACAAACCAGTTTGCCGCGTCATTAAAAAACGGAAATGATTTGAGGTTCGAAAATGTGGCCATCATAATATCGCCGCCTTCTTCTTGTAACTGCATCAGTTCCTTAAGAGAATCAGCAACTCCCGACTTTTCCAATAGTTCCTCCCATTCCGGATTATCCTCCATTGATGTTATATCGGAAATTGAGGTCTTGTCGCTCAACCGGCGCGCAATATCCGGGCTAAGTTTAAGCATCTGTGGCATTATCTCGTCGGCAAGTTTGCGATGTATACGCTCTGTATCACGCGTGCGGATAAGCTGCATGGAAATCATTCTAACATCAGACTGCCACGATGTAATATCGCGTAACGCATCAACCCTTTTTTTCATATGCGACCGGCTATACCTGTCACGGTGCAGGTAAACTCCTGTCAATGCTCCACAAAGAGCCTGCACTGCCAACTGCGGCGATTGCCCGTTCTGATAAATATCCAATAAAATATCAACTTTACGCTGATCATAGAAATGAATCAACGATAAAACCAATGCCGAAACCATATGCAATTGAAAATTCAACGGGAATGGCGACGAAGAACCGAATATTGAGGAAACGGCATTCATATCATCGACAGAAAAAGGATACGTAGTCCATATACGGTTAAAAATCCTACGCCCTATATTCTCTGACTTTAAAATATTTTCATTGGAATCGCCATTTGCTGCCGTGCCCAACATATTATAAAGCGACTGATACTGAACTGTGTCCCTGTATTCATCAAGTAGTGAGCCAATAGAATCACCGGTTTGTAGCTGTTCATACCTAAACGTAGAATAAAACAAATCCGGCCGGTTTTCAATAGCAAGCCTGTACGAAACCACATCCATAAGTTTCAATATACCGCTTGTTATAGAATCATATAGTTCATCGCGCTGCGGATCAGGCTGGCCACCAACAGCATAGGCAAGCATCATTGAATACGACTGCTCCAAATTATCAATCTGCTCAGTTATTTTCCAATCGCCCAGCGAGGCCGCATGCCTGCGAAGTCCCACAAATGCATCGTGCAAACATTTAGCTTTAACAGCGTCGGATATAAGCTTTTCCCTGTCGGAAATTGCCTGTATGGATTCTTTTATCATATGTCAGAATTTTAATTATAATATAATTAACATTATGCCAGATATTATATATACAACATCATATAAATCTGATTATCAAAATAAAAGCCCACCTATTACTAATAGCTGGTAACAAAATAGTAACAAAAAAACGAAGAAATCGCTTTGTGGTGGGCTTCATGTGCAAAGGTAACAAAAGCCCTCTAACCATAAAAACAAAACTGGCGAAAAGAAGAATACTGTTTTTCTTTTCGCCAGTATATATATTTTGCTGTCAACAAGAATAAGTTTAGTTCGTTTTGGATATATAGGCAAAAGAACAGACTAAACTTACAATACATACCAAAATCCTTTCTCGAAGTAACTATTCAGCGAATCGAATACAATCAGGTTGGTCAGCAACAATTTTAGAATA
>SSTG01000228.1 GCA_004801635.1 Muribaculum caecicola | reverse complement strand
AAAAAAAAGCGGCAGCACTCTAACGAATGCTGCCGCTGAAATGTATCAGGTATATAATACTTACTGCTTATCAATATCCAGAGCTTCAACACTTTCAACTGTGTCGAAAATAGAGTCGATATCGTCCTTCCCGGCAACAACCAGGTTGTTGTACTCGCGCAAACCAGTACCGGCAGGTATCAGGTGTCCGCAAATAACGTTCTCCTTCATACCCTCCAGAGTATCGGTCTTGCCGTTGATTGCAGCCTCGTTAAGAACCTTCGTTGTTTCCTGGAACGATGCCGCCGACATGAAGCTAGATGTCTGCAAAGCCGCACGGGTAATACCCTGGAGAATCTGTTCCGAAGTTGCCGGAACAGCATCACGCACCTGAACAAGCTTCAAGTCACGGCGTTTCAGCATCGAGTTCTCGTCACGAAGCTTACGGGCGGTTATAATCTGGCCAGGCTGCAACGAATCGCTGTCGCCGGCATCAGTAACAACCTTTTTGCCCCAGATACGGTCATTCTCGTCCATAAACTCACGTTTGTCAACAATCTGCTGTTCAAGGAACACTGTGTCGCCCGGATCGAGAATGTTAACCTTGCGCATCATCTGGCGCACGATAACTTCAAAATGCTTGTCGTTAATCTTAACGCCCTGCATGCGGTAAACATCCTGAACCTCGTTCACAATATATTCCTGTACTGCTGTCGGACCCATGATATTAAGAATATCGGCAGGAGTAATAGCACCATCCGATAGTGGTGTCCCGGCACGCACATAGTCGTTTTCCTGAACAAGTATCTGTTTCGACAACGGTACAAGGTACTTCTTAACCTCGCCGAGTTTCGATGTAACGGAAATCTCGCGGTTACCGCGCTTAACCTTGCCGAAACGAACCTCGCCGTCTATTTCGCTGACAATAGCCGGATTCGACGGGTTACGTGCCTCAAAGAGCTCCGTAACTCGGGGCAGACCACCGGTAATGTCACCGGCGTTACCAGCCGAACGGGGAATCTTAACAAGGACGTCGCCGGTCTTTATTTCGGCACCCTCGTCAACCATAAGGTGGGCACCTACAGGCAGGGCATAAGTCTTAAGCACCTGGCCGTTGGCATCAACAATATTGGCTTCAGGAACACGGGTACGGTCTTTCGACTCTATGATAATCTTGTCCTCCAAACCGGTCTGTTCGTCGTAGTCAACACGGTAGGTAACATTGTCAACCAGGTTCTGGAATTCAATCTTACCGGCAACTTCCGATATGATAACGGCATTGAACGGGTCCCATTCGCAGACAACGTCACCCTTCTTAACCTTATCCCCGTTAGAGAAATAAAGTTTCGAACCATAAGGTATGTTGGCATTCGTCAGCATCATCTTGGTATTGGGGTCAATGATGCGCATTTCAGCCAGACGGCCTATAACCACCTCTACCGGACGGCCGTTGGCATCCTTTTCCGCAGTCTGTACGGTACGGAGTTCGTCTATTTCAAGTGTACCTTCATAACGCGAGGTTATTGTAGAAACTGCGGCAATATTAGAAGCCACACCACCCACGTGGAATGTACGCAGGGTAAGCTGGGTACCAGGCTCGCCAATTGACTGAGCCGCGATAACGCCCACAGCCTCGCCCTTCTGAACCAGGCGGTTGTTCGAAAGGTTGCGGCCATAACACTTGGCACACACACCCTTCTTCGACTCGCAAGTCAGCACCGAACGTATCTCTACCGACTCAATTGGCGAATCATTGATACGCTTAGCGGCTATCTCGTCAATCTCGTCACCGGAAGCAACAATTATCTCGCCTGTTATCGGGTCAACAACATCATGAACCGACACACGGCCCAGTATGCGTTCGCCAAGCGAGGCAACAACTTCTTCGTTATTCTTGATTTCCGTGCACACAAGTCCGCGGAGAGTACCGCAGTCTTCCTCGTTAATAATAACGTCGTGGGCAACGTCAACCAGACGACGTGTCAGATAACCGGCATCGGCAGTCTTAAGAGCCGTATCCGCAAGACCCTTACGGGCACCATGGGTAGAAATAAAGT
>SSTG01000227.1 GCA_004801635.1 Muribaculum caecicola | reverse complement strand
AACGCGACATCCGTATCGTGGTCTGTCCGGTTGAAAACGCAGACCCTCTTCTTTACTTCTCTACCGACACCAATATGAGACCTGAAAAGATCATCGGTTTCTACCGCACCCGCTTTCAGATTGAGTTCGGCATACGCGATGCCAAGCAGTTCACCGGACTTCAGTCACAGCAGACCCGCGACAAAGCCCGGCTTGACTTTGCGTTCAATCTTTCCTTCACTGCCCTCAATGTCTGCAAAGAGGTCATAAGGAAGGATTATCCGGATCTTTCGGTAGCGCAGTTCAAACGGCTTATGTTTGAATCTTATCTCGCCTCAACAATTATTTCGACTTGCGGAAAATCTCCGCATCTCAAAATAATTCAGAAAATAAATCATCGGTTGGCTCAGTTAGCGGCTTAGCCAAGGCTGAACAACCTCAAATTTTACCGAATCATTGTATACAAAGGCCACATAAACATAACCAATATTCAAGATAATAACTTTCAATAATTGTCAAATATAATCAACCTTTTCAAGGCATCAAAACAGAAACAGATATTTAGTCATATGCTTAAAAACATAAAAAATATATTTATTTCCATTTGGTTTTGTAAAAAATTATAAATAATTTCGCAAACACACCGACCATTTCAACAATGGGAGAATCATTACACAAATCATATTACACCATTACGGTAAAGTTACAGGCAGAGGATGACAAACACATGCTTATACACGGGTATACAGGAGCCATCGACATTGTTGACAGCAACATTGTAAATGCAATGAATGCAGAGAATATTTCGTCCGTATTATCAGAAGACGAAATATCGTTACTATCTCAGCGCGGCTATCTGACAAACAAAACCGTAGAAGAAGAACAATCATATGTGGCACATTTTGCAGATGTTCTCCATAGAATGAATTCTAAATTATACAAAAATTTCGGTTTTGTTATAACATACGATTGTAATTTCCGTTGTCCGTATTGCTTTGAAAATATCATATCAAAACATGGTACTGCATGGTCAAAAAGAACCATGACAAAAGAAATGGTTGATAAAGCTTACGATGCCATGCTTAAGATTGAACCTCACCGCGAACTCCATTCTAATAATATTATTCTTTATGGAGGAGAACCTCTTCTACGCGAAAATCGCGAAATTGTAGAATATATTATAAAAAAGGGACATAATCTCGGCTATAAATTCAAAGCTATAACAAATGGTTATGATTTAAATTATTATAGTGATTTAATCTCCCCTAAATTTTTCAAATCTTTTCAAATTAGCATTGATGGATTTCGCGAAAAACACAATAGTCGAAAGTTTCATTTTAAAGAGGGGGTAGCTTTGATAAAGTAATATCTAACATCAGCCTAGCGATAGAACAAGGAATCAATACCAGTGTTCGAATAAATTTCGATCGTACTAATATTGGAGATAGAGAAATTCTGATTAAATATTTTGAAAAAATCGGGTTTACAAAAAATCCCAATTTCACCTATCACGCAGCAAAAGTTGATGATTTTGAACATTCTACAATAAAACAAAATTCAAAATTATTCACTAGTTTGGATGCAATAAATAATATTATACTAGGAGACAATTGCTTTGCAAATACAGTCGTAAATAGAATAATTCAAGAATCTAAGAATTTTTTTCAAAATAAAACTCCATGGAAATTATGTTCCACATCATGTTCTGCTCAGTATGGTTCATATATGTTTGACCCTTATGGGGACATATATCCATGTCTTGAAATCGTTGGTCAAAAGAAGCATTGTATAGGAATTTTTTCTGAAGGAAAAATTGAGTGGAACTCCATTAAAGAATACTGGCATTCTTATAATGTTGGCAAGAATCTTATATGCAAAGAATGTAAATATGCATTACTTTGTGGAGGGATGTGTCGTGCCAAGGAAATAAACAATATAAATGAGGGTGATTTAACCTGCACTTTATATAAGTCTGCATTTTCTCGTGCAATTAATTATTCCTACTCAAAGTAACTATTCAGCGAGAACAAAGGATACGAAGAATTAGCCCGTCAGTTTAGACG
>SSTG01000226.1 GCA_004801635.1 Muribaculum caecicola | reverse complement strand
ACTTCATACAATCATTCCCAACGGTCCACAGGCCTAATGGCTAAAAATAATGGATATGCAATAATTTAACATCTATTGTCTATGTGAAAAATAGTTTATAACTTAGCAGAGCTGACCGCCGAAGCAGAAGCCCCGGTCAGGGGCAATGTGGGCGGGGGTCGGCAGACATTTTTTGAAAGCGTTTATCCGCGCTGATTCTTGACGTTCTGAAATTCTCGCAAAATTTCATATTCATGTCAAGGATTGAGCAACGGTAGATGCCCTTGGTTGTGTAATAACTGCATCCGAAACGTTTCTCGTGAGAGTCGCGCATCGGAAGCATTAGTTGCATATACAAGCGTGGGCTTCTGCGTTGCCGTCCGACATGAATAGGGCAATGCGAGAAGCCTCAGAACGTAGGACGGTAACAGATACAGATTCCTACGCTTTCCTGCGCTATAAACCAATCAATTATGCCAACGAGAGGATGACCGAGGTGCACATTCAACATGTCAGATACCATTCAACTATCCCACAAGGAGGAATTTAAAAATTGGATGCGTGAATTCAAATCTCATGATGACTCTACTATAACCACGAGAGTGAATAATGTGGAGAGAATTGAGCATGCATACGGTTCTCTGGCAGACCAATGGAAAAAGGATAGATTCGAAAGTCTGTTCGACCAGCTTAAATATAGCAAGACAGACGAACTGCTTAAGCGGAAATACACCGGGCCGCTTGAGATTAATGGGGATTTATATAATAATCTTGCCACTTATCGCGCTGCATTGCGATTGTATTCAGCCTTTCCGTCGGCTCAGAAATTAGAAAAGTTCGGATATCCCTTCGGCGAGATTGGCGAAAAAGTGCATATAGCACTTGAAAGGTTAAACAGTACTTGCAAGAAAAAGAAAAGCTATAAGCAAAAGGAAGTCAAAGAACTCATTATCTCTCCTTTAGTTAATTACTTAAACGAAGAGTTACTTACTTTAGGTTATAAGTTCAGTACCGAGACGGTTGCCACGATTAATAATGATAAGAAACAATCAACAGATCGCTACGACATCTATGGAGAGGCAATCGGTAAACCGATTATTATAATAGAGGTAGACACACATCGAGCCGATCAGGTAGCGAAAAAAGTTGTATCACGATTGTCATTTAATCTTGATGCCGAAGTGCTGTATGTAGCATTGGTTTATCCCAACAACCACCAAAACAAAAACGCAGAGAAAAAAGAATGCATGAAATATTTCAGATTAGCCAACGACTTATTCAGCATCTTTACCGCTCCGCAGAAGCACTTCGTTTCACATTGGCTTTTTAAATAATAATAAACGTGAATCATTTTTGATTGTAATTACGATTAAATATATACTTCAAAATAAAATAGTTGTTTATGAAAAAAAACAGGTCTATACGTACTACATTTTATACTGCTAATCAACTAATTATAGTATTATTGCTTATTTACGCCAGTAGTCATAACGCATTTTCGCAACCAATCGAAAATAGCATATCTTCTTATTCATATAATAACGGAGATACTTTTGCACCAGATATTAATTCTCCAATTAGGTATAGGGTTGTAGATAATGAGAAAAAAGAAGTAGAAGTTATTAGGGGGTTTAGCCCGTCAGGACAAGATGGACCCAGAATAATGGGGGCATTTTCAATTCCAAAAGAAGTTGAATATGGAGCGACATGGACAATCGTTGGTATAGGTGATGCTACGTTTATTGATGAAAATCAGATGGAAGCAATCACCTTGCCGGAAACAATCAAAAGAATAGGTAAGATGGCTTTTAAGAATTGTACGCGACTATATCGAATTCAGATAGAAGGCAGGGCAGATGCAAACAAAGATTTTGTGTTTAATCTCCCCCCTTCATTGGAAGAAATAGGAGAACAAGCATTTTATGAGTGCATCGCATTTGGTAATATCAAAATTCCTGATTCTGTACGATTAATTGGAGAACAAGCATTTTATCGGTGCATAAATTTGAGTGAAATCAAAATTCCTGATTCTGTACAATTAATTGGGAAACAAGCATTTTATAAC
>SSTG01000225.1 GCA_004801635.1 Muribaculum caecicola | reverse complement strand
AGGTGAAGGCTATGTCTACTCCGCGAAAATCGTCGGCATTGCCGGTGAGTTCCTTTACGGTTATTTCTTTGTTGCGGAATGTATATTTTCGTCCTGCACTCCGGCTGGAGCCGAAGAGCAGTAGCTCGTCGATTGGAAAATTCTGCTGGTCGAGCACGCGGAGGAATTCTTGTCCTACGGCACCACTTGCTCCTACAATGGCTACTTTCATTTGGTTTAAGTATTTTATTGTTATTCTTTGTGCAAAATTAATTTTTTTATTTTTTACGGGCAAATATTAAGTGTTGTTGCTTATTGTTGCTGTGGCATGTGTCTGGGAAGTGCTATTATGTTGTAGCGTCCTGTGTTGAGATGTATTATTGTTAGTGTGCCTGTGTATGTTATTTTTTTTATCAGCCCGGAGGGAATGTGGTCTGGGGCCGGTACGGTTTGCTGTTCTTGTTGGGGTATGTAGGTCAATGTTATTCCGTTTTCGCTAACGTTTACGGTGTGAGGCAGTATGGACATGCGGATATGTGGCGACATGGCATGGCTGTAATAAACCAATACTATTATATGGGGAAATACCAGGCATGCCAGTACTACGGCAATTAGCAGGTAGCGTATCGACATGGTTGCCGCGGCTGCGGCAACGGCAAGTATGGGCAGTGCGAAAGCCCAGGGCCAGTTGCGCCTAATCCATATTTTCATCAGTGCCATGGCATATTCGTGGGTTTGAACATGGCAGGGCTGTTGTGTGGATTGAAGGTAGGAGGTTAGGTTGTCCATCGGGGCTGTGTCTGTAAATAAAGGCGCCGGATTCATCGTAGATGGTCCGGCGCTTTGTTTTTTGCTGTATGTTGCTGTTTTTATTGTGCGGTGGCTTCTGTGTCGATGCCGGCTAGTTCGGGGTCAATCATTATTCTTCCGCAGTATTCGCATACAATGACTTTTTTGTGCATCTTGATTTCCATTTGCTTTTGCGGTGGAATTCGGTTGAAGCAGCCTCCGCAGGCGTTGCGCTGGATATAGACTATGCCTAGGCCGTTACGGGCGTTCTGGCGTATGCGCTTGAATGCTTTAAGTGTGCGTTCGTCTATGTTTGGCTCTATTTCCTGTGCCTCTACGCGGAGTTTTTCTTCGTCCTGCCTGGTTTCTGATACAATTTCGTCGAGTTCGGCTTTCTTTTCGGCCAGTATGTGTTCTGAATCGTGCAGGCGTTCTTCGGTAGTTTCTATGTCGCGTGTTTTGGCATCGATGGTCCTGGCATATTCGTGGAGGTGTTTTTCGCAGAGCTCTATTTCAAGGCTCTGAAATTCTACTTCTTTTGACAGGAGGTCGAATTCGCGGTTGTTGCGCACGTTGTCGAGTTGTTCTTTGTATCGGGCTATTTTTGCCTGTGATTCGTTTATTTTTTCTTTTTCGACAACTGTTTTGTTTTTAAGTTCCTGAATTTCGCGCTGGTAGTTTTCAATACGTGTGCGCAGGCCCTGTATGCTGTCTTCAAGGTCTTTTACCTCCAGTGGAAGTTCGCCGCGTATTGTTTTTATGCGGTCTATTTTTGTGAGTATTGTCTGTAGCTGGTAGAGCGATTTTAGGCGCTGCTCTACTGAAAGCGTTTCTGTTTTAGCTTTTTCGGTGGCCATATTCTATAGGTACACTATTGGGTTTGTTTCCGATTCTGATATCTGCGCTGCAAAGTTAGGAAATTTTTGTGTAAGAATGTGATAAAAAATGCGTTTTGTGCAATTTTCACTTTCGTAATGCGCAATGTCTATCAGGAAAATCTGGTTTGCGTGGTCTGTGAACTGGTTGTGTTTTGTGTCGGAGGTGAGGTAGGCTTGTGCACCGGCGGCTATTGCCGGTGGCACAAATTCGGCTCCGGCTCCGCCGCATAGTGCCAGTGTGGTTATTTTTTGTGGTGCGGTTTCCGGTGTTGAGCAACGAACGGTGTCCGTGTGCATAGCCGTTTTTATATACCGGGCTAGTTGTTGTGGCGACATTGGTTCGGGCAGCCGGCCTATTGCCCCTGTGCCAGAGTTTGCTACATGGCCTGGTGCCAATGGCCTGATGTTGCACAGGCCCAGGTC
>SSTG01000224.1 GCA_004801635.1 Muribaculum caecicola | reverse complement strand
GATAGGCGTTGCCACTGCCTGCGACACGGTTAGCGCGCTTGCCCCGGGGTATGATGCCGATATTTTTACAACCGGAGGTGTTATTTGCGGATATTGGTCTATGGGCAGCATCAGCAGCCCTATAAATCCTAATATTACGATAAGTATGGAGAGAACTATGGAAAATACGGGCCTGTCTATGAAAAAGCTTATTTTCATAAGTTTATTCTTCTTTTATGCTGGTGTCAACTTTTACTTTAATTCCTGGCGACAGTTTGTTTCGCCCTTCGGTAACGATGGTTTCGCCCGGCACTAGTCCGCGTTCGACAACTACGTTGTTGTCAATTTCCGGACCGAGTTCTATGAAACGTTTTTCTACGGTGTCGTTTGGCCGGAGAACATATATGTAGGCTCCTCCTTTTTCAATTATTACAGATTTTAGCGGAACCACCGTGGCATTGGCCCGTACGTCGAGCAATACCTTTACTTTGGTGAACTGTCCCGGCAATATAGCCCTTTCCGGGTTTGGCATGGTTGCGCGTACGGAGAATGTTCCTGTTTTTGGATCTACTTGTGGTTCGGCAAAGTCAACGAGGCCTTTGTGCAGGTATACGGTGTTGTCGGCCAGTGTTATGGTTACGTATGGCTGCCAGCGGCGTGACTCGTCGCGTTGTCCCAGGTCTACGTTTCGCTCTTTGCATTTGAGATAGTCGAGAGCCGTCATTGAAAAGTCAATAAGCACAGTGTCGCTTTTTACTACTGTTGCTAAAAGCGATTTTGACCCTGGTCCTACCAGGGTACCCAGGTCGACGTTTCGTTCGGAAATTTGTCCGGATATAGGTGATCGTACGGAAGTGTATCCAAGTTCCAGCTCTGCCTGGGCCAGGTCGGCCTTGCTCATGCCTACTTGGGCCTGGGCTGTCTCGTAGGCTGCCAGTGCGTTGTCGAGGTCGAGCCTGGAGGCTGCGTTTTGTTCGTAAAGCGGTTTTATACGCTGTAAGTC
Source organism: Muribaculum caecicola (assembly GCA_004801635.1). GTDB lineage: Bacteria > Bacteroidota > Bacteroidia > Bacteroidales > Muribaculaceae > Muribaculum > Muribaculum caecicola. The sequence goes on along the minus strand of SSTG01000224.1, from coordinate 1,121 downwards.
GCGTTTTGTTTTTTGTTCGTATGAAATGTCTTTTTTCAGTTGTGCACGGGCCTTGTCAACACGTGCGCGGTAAGTTGCCGGATTTATTACGAACAATACCTGGCCTTTGCTTACATGTGAGCCTTCTTTAAACAGCATTTTTTCAAGATAGCCTTCTACACGTGCGCGCACTTCTACAAATTGTGCCGCGCGGACGCTGCCTACATATTCGCCATATATTTCAACGTCGTCGCTTTCTACGGTTTCTACCTGTACAACAGGCTCTGGTTCTACAGGCCGCGAAGTGCGGCTGAGCAGCAGGTATGCCACGATTAGTATGGCGGTTGCAATCACTGCAGTTGTGATAATCGCCTTTTTGCTGATAATTTTCTTTTTGATATCCATAGCAAGTCTCAAAAAAAATAAATAGTTGGGGCATTTCACAGCAATGCCTGTTATTTAAAACGACCGGCAGGCCCGGTTAGTTCATGCCGACTCTCTATTTTAAGCTTTATTCACGTTGTTTGCGGCCGGACAGCTTTGTGCCTAAGGGTAAAAAAGCCAAGTAGGACCGACATTGTTATGCCGCCATCTTGGCCTTTTGATTGAATGTGTGTCTTAAGACGGACACGCATTTATGTGGGGTCTGGTAACTTATGCCAACGATATAATAAGGTCTTTGGCATCTTCACCTTCGGCAATTGCTATTTTATTTTCGCGAGCAAGCCAGCCCAATGCCAGATAAAGTTCCTTGTCTTTAAGTTTTGTGATTTTTTTTATCTGGCGAAGTCCTAGTGCGTCAGCTTCGTTTAGCGCGTTCCATACAAGGCCTGCGTTGTAACCGATTGTGTCGATGTTCATAGTTTAATGTTTTATTTAGTTTGACATATTGTTTTGTGTGTTGCATTAGTTGATGTCTAATGCATAACCATACGAATGCAAAATTACAATAATTTTGCAATTATAAATATTATATTTAACAAATAATGATTTGTAAATGTTTGAATTTAATTTTAGTTTGGCTATAAATTGTCGGAAAGACATATAGTTAGAGCAACAGTTGCGCGTCGCCGTAGCTTAGAAAGCGGTAGCCGTTTTCCAGTGCGTGCCCGTACATGGTTTTCCAGTCGTCTTTTTTGCCT
>SSTG01000223.1 GCA_004801635.1 Muribaculum caecicola | reverse complement strand
GCTTGTAATGTACCAGCCACAGGTGCACAGCCTTTTCAAACCGGAAGTGGCAAACACTGCAAACGACACCCACCGCACTCTCGAGGACACCGAACGCGAAACAATACGCCAGTCGCTCGAGCGCAACGAAGGCCGCCGCAAGGCTACCGCGCGCGAACTCAACATTTCCGAACGAACCCTATACAGGAAAATTAAAGAATACGGCCTGGAATAAACAGCCGCACAACAAATACTAAAAAACCAGTCAGAATACAATAAAATGCGCCGTCTTGCAACAGTACTGATAACCGCCGTCATCATACCGCTTCTAAATTGCTGTACAATAAGCTATAAGTTCAACGGCTCGGCAATAGACTATAACGTATACAAAACAATACACGTAGGACAATTCCCCATACGTGCCGCCCTTGTATATCCGCCGTTGCAACAGATGTTTGAAAACGCATTGCTTGACTATATAGCACGCAATACCCGTCTGCAGATTGTCGACACACAAAACACCGACATCACACTCGATGGCGAAATAACCGGATACAACCTCTCGCCACAAGCCGTTTCTGAAAACGCAATCGCCGCACAAACCAGGCTGACAATATCGGTCAGGGTAAAATACACCGACTCAAAAAACGACAAAAACAACGTAGACCAGACATTTTCGGCCTACAAAGACTTCGACTCAAACGAAATGCTCACCGACGTACAGGACGACCTGTGCCAACAGATAACAGAGCAGCTTATCGACCTTATATTTAACGCCACACTCGGAAACTGGTAAAACCAAGCCGTATGGAAAACCTCCTCGAAACATTAAAGTCACTATTAAGCGACCCACAGATGCCGGTCAGCCCCGAATGGACCGACTCCATGCTGGAAACATACCCCTACATGCCGCTTCCGGCCATGCTCGAACTGGAAAGAAACAGCACCGCCATGTCTGCACAACGCAAAAACATGCTTATGCAGCATGTTGCCGTTACGTCGCCGTCGCCATTGCCACTACACCGAATAGTAACGCCCGATACACCGTTAAAGCCCGACTTTTATCCCGAACAGAAACCCATAGAAACCCCCGACACCAACCAGGCTATCGACAAATTTATTTCCAACTACTGCCCGTCGCAGCACAACGAGGAAGAAATTCTGGAACGGCTCATATTCAACCCCACCCCCGACTATTCCCAGCTTCTGGCGGTAGAAGAAGAACGTTCAGTGCCGGAAAAAGAAACAACTACAGGCAGCGACCAGGATTCGCGCATAAACGCATTCATACTCAAAAGCCGCAAACAGGGAAAATTTCCACCTGCTGTCGAACCAGTAGAAGACAACGGGCCAAAACAACAGCCATTAACCACCCCGGCACAGCCAAAACCCCATCACGATGAATCGTTGCTGAGCGAATCGCTTGCCAAAATATACATAAAACAGCACCGATACAAACGCGCTTATGAAATTATAAGCAACATAAGTTTGAAATATCCGGAAAAAAGTATTTACTTTGCAGACCAATTACGTTTCCTACAGAAACTTATCATTAACCAGCAATATCAAAACAAAACAACCAAATAACATACTACAATGTATATCCTCGTTATCACACTCACTGTCATAGCCTCACTGCTGATGATAGGCGTAGTTCTGATTCAAAAATCAAAAGGCGGAGGCCTTTCATCGCAATTCGGCGGAGCAAACCAGGTTATGGGTGTTCGCCGCACAAACTCATTCATTGAAAAAACCACTTGGTATCTTGCCGCCATAATCGGCATACTGGCCATTATCAGTGTTTTTGTAATGCCTCGCAACATTATAACAAAAGCTTCACGCGTGGCTCCTGTGGCAACAGAACAGACTGTCCCGGCCGACTTCAACACCGTGGCACCAGCTACAGCACCTGCAGCAGAAACTCCGGTTGCTCCGGCTACAACCCCTGCCGAATAAAATATATTTATAAAACCATAAAAGGCTCATGGTTGCTTTAACAGCGTCCATGAGCCTTTATTCGACATTATCATGTTAAGCTGGATTGCAATCGGCACGGTTGAAATATGCGTGTTGCTGCTTATTGTAGCAGCAGCCATACTTGCCGCCGCAATGAATAATACACATATACAACAA
>SSTG01000222.1 GCA_004801635.1 Muribaculum caecicola | reverse complement strand
GCCCTGTATTATATTGCGGACAAGATGTAACAGCCGGACACGCTTTCGTTTGCGACGGATACAACAGCCTTGGCTACCTACACTTCAACTGGGGTTGGGGAGGTGCAGCAAACGGGTTCTTCCTAAGCACGGCACTAAATCCCTCCGTAAGCACAAATCATCATTTCAACAACCTTAACACTATAATTTACAACATAAAGCCAGGTAATGGAAATTCGCAGTGGTCAACAATCCACATCACAGCCGACGGCAACCAGCCGGGTATTGGCAGCGACATGACCGACCTTGCCAGCGGCAAAACATTTACCGTACGCGTAGGTAACCTGAAAAACCTGTCTTATTCCGACTTCAGCGGAAAAATAGCAGTTGCGCTTTTCGATGCAGCAGGCAACATGAAAACCCTTCTCAGCGAACCATCCGGATTCAACTTAAAGTCAATGGCCACGCTGGGTAACGGATACATTGACCTACGCAATTGCTCGCTTCCTGCCGTTGCTTCTGTTGGAAACGACGACATGCTCCGCATTGCAACATCCTTAGACAATGGCAAAACATGGCTGCCGGTAGCTGGCGAGTTGCTAACCGTTAACGAAATTCCGGCAAAACGTACGTCGCCAAACTATTTCAGCATAAAATTTCCAACAACGGTTGAAGGAGCCGCTTTCAATGGTGAAAACAAAGTAATACGCGGTTGGAACTACGCATTCACAGTAACTCCGTCAAACCCTGCCGAAGACGTAGTTACAGTAAAAGCCAACGGCTATATACTCACAGCCGGCAACAACAACAATTACAGCATAAACAATGTAAAAGAAGACCAGGAAATTGCCATTATAGTACAAAAGGCCTCGGAAGTCAAAGAAAAACGCAGCATATGGGTTAACGAGGGAGGACAGCTGGCATCCATAATCCCCGACAGTGAAACCGGGACAATAAAAGACCTTACCCTGTTCGGAACAATTGATGCCCGCGACTTTGAGTTCATGCGCACCAAAATGAAACTTAGCCGACTGGATATTTCTTCGGCATATATAGCGGCAAACGGCTCCAGCCAAGCCTGCGCACTGCCAAAATCGGCATTCCAGGGTCAATGGCAGCTTAAAGAAGTAATACTTCCAGGCAACCTTAACCGCATAAACAACGCGGCATTCCGCCAATGCGGCATAACTTCCATTATAATTCCGGCCGGAGTTAAGACATACGAATATAATATATTCTTAAACTGCTCAAGCCTGCGACACATATGGGTAGGCCGCGAGACTGCCGAATTCATAAACTGGTGCGTACTTGCCGGAACATCAAAAGGAGACATAACGCTGCATGTTCCCAATGAAAAAGCCGTAAATAACTACAAAAACAAAGAATACTGGAACGAAATAGGCACCATAATAGTAGATCCTATTCCAGCCAAAACCGACTTCGCATTTGCCGTAATGGAGAACAGCGACGTAAGGTTCAACACCGAAACCCCGGCCGGACGTGTTCAAAAAGGCACCATAGTTACATTCACAGCCAAACACATGGCCGACAACGACGAACGGATGGATGTTTACGCAAACTCCACCTTACTGCGTCCTGACGGAAACGGCAATTATACAACAACAATAAATACAAATACAATAATACACTTCGACATGGTGAAGCCAATGCAGGTAAACAGCTACCCGTCATACTGGCAACTCACCAACACCGGTGGAACTGTAGGGCTGCTCACTGACGCCGTAAACGTGATTCCAGGACAAAAATTCACCATCCGCGCAAATGCCCTATACATTCCGGCCGAGTATTCAGCCGTATTCTGGGCCGCAGTACTAACCGACAGCAACAACAACATAAAAGAATTCATTTCTCCGATATCGGCCTACTCCGGAATAACCGGCGACGGCCTTAAAATGAATATTAATTGTTGTGTTAACGAAGCAACCGTGCGCGAAGGAAACAAGATACGCTTGGTTACATCGTTCAACAAAAAAACATGGTCGCTGATTGAAGGTAAAACCGACGACGTTATCGACGCTCTTCCAGCCTTAAACAACCAGACACCTGTATACAACATAAATATTCCAACCCTTAACAACGCCGTCATATCGGGAGCCGTAGCAACTGCCGTACACGGGCGCGACATAACTATAAAAG
>SSTG01000221.1 GCA_004801635.1 Muribaculum caecicola | reverse complement strand
GACGCAATCAGTATAGAAGTTATTTTTGCCGTTATATAACGGTCGCTTTTTTTATGCATTGTGACAAATAAATATATCTGGCTGACAATATTACATCCGCCAGAATCAATGGGATGAATGCAGGGTTGCCTTGCTGGCCCAGCCAAGGCCATGCCACGGCTAAGGCTATTAAAGCTACAAAGTTAACAATTTCATATTTTAATACAAATGAAGCCGCTCTTTTTATATATATACACACCGGCACTATCAGACATGCCGGATTCAGCCATAGTAAAAGCCAGTTTGGCGAAGTTGCCTCGTGAGTTGAAACAAAAACCAAAAAAGCTATAACGCAACCAACCGTCCCATACAGTCCCATAATTATCGCATCAGCCCAGCGGCTTACACTTTTTTTACGCAAATCCGAAACCGACACTGCCAGTGCAAAAGCAAGCACAGAAACGCCAAACACGACTGGCGATACCGGCATTGGACGCGAATCATCCGGATTATATATTTCGACAGGTCTGTGCATTACAGCTGATTCATTAACAGATAATTTCTTATGAGAATTATAAAAATAAGCATCCGGCATCATTTCATTAAGCAAAACAGGGGCAAATATCTTCTGCCTGTCTGTAATCGGCCTGTCAATACCAGACCCTAATGCCAAATCTATACCAAACTGATACCATGGATACCTACGGTGATAATGTTGCATCACATTTCTAAACGACCATTCGCAAGAAAAGTTCGGTCCGGTAAAAAATATTGAATCGCCAACCGCCATTTCTACAATAGCCAAAGGACGCGTGGAACAGTTGTCCCACAAATAGTTATATCTATATACCCTGTTTTCCGGCCGGAGGTTCTCCTTTACCAGTTCGAGCAGGCGCTGCGACTGTGCCGCATCCAGATTCAACGGCCACTCTGCAACATAACGGCCATCCTCAAGGTACAGGCTTACGAAATCGGAATAATTACACACCCCAACCATATAGTCGGTTTTACCTTTCACAAAACGGTATATAAAATTAGGGCTGTTGAAATCGAAAAGCCCGTAATTGACAGCCACATCATATCCGGCAGCCCTGTTGCGAAGCCGCAAGCCGGCATGACCCTCAAGCTCATAAACATTATGCCCGGGAGAACAGATAAGAAGACTGGCCTCTACCGAGTCGGCACACAAATTGTTCTGCGCAAATAATGCAATAGCGGTAATAAAGGCGCAAATAACTGTTATTTTGCGAAAAAACACAACTATAAAATTTATATCTGTTGCAAAAATAACTAAAAACAGGTGGCTGTGCAAATCAGCCATTTTGATATTTAAAGAATATTGAGTAATTTTGAATGCATTTAATTGGGCATCAAACGAAACCGTTACATATGGGAAATTTCTCATCTCGAATAATATCTGTTTTAGCCATGCTGGCCATGGCCGGCAATATTGTTGCCGTAACTCTCAACGAAGCAAAACAACTTTACCTGGACGGCGATTACGAATCAGCACTACCTGTTTTTAAAAAAGCTCTCGCTTCAAAACCTCGCGACGGATCACTGAACCAGTGGGTAGGCGTATGCCTAATGCGCACGGGGCATGCCGACGAAGCCGAACAATATCTAAAAAAAGCCCAGTCAAGGGGCATAGCGGAAGCGCCAAGGTATCTGGCAGAACTTGCTTTTAACAACTATAGTTTCAACGAGGCCGGAGAATACTTTGAAAATTATGATAAAGCCCTTCTGAAAGCAAAAAAAACAATGTCTGACGAAGCGGCCGGATTACAACGTAAAATAACGCTGGCAAAACAAATGTTTGACGGCGTAGAGAAAATAACGATTATCGATTCCGTGTCTGTCGACCGCGAAAGTTTCTTCAAAGCCTACCGACTCTCTCCGGAAAGCGGTTCGCTCAACACAACCGAAGTATTGCCATCCGGTGCAAAATATGCCGACGAAACCGTTGTATATATGCCTGAATCTAAAGAACTGATGATGTGGGCCGCGCTTGATTCTGCAAACAATTACGAACTGGTACAGTCCGCAAAAATGATAGGCGGCAAATGGGAACGCCCTCATTCATTAGGAAGCTCGCTAAACTTTGGCGGCGGCGACAGCAACTACCCATTCCTTATGTCTGATGGTGTAACATTGTATTTTGCCAACAATGGCGACGGCTCGATAGGCGGCTACGACATATTCCTTACCCGTCGCGACGACGATAACGGCTACCTAAATCCTCAAAATATAGGCATGCCGTTTAACTCTCCATACGACGATTACATGCTGGCCATTGAC
>SSTG01000220.1 GCA_004801635.1 Muribaculum caecicola | reverse complement strand
TAGCGGTGCATAGTCGTATTTTTCGGCATCGGTGTAATTGCGTTCCTTCAGCTCTATTATCTTGCGCATCAACGGGTGTGTAAGGTGATGCTTCAGAGCCGGGTTGTCATTATAGAAGTTTGCCATGGCTTTATTTGGAATTTTTCTTGTAATACTTTATTAGTTTGGGAACAATATCTTCTACATTGCCGGTTATCACATAGTCGGCAATTGTGTTGATAGGTGCGTTCGGGTCGTTGTTTATGGAAATTATTATGGCACTTTCCTGCATGCCGGCAATGTGCTGTATCTGTCCAGAAATACCGCAGGCTATGTAAAGTTTCGGACGTACTGTAACTCCGGTCTGGCCTATCTGGCGCTCATGCTCTGTGAATCCGGCATCAACGGCCGCACGCGAAGCTCCCACTTCGCCGCCAAGGGTGTCGGCAAGTTCGAACAATAAGTCGAATCCTTCTTTGCTGCCCATGCCGTAGCCTCCGGCAACAACTATGGGCGCACCCTTTATGTTGATCTTTGATTTTTCTATGTGGCGGTCAATTATCTCTACAACAAAGTCTGAGTCGTCAACATATTTCTTTGCGTCCAGGTTGATTACCTCTCCTTTATATGCTGGGTCCTTTATTTCCTTCTTCATAACGCCTTCGCGCACGGTGGCCATTTGCGGACGGCATTCCGGGTTGACAATTGTGGCTACAATGTTGCCGCCAAATGCCGGGCGTATCTGGTAAAGCAGGTTTTCATATTCCTTGCCTGTTTTAGGATCCTTGTGCGGACCAATTTCAAGCGACGTACAGTCTGCCGTAAGGCCGCTGTGCAGACATGACGAAACACGTGGCCCAAGGTCGCGGCCTATGCATGTTGCGCCCATCAGGCAGATCTGAGGCTTGATTTCGCGGAAAAGATTTATCAATATTGCCGAATGGGGATTTGATGTATATGGGTAAAGGCGTTGGTCCTCAACCTTGTAAACAACATCTGTCCCATATGGGAACAGGGTGTTTTCTATTCCGTCAAGTTTGTCTCCTATCACTAAAGCTTCAAGCTTTACACCGAGACAGTCTGCCAGAACCCTTCCTTTAGTAAGGAGTTCCAAGCTGACATCGGCCACTTTGCCATGTTCAAACTCGCAATATACTATAAGATTGTTATTGTCAGTCATGATTATGATTTCTTAAGGTTAATATATTGCTGATTAGCCTATTGTGTGGTTAACAATTAGCTCTTTGATCAGTTGTTCTATCTCAGTGTCGTCGTTTTGTATAGTACGGCTCTCTTTTGCTGTGAAAACAACGTTTTCAACGGCTTTTACTTTTGTCGGCGAGCCGGCAAGCCCTATTTGCTCAGGGTCGGCTTCAACATATGCCGCACCCCATTCTTTAAGTTGCAGGTAGGGACGCTTCTCGATTATGGCCTGACGTTCGGCCGGCAGGGCGGCTGCCTCGCTAGGCGATGCCGCATATTTGTACTTCTGTACAAGGCGCGCGTTGCGTGGCCGGCAGTCGGCGGCAGAGCCGTTTACGGTAATAACGCATGGAGTGGGTGATTTTACAGTCTCAATACCTGATTCCAGACGGCGTTTTACGGTTACCGTGCCGTTAGCGAATTCAAGAATTTCTTCTGCATATGTAACCTGCGGAAGTCCAAGCTTTTCTGCTATCTGGGGGCCAACTTGTGCCGTGTCGCCGTCAATAGCCTGACGGCCTCCCAATATAACGTCGAATTTTCCGAATTTTTTAACTGCCTGTGCAAGTGAATATGACGTGGCAAGAGTGTCGGCTCCTCCTAGTGCGCGGTCGGTAAGCACAATCCCTGTGTCTGCTCCCCGGTACATGGCTTCGCGTATAACTTCGGCTGCACGGGGAAGCCCCATTGTTAATATTGTGATTGTTGAGCCTGGATTGGCATCCTTTAGGCGGAGAGCCTGCTCAAGCGCATTCAAGTCTTCTGGATTGAAGATGGCCGGTAATGCGGCACGGTTTATTGTGCCGTCGGCCTTCATTGCGTCTTTACCCACGTTGCGAGTGTCAGGCACCTGCTTGGCGAGTACTATAATGTTTAGACCCATGATTTTTTGATATTAGATGATTAATGTTAATTTATTCTGTTTTAGAAATTTATATAACTGCTGTGCGTCTGTGGCATTATTGGGGTTATTCATAGCTGGAGCCGTCGAAGCAATGTGTGCATATTTTGCACTTTGGAAGCCCTATGGATTTTACTATGGTTTCTATAGAGTTGAACCGTAGCGATGTAAGCCCCAATGTTTTGCGTATTTCTTCCACCATTGCATTATACTGTGTGGAACC
>SSTG01000021.1 GCA_004801635.1 Muribaculum caecicola | reverse complement strand
CAAGGAGGCAGCAGCACGTCTGGAAAAACTCCTTCGCTCGGCAATCGCAAACTGGGAAGCCAAAAACGACCGCAAAGCCGAAAGCGGCGAGCTATACGTATCTACAGTATTTGTGGGCCCGGCCCCGATGCTGAAGCGTCTCCGTCCGGCTCCTCAGGGCCGTGGATACAGAATCCGCAAACGCGCCAATCATGTCACACTTTATGTTGACACAATCGAAAACAATGCAAAACCGGTTAAAGAATAAGAGATGGGACAGAAAGTAAATCCTATAAGCAACCGCTTAGGAGTTATCCGTGGATGGGACTCCAACTGGTTCGGCGGCAAAAAATACGGAGAAAATTTGCTGGAGGATTCGAAGCTCCGCAAATACCTCGAAGTCCGTCTCGCCAAATCTAGCGTTTCTCGCATAGTGATAGAGCGTACGCTTAAACTTATCACTATCACAATCTGCACATCGCGTCCAGGCCTTATCATAGGCAAGGGCGGCCAGGATGTTGACAAGCTCAAGAAAGAGCTGATGAAGATAACCGACAAAGATGTACAGATAAACATTTTCGAGGTTAAGCGTCCGGAACTCGACGCTACCATAGTGGCTGCTAACGTGGCACGCCAGATAGAAGGCAAGATTGCTTACCGCCGCGCGGTAAAGATGGCCATAGCAGCAACAATGCGTTCAGGCGCAGAAGGAATAAAGATACAGGTTAGCGGCCGTCTGAACGGTGCCGAAATGGCCCGTAGCGAAATGTTTAAGGAAGGCCGCACACCGCTTCACACATTCCGTGCCGATATTGACTACGCGCTTGTTGAAGCCCACACAAAGGTAGGCGTGATTGGTGTAAAGGTATGGATTTGCCGTGGTGAAGTTTACGGTAAGCGCGAGCTTGCTCCTTCTTTCACAAACACTGGCAAGGAAAACCGTTCAAACCAGGGTGGTTCACGCGACCGCCGCGACCGCGGATTCCGCAAACCTAAATCAAATCGTTAAACGCTATTGAACCGACAAAGCAATGTTACAACCTAAGAAAACCAGATACCGTCGTTCCCAGAAGGGACGCATGCGCGGAAACGCGCAACGCGGCAACCAGCTGGCCTTTGGTTCGTTCGGAATCAAAACCCTTGAATCCAAGTGGATCACCGGCCGTCAGATAGAAGCCGCCCGTATCGCAGTGACACGCTATATGCAGCGTCAAGGACAGGTATGGATACGTATCTTCCCCGACAAACCCATCACAAAGAAGCCTGCAGAGGTGCGTATGGGTAAAGGTAAAGGTAATCCAGAAGGTTATGTAGCCCCCGTAACTCCGGGACGCATAATCATCGAGCTTGAAGGCGTGCCTTTCGACGTGGCCAAAGAAGCACTCCGCCTGGCAGCCCAGAAGCTTCCTGTTACAACAAAATTCGTAGTACGCCGCGACTACGACCCAACTCAAAACGTGTAATCGACAATGAAAAAAGAAGAGATAAAGGAAATGACCACTCAGGACTTGAAAGACCGTCTTGAGCAGGCGCAGAAAGACTATCTTCAGCAGAAGATAAACCACGCCGTTTCTCCCATCGATAATCCTGCCAAGATAACGGCGGACCGCAAAATGATCGCACGCATGAAAACAGAGTTGCGTCAGCGTGAACTAAACAACAAATAATCCCAAGGAAATGGAAGAAAAAAGAAACTTAAGAAAAGAAAGAATTGGGGTTGTATCGTCAAACAAGGGTGACAAGACCATCACTGTAGCAGTGAAATATAAGGAAAAGCACCCTATCTACGGCAAATTTGTCAACAAGACAAAGAAGTACCATGCACACGACGAGAAAAACGAGTGCTCCGTAGGCGATACAGTAAGGCTGATGGAAACACGTCCGCTTAGCAAAACCAAAAGATGGAGATTAGTAGAAATAGTTGAAAAAGTTAAGTAATTATGATACAAACAGAAAGCCGCTTGACAGTAGCCGATAACTCAGGAGCTAAGGAAGTTCTTTGCATCCATGTCCTGGGCGGTACCGGACGCCGTTACGCCTCAGTGGGCGATGTAATCGTTGTCACTGTTAAGAGCGTGATTCCCTCGTCCGATGTAAAAAAAGGCACGGTATCAAAGGCAATGGTTGTACGTACCAAAAAAGAGATTCGCCGTCCCGACGGAAGCTACATTCGTTTCGATGACAACGCCTGTGTGCTTCTGAACAATGCAGGCGAACTCCGTGGTACACGTATCTTCGGCCCGGTAGCCCGCGAATTGCGCGCCGCCAACATGAAGATTGTGTCACTTGCCCCAGAAGTGCTTTAACCCATAGTTAAAAGAAGTAAACCACAATGAGCAAACAAAATATATTAAAAGGCGATATCGTCTATGTACTTGCCGGTGACGACAAGGGCAAGCAGGGACGAGTGCTCTCTATACAGAAGAGCAAAGGCCGAGCTATCGTTGAAGGTATCAACATGGTGTCGAAGAGCACCAAGCCCACGGCAAAATATCCACAGGGCGGAATTATAAAGCTTGAAGCCCCGATTCAATTGTCAAATCTTGCCCTTATTGATCCGAAGTCAGGTAAGCCTACCCGTATCGGCCGTCGTAAGAATGAAGATGGCAAGACAGTACGTTACGCTAAAAAATCAGGAGAGGAGATCAAGTAATGAGCGCGCCTACACTTAAAAACAAATATAAGGAAAGCATAGTTCCGGCTCTGGAAAAAGAGTTTAACTATTCTACTGTAATGCAGGTGCCCCGTCTGGAAAAAATTGTAATCAACCAGGGCCTGGGCGCAGCCACGCAGGACAAAAAGATTATCGAAACTGCTATAAACGAACTTACGGCCATTACAGGCCAGAAGGCAGTTGCTACATTGTCACGCAAAGATATTTCAAACTTCAAGGTTCGTAAGAAAAACCCGATAGGTGTACGCGTTACACTCCGTCGTGACAAAATGTACGAGTTCCTTGAACGCCTGGTTCGCGTCGCGCTTCCACGTATACGTGACTTCAAAGGCATTGAAGGCAAACTGGACGGCCGCGGCAACTACACGCTAGGCATCACCGAGCAGATCATATTCCCGGAAATAAATATCGACTCAATATCTAAATTGTTGGGTATGAACATTACTTTCGTGACTACAGCAAAAACCGACGAAGAAGGTTACGCGCTGCTCAGAGAATTCGGACTTCCCTTCAAAAACGCAAAAAAATAAAAGCACCATACTATGGCTAAAGAATCAATGAAGGCTCGTGAGGTTAAAAGAGCAAAACTCGTAGCTAAATATGCGGCAAAGAAAGCCGAGCTTAAAGCTGCCGGTGACTACGAGGGCCTCCAGAAACTTCCAAAAAATGCCTCAGCCGTACGTCTGCATAACCGTTGCAGCATCACCGGCCGTCCCAAAGGCTATATCCGTCAGTTCGGGATATCACGTATCCAGTTCCGCGAAATGGCTTCTGCCGGACTTATACCCGGAGTAAAGAAAGCAAGCTGGTAAACAAGTAGACAGACTGCATTAAAAGAGAGTATTAAATATTGTTCGGCAAATCCGAATCAATTTAAACAAACAAAACAATGACTGATCCAATAGCAGATTATTTAACAAGATTGAGGAACGCCATCAAGGCGCAGCACCGTGTTGTTGAAATACCGGCCTCAAACTTGAAGAAAGAAATCACTAAGATTCTTTTCGACCAGGGCTATATCTTGAATTATAAGTTCATTGAAGGTGAAAACCCTGCAGGAACTATCAAAATAGCTCTAAAATATGATCCCGTCGACAAGGTAAACGCCATAAAGAGCCTTAAGCGCGTTTCACGTCCGGGTCTGCGTCAATACACCGGCTACAAAGATATGCCGAGAGTTCTCAACGGTTTAGGAATAGCAATTCTTTCCACATCAAAAGGAGTCATGACCAACAAGTTGGCCAAGGAACTCAAGATAGGTGGCGAAGTATTGTGTTACGTTTACTAATGAATTAGGAGGAAATACAATGTCTAGAATAGGTAAAGCCCCCATTGAAATCCCTGCAGGCGTAACCGTAACTGTAAACGGCGACACCGTTACAGTGAAAGGTCCTAAAGGAGAACTTGTGCAAAAAATAAATACAGATATAAAGGTGGAGACCGTTGACGGCCAAGTACATGTTACCCGTCCCAGCGACGACCGTGAACACCGTTCGCTTCACGGCTTGTACCGCGCGCTGATCCACAACATGGTTGTAGGTGTTTCTACAGGCTACCGCAAGGAACTTGAACTTGTCGGCGTAGGTTACCGTGCAAATGCCGAAGGACAGGTGCTCGAGCTAGCCCTCGGATTCTCCCATGCCATATACCTTAAGCTTCCTAAGGAAATTAAGATAGAGACCAAGTCTGAGCGTAACAAAAACCCGCTTATTATACTTGAAAGTGACGACAAGCAGCTCCTTGGCCAGGTTTGTGCAAAGATCCGTACATTCCGCAAGCCTGAACCGTACAAGGGCAAGGGTATAAAGTTTGTTGGCGAAGTAATACGCCGCAAGTCGGGTAAGTCAGCAGGTGCTAAATAATTAAAGACAACACTATCATGATATCCAAGATACAAAGACGCAATAAAATCAAAACCCGTATCCGTGGAAAAGTGTCAGGCACCGCCGCACGTCCCCGCATGACGGTGTTCCGCTCAAACAAGCAGATTTATGTGCAGCTGGTAGACGACCAGGTTGGCAAGACTCTGGTTGCTGCTTCATCAAAAGGTCTAGAAGCTCAGGGCACCAAAATTGAAATTGCAGCGAAAGTTGGCAAGGCAGCAGCCGAAAAGGCACTGGCAGCCGGAATTACAGAAGTAGTCTTCGACCGTAACGGTTACCTTTTCCACGGTCGTGTTAAATCACTAGCTGACGCGGCACGCGAAGGCGGACTTAAATTTTAATCGACATGGCAAATAAGAATAACAGAGTTAAATCTACAAACGACCTGGAACTTAAGGACCGCCTGGTAGCAATAAACCGTGTAACCAAGGTTACAAAAGGTGGCCGTACATTTACTTTCGCCGCAATTGTGGTGGTTGGTAATGAAGACGGTATAGTAGGCTGGGGTCTTGGTAAAGCCAACGAAGTCCAGGCTGCCATAGCAAAGGGTGTTGAATCTGCCAAGAAAAACCTTATCCGTGTTCCGGTTAGCAAAGGCTCAATACCTCACGAACAGTTTGCAAAATTCGGCGGCTCACGCGTAATTATCAAGCCAGCGTCGCATGGTACCGGTGTTAAGGCCGGTGGTGCTATGCGTGCCGTTCTGGAGAGTGTAGGTATTACCGACGTGTTGGCAAAATCAAAGGGTTCGTCGAACCCCCACAACCTGGTTAAGGCCACAATAGCTGCACTCGGCGAATTGCGTTCGCCGGCACAGGTAGCCCAGAACCGCGGCATATCAATTGAAAAAGTGTTTAACGGCTAAGACAAGCAATAATGGCACAGATTAAAGTAACACAAATAAAAAGCCGCATCAAAGCAACCAAGGTGCAGAAACTGACTCTTGACGCACTTGGAATTAAAAAGATGCATCATTCAGTGGTAAAAGAGGCCACACCTTCAATAATGGGAATGGTTAAGACCGTTCATCATCTAGTAGAGGTGACCAATCTGTAAACAACACTTAAAGAAAAAAGAAAATGGAACTTAACAATATTCGTCCGGCAGTTGGTTCTACTAAGACCAGAAAGCGTATCGGCCGTGGTGCCGGTTCCGGCCGTGGTGGGACATCTACCCGTGGTCACAAGGGAGCCAAATCTCGTTCCGGCTATTCTCGCAAGATAGGTTTCGAAGGTGGTCAGATGCCGCTCCAGCGCCGTCTTCCGAAATTCGGATTCAAAAACATCAACCGAGTTGAATACAAGGCGATCAACATTGGCCTGCTTCAGTCGTTGGCAGAGGCCAAGAACCTCACCAAAATCGGTCTTGAAGAATTACGCCAAGCCGGTTACATCAGCAGCCGTCAGTTGGTGAAGATTCTTGCAGAAGGTACACTAACACTTGCCATCAACGTTGAAGCAAATGCATTCTCGGCAGCTGCACAGAAAGCAATAGAGGAAGCTGGTGGCACAATAGCTAAAGTATAAAATGAGATTTGTTCAGACCTTAAAAAACATTTGGACAATCGAAGAGCTCAGGAAGCGACTCCTTGTAACATTCCTCCTTGTATTTATTTACAGGGTGGGATGTTACATCGTACTTCCTGGAATTAACCCCTCTGACCTTGACGCGCTAGCAAAATTCACGTCAGGCAGCGGCCTTATGCAGCTCCTCGACATGTTCTCCGGTGGAGCCTTTTCGCAGGCATCGGTGTTCGCTCTCGGTATCATGCCCTATATCACGGCTTCTATTGTGATACAGTTGCTCGGCATGGTTTTGCCTTCGTTCCAGAAAATGCAGAGAGAGGGTGAAAGCGGTCGTCAGAAACTTAACCAGTATACGCGTTACCTTACAGTGCTGATTCTGCTTATGCAGGGTCCGGCATATCTGGCCAACTTGCGCGCTCAGGTGCTGCAGGCTGGTGGTAATATAGAAATGGGATTCTGGACAGGCGCATACCTGACCATAATTCTTGCTGCCGGCTCAATGTTTATAATGTGGCTTGGCGAGCGTATTACCGACCGCGGCGTAGGTAACGGAATCTCGTTTATAATCCTGGTAGGTATCATAGCCCGTCTTCCGCAGGCACTGTCGTTTGAGTTTGTCAACCGCATGCCAGACTCTTCCGGTTCGGCAGGTGGTCTGGTTATGTTCCTTGTCGAGCTAATACTCTTGTTTGCAGTGACCGTCGGGGCAGTGCTTTTGGTGCAGGGAACACGCAAGGTTCCCGTGCAGTATGCAAAGCGCGTTGTCGGCAACCGCCAGTACGGCGGCGCACGTCAGTATATACCCTTGAAAGTTAATGCTGCCGGCGTTATGCCCATTATCTTTGCCCAGGCCATCATGTTTATTCCTATAACACTGAGTGGTTTCGGACAGCATGAAAATTCGATACTTTATAAGTTCTCTGACATAAACGGTTTAGCTTACAATATTGTTTACTTCATACTCATTGTTGCCTTTACTTATTTTTATACCGCGGTAACGGTTCGTCCGGCGCAGATGGCAGAGGATATGAAGCGTAACAACGGTTTTATACCGGGAGTAAAGCCTGGAAAAAAGACTGTGGAGTATTTAGATTCAATCATGTCGCGTATAACTCTGCCCGGATCTGTTTTCTTGGGTTTTGTGGCAATTATGCCAGCCTTTGCGCGTTTGTTTGGAGTTAGCCAGAATTTTGCCCAGTTCTTTGGTGGCACATCGTTGCTGATTCTTGTTGGCGTAGTGCTTGACACGCTGCAGCAGATAGAGTCGCACCTTATGATGCATCACTACGACGGGCTTATGAAGGATGGCAAAATCAAGGGCCGCACAACCGGTAGCGCTTATTAAGGGTAAGGCACTGGAAGTAATCACCTATCAAGTCCAATGATCTATCTCAAGACACCCGAAGAATTAGAACTCATGCAGCAAGCCTGCACACTGGTGAGCCGCACACTTGGCGAAGTTGCCAAGCATGTGGCTCCCGGTGTGACAACGCTGAAACTTGACACGATAGCGCGCGAGTTTATGCTGGATAATGGCGGCCGGCCGGCATGTCTGGGCTATGGTGGCTTTCCTGCAACATTGTGCATTGAGGTAAATGAAACAGTAGTGCACGGGTTCCCGTCAAACTACGCTTTACGCGAAGGAGATATTGTGGGCGTGGACACTGTTGTCGAACTCAACGGGTATAACGGGGACATGTGCTATACGTTTGCCGTAGGCGACGTGGCACCGGAAACAATGCAGTTGCTTAAAGTAACCAAAGAGTCGCTTTACAAAGGCATATCTGCTGCCAAGTACGGAAACCGGATAGGCGATATATCGAATGCCGTACAGGTTTATTGCGAGAACCATGGCTACAGCATAGTCCGCGAAATGTGCGGACATGGCATAGGCCGTTCAATGCACGAAGATCCGGAGGTGCCCAATTACGGGCGGAAAGGAATGGGTGCGTTGCTTCGCAATGGAATGTGCATATGCATAGAACCTATGGTTAACATGGGTAAGCGCAATATCGTTATAGAGCGCGACGGATGGACATGCCGTACGCGCGACCGCCAGCCGTCGGCACATTTCGAGCACACGGTGGCTATTGCTGATGGACAGACAAAAGTACTAACAACATTCGACTATATCGAGCAAGCGCTCGGAGACAGGTCAATCTAAAACATAAATATGGCAAAACAGGCTGCAATATTACAAGACGGCACAATCGCGGAAGCGTTGTCAAACGCAATGTTCCGCGTGGTACTCGAGAACGGTCATGAAATTACGGCACACATATCGGGAAAAATGCGTATGCACTACATTCGTATCCTTCCTGGTGACAAAGTGCGTGTCGAAATGTCGCCATATGACCTGTCGAAAGGCCGTATTGCATTTAGATACAAATAATTAAAACAAAAATACAATGAAAGTAAGAGCATCAATTAAAAAGCGTACCGCCGACTGCAAGATAGTCCGTCGCAAGGGTCGTCTTTATGTAATCAACAAGAAAAATCCTAAGTTTAAGCAGCGTCAAGGATAATTTTCGTAACTTTGCAGAAAATAAAGTCAAAACAATATGGCAGTTAGAATAGTGGGAGTTGACCTCCCCCAGAACAAAAGAGGTGAAATCGCCTTGACTTACATCTTCGGCATAGGCCGTAGCGCGGCCACTACCATTTTGGCAAAGGCCGGAGTTGACAAAGATATCAAAGTAATGGACTGGACCGACGCACAGGCCGCCGCCGTACGTGAAGTAATCGGCCGCGACTACAAAGTGGAGGGAGACCTTCGCAGCGAAATCCAGCTCAATATCAAGCGCCTTATGGATATCGGTTGCTACCGTGGCATCCGTCACCGTATCGGTTTGCCTGTTCGCGGACAGAGCACCAAGAACAACGCCCGTACACGCAAGGGACGCAAGAAAACAGTTGCTAACAAGAAAAAAGCTACTAAATAATAAGTTAATATGGCAAAAAAGACAGTCGCAGCAAAGAAGAGAAACGTTAAGGTTGACGCCAACGGCCAGCTTCACGTTCACTCGTCTTTCAACAACATCATCGTATGCCTTGCAAATTCGGAAGGCCAGGTTATATCTTGGTCGAGTGCAGGCAAGATGGGTTTTAGAGGTTCAAAAAAGAATACTCCTTATGCAGCCCAGATGGCAGCACAGGATTGCGCCAAAGTGGCATATGACCTGGGATTGCGCAAAGTAAAGGCTTATGTGAAGGGCCCGGGTAACGGACGTGAGTCTGCAATCCGTACCGTGCACGGTGCCGGTATAGAGGTAACCGAGATAGTTGACGTTACCCCGCTACCGCACAACGGATGTCGTCCTCCAAAACGCCGCCGCGTATAATAACGGCACAAACCGCTTACTCTACTTTCAAAAAAGTTTTAATCCGCCGAAGCCAGTCCTGAGAAAAGGACGCTGAATGTGAATAGGCTGCAATTTTCATCACCTCTCTGCAGCCGCGGCTGCACTAAGGCGCCACTTCAACGGAAACAGCAAAGGCGACAAAAACAAAATCGAAAAACAAAATGGCTAGATATACTGGACCAAAAACCAAAATCGCCCGTAAATTTGGCGAACCCATATTCGGTGCCGACAAAGTGCTATCCCGTAAAAATTATCCTCCGGGCCAGCATGGAGTGAACAAACGCCGCAAAACATCGGAATACGGTATCCAGCTTCGTGAAAAGCAGAAAGCTAAATATACTTACGGAGTACTGGAAAAACAGTTCCATAATCTTTTTAACAAGGCTTCACGTACAAAAGGCATTACAGGTGAAGTTCTCTTACAGCTTCTTGAAGCACGTCTTGACAACGTTGTTTACCGTCTTGGCATAGCCCCGACACGTGCTGCGGCCCGTCAGTTGGTTCTGCACCGTCACATAACGGTTAACGGCAGTGTTGTAAACATTGCTTCGTACAATGTTTCTCCTGGCGACGTTGTAGCTGTTCGCGAGCGTTCTAAATCGCTTGAAGTAATAGCTGACGCACTTGCCGGATTTAATCACAGTAAATATCCATGGCTGGAATGGGACGAAACTGCAAAGGCAGGCAAACTGCTTCACATTCCTGCACGCGAGGATATACCAGAAAATATCAAGGAGCAGCTAATTGTCGAGTTGTATTCTAAGTAATCATAATAAAACGTAGATTCATGGCTATTTTAGCATTTCAAAAACCTGACAAGGTCGTCATGTTGGAAGCTGACAACTTTTACGGTAAGTTCGAGTTTAAGCCTCTTGAGCCGGGTTACGGCATCACAGTGGGCAATGCTCTGCGCCGCATACTGCTGTCATCGCTCGAAGGTTACGCAATCTCGTCAATCCGCATAGACGGAGTAAAGCATGAGTTCGACACAATTCCCGGTGTTAAGGAGGATGTTACAAACATAATCCTTAATCTTAAGAAAGTCGACCTCAAACAGATAGTAGAAGATACCGAGAGCGAAAAAGCCACAGTCACAGTGTCGGGTCAGGAGGTGTTCAAAGCCGGCGACATAAGCAAAGTGCTCACAGGCTTCGAGGTTCTCAACCCCGAACAGGTGATTTGTCATCTGGATCCTAGCGCAAGCTTTCAGCTTGAATTTACAATAAACAAGGGCCGTGGCTGGGTTCCAGCAGAGGAAAACGCACAGCCTTCTGACGCTATTGACGTTATAGCTATCGACTCGATATATACGCCGATAAAAAATGTAAAATATACAGTTGAAAACTTCCGCGTAGACCAGAAGACCGACTACGAAAAACTGATTATCGAGATTACAACAAACGGCTCCATTCTTCCAAAAGATGCTTTAAAGGAGGCTGCCAAGATACTTATTTACCACTTTGTGCTTTTCTCAGACGAAAAAATCACGCTTGAGACAACAGAGGCTGACAATAATGAGGAATTCGATGAAGAAGTACTGCGCATGCGCCAGCTTTTGAAATCGAAGCTCGTTGACATGGACTTGTCGGTTCGTGCCTTGAACTGCCTTAAGAGTGCAGAAGTGGAAACACTTGGCGAGCTAGTCGTATTCAATAAAACCGACCTGCTCAAGTTCAGAAATTTCGGCAAGAAATCACTTACCGAGCTTGACGAGCTTTTGGCCAATCTGAACCTGTCGTTTGGAATGGACATTTCAAAATATAAATTAGACAAAGAGTAATTGACCGATGAGACACAATAAATCATTCAATCACCTTGGCCGTAAAAAAGCCCACCGCGATGCCTTGTTGTCGAACATGACCATCTCACTGATCATGCACAAACGCATCTTCACCACGCTTGCCAAGGCTAAGGCCCTGCGTGTTTACGCAGAGCCCCTGATAAACCGCGCCAAAGAGGACAATACACATAACCGCCGTGTGGTATTCAGTTATCTTCAGAACAAATATGCCGTGACAGAGCTGTTCCGCGAAGTTGCCCAGAAGATTGCAGAGCGCAACGGAGGTTACACACGTATTATTAAAACTGGTAACCGCCTTGGTGATAATGCAAAAACCTGCTTTATCGAACTTGTAGACTACAATGAAAACATGATGAAGGAAAAGGCAGCCAAGAAAGCTACCCGTACCCGTCGTTCGCGTAAGTCTGCAAGCGAAGCGACTGCCGCACCTGTGGCTGAAGCTCCAGCAGCAGAGGAACCTAAGGCAGAGTAAACTGCTTACAGTATATAAAACATCCGACATTCTGACAAGAATGCCGGATGTTTTTGTTTTAAAGGGTTTGTGGCGATGCTTTGCCGAAGCTTTTTGATGCATGTCCGGTATCGGTGCATGATATTGATTTTCATTGTTGTTTATTGTGATATTTTGTTTATTTCATCATGTGCCGGAGTGGATATTTTTTACTAACTTTGTAGCGGTAAATTGACCAAACAAAGTAACTTATTTAAGAATAAAACGTTATGAAAATTGAGAAAATCATCGGACGTGAAGTCCTTGACTCCCGTGGTAACCCTACGGTTGAAGTTGACGTAATTCTGGAATCAGGCGCTAAAGGACGTGCATCAGTTCCTTCCGGTGCATCGACTGGCGTTAACGAGGCTCTTGAACTTCGCGACGGCGACAAATCGCGTTATATGGGTAAAGGCGTTACCAAAGCCGTTGAGAATGTAAACGGCCCTATCGCTAATGCACTTGTTGGCATGTCGGCTCTTGACCAGATCCGTATCGATGAAACAATGCTTGCCCTTGACGGTACAGACACAAAGTCGAATCTTGGTGCTAACGCCATACTTGGTGTTTCGCTTGCTGTAGCCAAGGCTGCTGCCGACTATCTGGACCTTCCCCTGTACAAGTATATCGGCGGTTGCAACACATACTGCCTGCCTGTTCCGATGATGAACATCATAAATGGTGGTGCTCACTCTGACGCTCCTATCGCTTTCCAGGAATTTATGATCCGTCCTATAGGTGCATGCTGCTTCAAGGAAGGAATCCGTATGGGTACAGAAGTATTCCATAACCTGAAATCTGTGCTTAAGGCTCGTGGCCTTTCTACAGCAGTAGGCGACGAAGGCGGTTTTGCTCCTAACCTCGACGGTACAGAAGACGCGCTTAACGTTATTATGCAGGCTATAGAAAAAGCCGGATATGTTCCAGGAAAGGACGTTACAATCGGTTTGGACTGCGCTTCGTCGGAGTTCTACAAGGACGGTATCTATGACTATACCTGGAAGCAGGCCGACGGCCCGAAATATACTTCGCAGCAGCAGGCCGAATACCTGAAACAGCTTGTAGAAAACTATCCTATCGATTCAATAGAGGACGGTATGGCAGAAAACGACTGGGAAGGCTGGAAAATACTTACCGACCTTATCGGAAACCGTTGTCAGCTCGTTGGTGACGACTTGTTCGTAACCAATGTAAAATATCTTGAAAAGGGTATTGAAATGGGCTGTGCAAACTCAATACTTGTAAAGGTTAACCAGATTGGCTCTCTTACCGAGACACTGCGTGCCGTAGAATTGGCCCAGCGCAATGGTTACACTGCCGTTATCTCTCACCGTTCAGGTGAAACCGAGGACGCTACTATTGCTGACATTGCCGTTGCTACCAACGCCGGACAGATTAAGACCGGTTCTGCAAGCCGTTCCGACCGTATGGCTAAATACAACCAGCTTCTCCGCATTCAGGAAGAACTTGGCAAAGATGCAGCTTATGGTTATGGCAAGCGCACTAAAATGCCTATGGCATAAGCATTGGCAAATAGTAAGTAGCTTATAGATGCAGCTATAATTGATGCATTTAGTAATATAGAAGCCGGCCTGATATGTTTTCGGGCCGGCTTTTAATGTATGTAGGTTTTTGTGAATACTTTGTGATGTTAACGTGAGGTAGATATAAGCAGTCAGAATAAAGTCAGGTGATTGTCTGTCACAGACTTCGGAGATATTGTTTCTTAGGATAGAAGCAACAAGCTGCTATAGCACTCAGGGCATTGGTGATGAAATTTGCGAAAGACCGAAGTCTTTAGTGTCCTAATTGTGCTATATTCTTAAGTTCATTGTTGACGGATTCTGCAAGAGCCATTTTACGGAGCAAGATCTTGTCTGACACGGACATCACTGAGTTCCTCATATTGTTCTTGACTTTTGTGACAAGCTGTGAATACCGTTGGCGAGCAGAAACTCAAACAGTCGCTTGCGATATATCCCTTGTTGCCATAAAGTTTTCCTTTGACGTTCTCAATAAAAGATTATGAATAAAGCGGTTCGCGAAAAAAACAGCGTATTTAGTTATATTTGCTTGTTTGGCTGTTGTTCCCTTTTTGTGGGCGTATTATATAAATCAGGTAAATTTATTAAATGACGAGATATTCTTATATCGAACTCACGTTAATCGTAGTTGACGGGCAAGTGTGTATTGTTCTATTACGCAAAGAATGAAGGCTGTGTCGTATAATTTAATACGTCACAGCCTTCATGTCTGTTCATCTGTGTATTAAGTCAAGATGCATTACCAAAAAACATTTATGCTGATATTAAATGGCAGTTAAGCTGTTGCCTCACGGCAATGAATGTGTGAATTTTAATGTTGTAATTATTTTAACAATCGCTTAAACTATTCTTTTAGAATCTAATTTTTGAGAGAGAGTTTGTCAAGCTTATATTGTACCTGTTCCTGTTTTATGTTAGTGTTGGAACCTTTTTTATATGAGTTTCTGTTGCTTTTTAGCGGTAGTCCTTAAGGGTTTGCTGCAGTCTTTGACGGGCAAAGAATATGCGGCTCTTTACGGTGCCAAGGGGCAGGTTCATTTTTTCTGCAATTTCGTTGTATTTGTAGCCTGCTACGTGCATTGAGAACGGAATACGGTAATCGTCGGAAAATGCATTGATAGCATCGGTAATTTCTTTTGCGGCAACAGATCCTTCGGGAGTTTCAAATCCGGAGTCCTGTGGGAGGTTAAGGTGATACAGGTCTTCTGTTTGGTCGATTACGGTTGCGCTGCGAACCACTTTGCGATAGTTGTTTATGAATATGTTTCGCATGATGGTGAATACCCAGCCTTTGAAGTTTACGTTGTCAACGTATTTGTCTTCGTTGTCGAGGGCTTTCAGTGTGGTGTCCTGAAGCAGGTCATACGCGTCGTCGCGGTTAGAAGTTAAGATATAGGCAAAACTTAGAAGGTTTTTTTGCATGTCTAAAAGCTTGGTCTGAAAATTAGAGGAACTCATAGTTGTTATAGATTTATGTTATTTATTGTAATGTTTCATTGAATTTACATTCGTGTTACAGAATGATTACACTGCAAAGTTGTGAAGGATTTTTCTAATGTGCAAATTTTTTTGAAAGAAATTTTCAAAAAAATTTAACTTTAACATATAGCTTACATAACTGTCTTGTAATTAGTGATATAGTAAAAATAAAAATTGCTGTTAATTTTTGTTTAGAATTGAATAATTGTGAAATAAATCTAAGTTTGCCAGACTTTGGCTTATGTTCTTATGATTTTAATGTTTGACACAATTGTAACAACTATGTCACTCGGATGTGTTTTCATGTAATATTCCGCTGTTGTTAATGAAAGCATATTATAAGGAGGATGATTAACAAAATAGGCGGCTGATATAATTAATAGGCGCTATGCTCGTTAAATATTATATGAAGATATTTCAAAGACACATACTATTTATATTATATATTTTGCTTGCCGGATTTTCTGGTATTGCGGCACAGGTACGTATACATGGCAAGGTTACTGACGGCGACAATCAGGCTATTGAGTTTGCCACTGTGCGTGTTGCCGGCACTGCGGTGGGTACAACTACGGGGCTTGACGGGGCCTATAGCCTTACGGCAGCAAAGGCTGACACTATAAAAGTGGTGTTTACATGTATAGGTTATAAGGAGCAACAACGAAGTCTGGTTAATGCCGAAGGTGACGTTGTGCTAAATATGAGGCTTTTTAAAACGGCCAAGGAGCTTGCCGAGGTGGAGGTTAGCGAATTTAAGAAACAGACAACCCCTATGCAGTCTATTGACGTGGGTGCCTATCGTCATGCCCCGGACGTGTCTGGCGGAAGCATCGAATCGCTTATAACCACTATGGCTGGTGTTAACTCGTCTAATGAAATGTCTTCGCAGTACTCTGTGCGTGGCGGTTCGTACGATGAAAACCTTGTTTATATAAACGGTATAGAGGTATATAGGCCTTTACTTGTCACGTCGGGGCAGCAGGAGGGCCTGAGTATAATAAATCCTGACATGGTGGATAAGGTGAGTTTCAGCACCGGAGGGTTTTCTCCGGAGTATGCCGACCGCATGTCGTCTGTTCTTGACATTACATACCGTCAGCCTGAATCGTTCGAGGGTTCTGTTTCGGGCAGCCTTATGGGTGGCAGTCTTTCGTTAGGCCAGAGCACCAGGCGTTTTTCACAGCTTTACGGTTTACGTTATAAGCGTAATAACTCGTTGCTGAGCTCTATGGAAACTCGCGGCGAATATGACCCTGATTTTCTAGACTTTCAAACAAACATAAATTATCGTATAAGTTCTAGGCTTAAGGCTTCGTTTTTGGGCAACGTGGCTATAAACAATTATAAATTTACGCCCGTCGACCGAACAACAAATTTTGGTACTGCAGAAGATGCAAAACAATTTAAGGTTTATTTTGACGGTAAGGAAAAAGACCGTTTTGAAACTTATTTCGGCGCATTGACATTGCAATACACTCAGTCGCGAAACACAAACTATACTTTGCTGGCATCTGGCTTTCTTACAAACGAACTTGTTTCGTATGATATTTCCGGTGAATATTGGTTGGACCAGGCCGGAACATCGGGCGAGGGCGGTATAGGCGGCGAACTTGGTGTGGGGCGTTATCACGAGCATGCGCGCGACCGTTTGAAAGCATCGGTAATGTCACTTGGCTTTCGTGGCAACACGGCTATAAAAAAGCACAGCATCAGTTACGGCGTCACACTGAACCATGAAAAAATTTATGAGCGTACGCGCGAATGGGAATTGCGTGATTCGGCCGGTTTTTCGTTGCCTAGCCATAGCCCTGTGCTTAAAATGATTTATAACCTTACGTCGAATCAGGACATGGCCAGCACACGTATGGGGCTGTTTGTTCAGGATGGATACCGTGTTGAGCTAAAGCAGGGTTATCTGGGCATAAACGGCGGTGTGCGCGTAAGCTACTGGGATTTCAATCATGAATGGCTTGTGAGTCCGCGCCTGAACATGTCGTTTATCCCGTCGGCCAGCAGCCATTGGGCTTTCCGTTTTGCCACAGGACTTTATTACCAGGCTCCGTTTTTCAAGGAAATGCGAAGGGTTGTCAAGGATGATGACGGCAATAACATTGTGCGTCTGAACCGCGACATAAAATCGCAGCGCAGTTTTCATGTTATACTTGGCTCGGATTATACGTTCAGGGCATTTAACCGTCCGTTTAAGTTTTCAGCCGAGGCATACTATAAGGCTTTGTCTAACCTGATTCCTTATGAAGTGGACAACCTCAAGGTTACATACGATGGCGAAAATTCGTCGAGTGGGTTTGTTACGGGGCTTGACTTGAAACTGTTTGGGCAGTTTGTGCCGGGCAGTGACTCGTGGGTGAGCTTTTCGCTTATGAAGACTCAGGAGGATTTGCGAGGTGTGAAGGTGCCGCGTCCCAACGACCAGCGTTATAGCTTTGCCCTTTATTTTACAGATTATTTTCCTAAGTTCCCTAAGCTTAAGTTGAGCTTGCGCGGAATATTTTCTGACGGCCTTCCAACTACGGCTCCGCGGTCGTCGCGTGACAAGGGTTATTTTCGAACACCGGCGTATAAGCGAGTCGATTTGGGCTTTTCTTATGCGTTGCTTTCGCCGCTTGCAGACGGGCAGGCCAGGAGTGGGGCTCTGCGCTATATAAAGTCTGTATGGTTGGGTTTGGACTGTTTTAACTTGTTTGATATTTCAAACGTTAATTCTTATTACTGGGTTACAGACGTGAATAATATACAGTATGCTGTTCCAAACTATCTTACTCGCCGGCAGATTAACGTACGCCTGACAATCGATTTTTAGAACTGTGTCAGCGCAACGAGTTCATTGCATTTAGCATGGCAACAAGTTGTGCCCTTATTTCTTTGAGGCGTTCAACAGCCTGTGCGTGTCGCGAAATGCCGCTGTGGTTGTGTTTTATCTGTTCGCGTGCAGCCTCTATCTTTAGGCCTCGTTCTTTTACGAGGTATTGTACCATTTTTATTTTTTCAACGTCGTCCGGTGTATAGAACCTTGAGCCTTTGTCGTTTCGTTTTGGCTTGATTATGCTGAACTTTGTTTCCCAATAGCGCAGGGCCGAAGGGGCCATGCCGGTCAGTTCGGCAACCTCGCGTATTTTGTAATATTTCTTTTCGATGTTGTCCATTACCTGTATCGCTTGATGTCCTTTATGCCTTTTATTGTGCGCAGTTTGCGTGTAATGTCGTTCAGCTGGGCTGTGTCACGTATGCCTACCACAAGGAATCCTTGAAACAGACCGTCGTTCGATTCAATGGAAATGGACCGGAGCTGTGCGTCTTTT
Source organism: Muribaculum caecicola (assembly GCA_004801635.1). GTDB lineage: Bacteria > Bacteroidota > Bacteroidia > Bacteroidales > Muribaculaceae > Muribaculum > Muribaculum caecicola. The sequence goes on along the minus strand of SSTG01000021.1, from coordinate 4,397 downwards.
TCTTTGTTTATAATTGAGGTTATGTTTGTTATGATTCCTATGTCGTCGTTGCCTACAATGCGGAGGGTTGCTCCAAACTGTTCGCCAAGCTTGCCGCTCCAACGGGTGTTTATAAGCCGGTAGGGGTATTTGTCGCGAATATTGCGTGCGTTTGAACAGTCGGTACGGTGTATTTTGATTACACCTTCTGAGGATATGAACCCGAATACGTCGTCGCCGTAAATAGGGTTGCAGCATTTTGCCATTCGGTAGTTTACACCTTTTATGTTGTTGCCTATCACCAGCACGTCGGATTGTTCGGCTGTTTGTTCGTCTGTCGGTGACAGCTGGAATTCTTCTGCCGACCGTGCCGTGACTGTTTCTGTTGCGCGGCGTTCCAGTTCTTCGTATTGGGCAATAATGTTGTTGATGTCTATATTTTCAGAGGCTACGGCGGTGTAGAAGTCGGTTACGGTTTTGTAGCCGGTTTTTTTTATCAGCCGCATAAGGGTGGCTTCCTGAAGGTCGATTTTGCGGTTTTTAAATCGCCGTTCAAGCAGCTCTTTTCCGAGCGACGATGTGCGGTTTGCCATTTCGTGAACGCTCTGCCTGATTTTGTTCCGGGCTTTTGATGTTACTGTAAAGTTGAGCCAGTCAAGTTTTGGAACCTGTGTCGACGAGGTGTTTATTTCAACCGTGTCGCCGCTTTGAAGTTTGTAGCCAAGTTTTTGGTTGCGGCCGTTTACACGTCCGCCGGTGCAAGACATTCCCAGGCGCGTGTGTATGTGGAATGCGAAGTCTAGCACCGAGGCGCCGTATGGAAGTTTGTATAAGTCGCCTTTGGGTGAGAACACGAACACTTCTTTGTCGTATATGTCCATGCGCATGTTTTTCATCAGCTCCATTGGCCCGGTTTCGGCAGTTTCAAGAATGTCGCGCACATTGTTCATCCATGTGTCGAGTCCTTCTTCGCTTCGTATTCCCTTGTATTTCCAGTGCGCGGCCAGTCCTTTCTCGGCAACGAGGTCCATTCGCCTGGTGCGTATTTGTACTTCTACCCAGCGGTCGTCGGGGCCGTGTACGGTTATGTGCAACGACTCGTATCCGTTGCTTTTAGGTATGCTCAGCCAGTCTTTCATGCGCGAAGGGTTTGGCTGGTACATGTCGGTTACCACGGAATATGCCATCCAGCAGTCGCTTTTTTCCTTTTCCGGTTCGGAATCTATGATAATGCGTATAGCAAACAGGTCGTATATGTGGTCAATGTCGTTGTTTTGTTTCTTAATCTTGTTCCATATGGAATAGATGCTTTTGGTACGGCCTTTTATTTCATATTTAATGCCGGTAGTGTCGAGCTTATTGCGTAATGGTTCAATAAACCCGTTTATATATGCGTCGCGTTTTGTTTTTGTTTCATTTAGCTTGTGGGCTATGTCGGTGTATGTGTCGCGGTTGGTGTATTTAAGCGACAGGTCTTCAAGTTCCGACTTTATTGCGTACAGGCCTAGGCGGTGGGCAAGTGGGGCGTAAAGATAGTTTGCCTCGTAGGCCACGTCGTGAACCATCTTTTCATTGGGGTGATGGTTTATATGGCGCATAAGTGCCAGGCGGTCTACAATCATTATTATTATTACGCGTATGTCTTCGGCAAAAGTAAGCAGCAGTTTGCGGAAATTATCGCTTTCCATGGCCGCCTGCTTTGAGTACAGGGTGGATACTTTTAACAGTCCGTGTATTAGTTTTGCAATGTCTTCGCCCCATGTGCCAACAAGCTCGTTTTCGTCAATATACTCGCTTTTGCAGAGTGAGTATAGCAGTATTGCCAGAATCATGTTGCGGTCGGGGCTGATTTTTTCGCATAGCAGTCTTGCCGTTGCCAGGTTGTGTATGGCCGGGTTTATTCCGAATCGGTCACGCTGGTAATGGTTGTTGTCGATGCCCTGTTGTATGGTGTTCCTCACGCGTGCAAAGTCGTCGGGCTGTATCACGGACTGTGTAAGCCTTAGCAGTGCCAGTGTGTCGGTGAGCATTCTTTTTTTTTCGTCGGTCTGGAGGTATTCTTTTTCCATGATTGTTTTGCGGAATGCTGCGTTAGGTTTGGTGGTGTATGGTGACGGCGGCGGTTATTCCTCGTTGTCACATTGCAAAGGGAGTTTGTTGAGCTCCTCAATATAGTCGAGTAGCTCGGCTCGTCCGCGGCCGTCGGCGCTCGATGTGCGGAAAACGGGTGGGAGTTCCTCCCAGCTTTCTTGCAGGATAGCCATATATTTTTCAATTTGCTTTTTACCGGCAGCTGCCGACAGCTTGTCCAGTTTGGTGAAAACTATTGAGAACGGTATTTCGTTTTCGCCAAGCCAGTTCATGAATTCCAGGTCTATTTTCTGTGGGGCCAGGCGGCAGTCTATCAGCAGGAACAGGTTTGTCATCTGCCACCGGTTCAATATGTAGCTTTCGATAATGTCCCGTATCTGTTTCTGCATCTGTTTGCCGCGTTGGGCATAGCCGTAGCCGGGCAGGTCGACAATATACCACTGGTCGTTTATCAGAAAGTGGTTTATAAGTGTGGTTTTTCCGGGAGTAGCTGATGTCATTGCCAGCTTTTTATGGCTGGTGAGCATGTTTATTAGTGATGATTTGCCTACGTTTGAACGGCCTATGAAGGCGTATTCGTGGCGTGGTTCCTGGGGACATTTGTTTACGTCGGTATTGCTGATTGTAAATTTTGCAGAATTGATATTCATGTCGGGCTTTTTCTAGTTTTCGTAAAGTTAACAATTTTGACTCGTTAATAGTTAAAGCGGCTGCTAAAATATTTTAACGGAGTGGGAGCTGGATGCGTTGCTGTTGTCTGTGCTAGATAAAGCAAGTATGGCCGAAACGTTGGTTTCGGCCATACTTGCTTTATCGGGGTTTGTCTGCTTTTTGCAGCCGGCATTATTCCGGTGATTATTGTCCCAGATATGTTTTTAAAAGTTTGCTTTTTTGTCCTTTTAACCTGCGTATGGCCTTTTCTTTGATTTGGCGTACACGTTCGCGTGTTAGGTCGAATTCGGCTCCTATTTCTTCCAGTGTCATTTCCTGGCAACCTATGCCGAAGAATTTTTTTAGTATTTCGCGTTCGCGTTCGTGCAGCTGTTTGAGGGCGCGGTCAACTTCTTTCGACAGGGATTCCTGTGTAAGTGTTGAGTCGGCCATTGGCGAGTCGTCGTTGGTGAGGACGTCTAGTAGCGAGTTGTCTTCTCCTTCAACAAAAGGTGCATCGACTGAAATATGCCTTCCCTGTACTTTTAGTGTGTCGGCAATCTTTTCAACAGGCACATCAAGTGCTTCGGCTAGTTCTTCGGCCGAGGGGCGGCGTTCGTTTTCTTGCTCGAATTTGGACAGTGCCTTGCTGATTTTGTTTAGCGAGCCAACCTGGTTGAGGGGGAGGCGCACAATGCGCGACTGTTCGGCCAGAGCCTGCAGAATAGACTGGCGTATCCACCATACGGCGTATGAAATGAATTTGAAGCCGCGTGTTTCGTCAAATTTCTGTGCGGCCTTTATCAGGCCCAGATTGCCTTCGTTGATAAGGTCGGGTAGTGACAGTCCCTGATTTTGATACTGTTTTGCTACAGAAACCACGAAACGCAGGTTTGCGCGAGTCAGCTTGTCGAGGGCCTGTTCGTCGCCCTGGCGTATGCGTTGGGCCAGTTCCACCTCTTCTTCTACAGATATAAGGTCTTCACGGCCAATTTCTTGCAGGTATTTGTCGAGTGACGCGCTCTCTCTGTTGGTGATTGACTTTGTGATTTTTAATTGTCTCATCTGTATCTACACATGATTTTTAGCTTACAAAGATACGAAATTTTTTGTAAATGACTGTTGTGTACAGGCAAATGTTTTGATGCTAATTTCGTGGCTCTGTGGTTTGCGGTTAGTTTGTGTATGGGGTATTGGCCCGTGTTGATATAACGCTTACCGTGCCGGTGAGATTGTGCGTTTAGGCTTTTTTGTGAATGTTTTGCTGAATTACAGCCTTATGCCTATTCCGAGCATGAGGTTTTGCGGGTTTTTGAAGTTCCCCAGGCGGTAGCCGGTGTTAAGATACAGTTGGCGTGTTATGAATGTTTTAAGGGTGAGTGACTGGTAAAAGCGTTTGTCGCCGTAGGGGCACACGATGTCGTAGCCGAAGCCTGTATTTAAGGCAAAAATAGGGGTGGTTAGTTCGGCATGGGCTGATAGGCCAATGTTTATTTGCCGGTGGAATGGCGGACGGTAGAACTTTATATTGTTGTCGGTTGTGCCTTCAACCCAGTATTTGGTTAGGCCTCCGCTTTCGTCGTACTGGAAGTCGATGGCTCCGCCAACTGAAATCCACTGGTTCAGTTGGCGCATAGGGGCAAATTGTAAGCCTGCTACTCCGAATTTTCCCGGGC
>SSTG01000219.1 GCA_004801635.1 Muribaculum caecicola | reverse complement strand
CCGACATAAAAAAAGGAATGCTTTAAAGCATTCCTTTTTTTATGTCGGTAAAAGCACCAGTTAACGCCGGCGGAACAAGCGCATTAGCTTTTCAACCTGCTTAAAGCCTTTATACAATAAAAAAGCATACTCTGCCATAGAAAGACTTTTAAACACATTCTGAAGCATGTTACCGTATAATGCGCGGTGCATGCCGGCCCCCACACGGTGTTTACGGTTCAGGATTCTTTCGCGCATTACATCCATCTTCAAAGAATTTATGGCCCTTCTATGCCGTATTTCTTCAATAGTATATCCTTGCCATGTATTATTATTTCTTTGCATAAACAATCATATATACTAATTATTATCATTCTTATTTTCTGGTGCCAACAGCTCTTGCCCATTATCCTCAGGGGTTTCTTGCGGCTTGGGCTCGTCAGTAGGAGGCTCAAGAAACAAGCGCGACATAAAACGGGCAACAGGGTCCACAATAATGCGTTCGCGCATTAAAAACAGCAACAAACCCATTAAAAGGAAAAAACCTCCTATTGCCAAGGAACTGTACATTAACGGCATCCACTTGGCCAACAACAAAACTACCGCCATCGATACAAAAAAGAACGCGATTACAATAATCAGGCCCAAAATAACCGCCAATGCAGCCGAAGAAAGCAATATTGTAGTTTTTTCAGTAGACACAAGGCGCAGGTTCTCTATAAGCAATTGCCCGTATGCCTTTATATTTTTCAACGAGGAATTCAGTTCGGTATTTTCAGATGACATAATGTAATGTGTTTTACAGGAATTGACTGCAAAAGCCATGAGGCCGTGTCAAAATAGGCTGCAGGGTATTTTATAAAAATACTGTGCACGCACCGTGTCCGGTACAAAATTTAACCTGGGCACAGACCTCCATACCGCTCATCTATATCAGGGAACCGCAGGACGTACCCTATTTTGACACACCGTCCAATGACTTTATTTTCAATCGGAACTCGTTCTATGACTCAAGATCCTCTTTCAGCTTTTCAACAAGAGAGTCTACGTCGGCTTCCGTGCACAATATGCCTTTTTTACGAAGCAGGTCAATTATACGTGCACGCAAATCCTCTCCCTTTTCCGGAGCAAACAAAAGCGCGGCTGCAGTTCCAACCAAGGCTCCGCCAAGGAATGCCGATATTATACCAAGCGAATTATTCATAATACTGAAAGTTTTTTGTTATTTATCTTCCTACTTCTTTTATCTCCTCAGCAATCTCGTCGGCCAACTGCTCCATTTTCGACTTGTGAAGCTTTACGCCATGCTCACTCAAAAAATCAGCTATTGCTTTTCTTGTGTTGTCACCTTTTTCAGGAGCCAGAAGCAATCCTAGCGCGGCACCTGCTACAGCACCGCCAACAACTGCTAAAATAATGTTAAATGGTTTCATTTTTTTAATAGTATTTGTTTAGTTTGACAATATGTCGGGGAATATTTTACCTACATAACGCCGAAACAACTACAATAGTTCTCAAATATAGTCATTATAACTGAAAATAAAAACCCGGCATTTGTTTTTTATCATTTTAACTAATTTGGCACTACTTGTAAATACACATACTATTTGATATATTTGCATCATGAAAAAAGGACTTGTTCTTGAAGGCGGAGCCATGCGCGGCCTATTTACAGCCGGCGTACTCGACGTACTGATGCAACACCGTATAAACCCAGACGGCATTATCGGTGTATCGGCAGGCGCGGCATTCGGATGCAACTACAAATCAGGCCAGCCCGGACGCGTTATACGCTATAACAAGCGCTTTGCAAACAACAGCAACTACTGCGGAATGCGTTCACTGCTAACAACCGGAAACCTGTACAATGCAGAATTCGCATACCACCGCGTTCCTACAGAATTCGACCTGTTCGACAACGAAGCCTTTGAACATAACCCAATGGAATATTATGTTGTCTGCACAGATATAGCAACAGGCCTGCCCGTATATAACCTATGTACAAAAGGCGGCCATGCTTTTTATGAATGGGTACGTGCGTCTTCGTCACTGCCCATCGTATCCCGCCCTGTCGAAATAAACGGGCAACTGCTTCTCGATGGCGGACTCACTGACTCCATCCCCTTGCAATTCATGCAAAGAAAAGGATATTCAAAAAACATCGTAATACTAACCCGGCCTGCCGGATACAGAAAAAAGCCAAGCAAATTCACCGGAATTATGCGCATATTATATAGCCGCTACCCCGGGCTTGTAAAATCCATATCCAAAAGGCATCAAATGTACAACACGCAATTAGACACCATAGCAGCATGCGAACAAGCAGGAAACTGCTTTGTAATAAGGCCAGAC
>SSTG01000218.1 GCA_004801635.1 Muribaculum caecicola | reverse complement strand
GTACCGCCTGCCTTGCGGCTTCGCCCTTTGTCAACACGGTAAAAACGTTCAAACAAATGCTGCAAGTGTTCCTCCTCTATGCCTGTCCCGTTGTCATAAAACGAAAATATATATCTGTCATCCTCCTCGCCCATAAAACGCAAACCACACTCCGTGCCGTGCGAATGCAGGTCGGCATTTCTGATAAGGTTTATAAACATGGCATAAAGCAGGTTGTAGTTTCCTACAACATTGCAAACAAGCGGAAGTTCGAATTTGAAACGGGTGTTGTTGGTAACAAAATGAGCCGTCTCAATTTCAGAACTTATTGTAAGCATAAGGTCGTTTAACTGCACCATTTCGCGTATAATGTCGCTGGCACCGTTTTCAAGACGGGTTATGGCCGACAGGTCGTTAAGCAGCGAGCAAAGCCTGTCCATATGTTGCTGGGCCTTGCCAAGAAAGCGCTGGCGCAACTCTGTTGGCATGTCCGGATTCTGGATTATAGTGTCCATGTAGCCCTTTATCACACCTACCGGCGTTTTAAGCTCGTGGTTGATGTTGTTCGACATTTCACGGTTTATACGTATCTTGTCCTCCGTAGCCTTTATAGCCATTGCATGTTCCTTTTCCGACAATGCCACGGCCTTCATGCGCTCGTTAAAAAGCCTGTTAATCTGCTTTGAAATCTCGCCAAGCTCGTCGTGCGGAAAGTCGTAGGCCTTCACCGACTGCTTTCCGTCGGCCATATCGGTTGCAAACTGGTGCAGAAGCCTTATGTTCTGGCCGAGGTAGCGCGTAGTGATCCACGCAAAAAACGTGGCCATAAGCGACAGCGATATTATTATTACCCACAGGCTGGTGTCAACGTTTACCGAACGGTACAGAGCGTCGGTAAAAGGCATTGCCGTGTGAACATATATTTTACCGTCGGAACTCTGCCTAACCCCATAGAAATAATATGGCGCGTCGTCCGACATAAGCGGCGAACGGCGAACAGCCCTTCCGACACCTTTAACCATGGCATCGGCCAGTTCGGGAGGCATTTTGCCATCGGTATAACGCGGTATCGGCTGACCAAGGCAATACAGCATATGCCCGTCTGAGCTGTAAATGGATATCCTGATCCCGTTCAGTTCCGAATTCTCGTAATACTTGGATATAAAGCGCATAAACGGGAGCAAGTCAATATCTTCCTCATATGCGTTTATAATACGTGAATTCACAAGGCGAAGGTCGTCATTCAGACGGTTTTCGCGGTATTGCGTTTCACGCTGGTACTGAATTACGGCCTGCACAACAATAACTGTCCATAACAGGCCCACCAGTGGGAAGAATATCCGCCACTGATAACTAATTGATCTCTTTAAATCCATAACCGAAACCTAAACGGGTAACTATGTTGTTGCCGTACGGATCGATCTTCTTTCGCAAACGCGTTATATTTGTGTCAATTGTGCGGTTAGACACCACCACATCGTCGGGCCATACCTCTTGTATAATTTCTTCACGCGAATATATGCGGTTGCGATGTGTGAGGAAAAACAACAGAATCTCGAATTCCGTTTTGGTTAGCTGCAACTGCTTTCCATCCATATAGCAAACCTTTTCATTGCGGTCAACACGCATTGTCTTGAACACGATGTCGGGCTCACGCAGTCCGCGCGACATATTGTAAGCATACTGGTGGCTCACCTGCGAACGGCGCAGCACCGCCCTCACACGGGCCAGCACCTCGCTTATCACAAAAGGCTTGGTTATATAGTCGTCACCGCCAAGGTTAAGCCCCATAACGGTATCGTCTTCTCCGGAAAGTGCCGAACAGAATATTACAGGGGTATTTTCCGTTGCCTGGTTGTTTTTAAGTTTCTTTGCAAAGTCGAAACCGCTAAGGCGGTCCATCATTATGTCGAGAATGAACAAAGAATAACTCGGCAGGTCCATAGTAAGGGCTTCCTCGGCCGAAAGTGCGTAATCCACCTCATAGCCATCCAGTTCGAGATTATATTTCAATATGTCGCAAATGGACTCCTCGTCGTCAACTACAAGTATCTTTATTCTCATTTCTGATTATTTATGTGATGATTGTTTATTTCTATACAGCACAGAACTTGCTTACAATTCTGCAAAACAACAAAACGCCAGCAGAAGAAACAATATAGCAGATAGCAAAGCCGATATAACATCAGCCGGTAATTTGTATGCGAATATACTCAGAATTAGCGGTATTGGCATTTCCCTCTTTGTTAATAAACATTAAATCGACATTATCAATCAAACCTTTTGCCACTTAATATGTTCTAAAGATATAATTACTATATTTTGCACTGTGTTTTCATGGTATTAGATTTTAAGGTTAATA
>SSTG01000217.1 GCA_004801635.1 Muribaculum caecicola | reverse complement strand
TGCCGGCAAATGCTGCGCGAACATGTAAAAAGCGTAAAACGGCACATCGACGAACTGGCCGCAAAAAGCTACGACACCGTTGTCAGCGATGCCATAGGCTACGTGCTCATGTTCATGCCTGTCGAAAACAGCTACATTGCCGCAATGAAGCAACAACCCGACCTTAGCCAGTATGCCTACACAAAGCACATCATACTCATATCGCCAAGCAACCTCATGATGGCCCTACAGCTTGCCTATAACCTTTGGCAGTACGACCGGCAGGGCAAAAACGTGGAAAACATAATAAAAACAGCCTCCGACCTATACGACAAAGTTGTGCTGTTCACAGAATCGTTCGAGGACATAGGGCAGAAACTCGCCGACGCGGCAAACGCGTTCACACAGGCCAAAAACCGCCTCTACCAAGGCAATGGAAACATTCTGCGCCGCGTAGAATCGCTACGCAAACTTGGCGTAACGCCAAAAAAGCAAATAAAAGGCCTGTCGCAGTCGCCCGACTCCGAATAATAGCCCCGACATCAGGGCTCATTCTTCCGGTAGCCTATACCCTGCTCGCTCACGACAAGAATGTCACCGTCTTCAAACTGATGCACAGCCCCTTTCAAATAAAAAGTGTATTTTATTTTGCCGCTAGCCGGGTCAACCGCAACAAAATGCGTCGGCTTTCCCTCAATCCGGTTTGTAGAAAACACATATTCTGAAACATCCTTGAAATAAGCCTCGTCGGCAGGAATAACCGTCACCTGCCCGTCAAGACCCACTATGTTCACATCCTTGCCGTAAACTTCAACCACCAGCTGCCGCCCGTCGGTCTTAATGCTTTGCAAAGCCCCGTCACGAACTATGCAAACGCTGTCGTAAACAACATATTTGCGCACATCTTTCGACCATCCGAACGAACTTTTGGCCTTAAACTTAATCTTGTAGGCCACAGTATCACCCTCTGCCGAATGAAAAAAGTCTTTTCTGGTCTGCCAGTAAACACGTCCGTCGTCGGCATAAACTCCTCCCACCAACGGTTTCTTTATATCAGGCAATGTCACCGAAAGCTGCCGCCCGTCTGTCACATCATACGATGCAGCAAAGGGCTGCCCATACTCGCACATACCACTTCTAACAAAACCCACCCCGTAGTTAAGCAGCAAAATCCGGTTACCGGAAATTTTTATTTCAGATCTCGACCCCATCCCTTTGGGTAACGCTGCTTTCCAAAGGCAACTCAGATTGCGGTTAAAGCAATAAAGATTATCTGCATCAGCTATAAACAGACTATCGCCACGCTCCAGCCAGTTGCTGTGCAACTCAACTATATCCGGTGCATTGCCATCTTTCCAAAAATATCTGGCATATAAGGTCCTGTCAAACGGATTTAAATTTATCATTATTCGGAAATCACCAATATCGGCTCCCGCACGGAAAGGATATGACAGGACATCACCATTCCGTATGTCGAGACGTATCAAATTATTGCCGATTAAGTAGGCATAGGTAGAATCGTTTTCCGGAATATAAGGACTGCACAACACGTAAGGTTTATTGCCCGGCATCGTCTTGCGCCATAATTCACGCCCTGTCGGAGTGTCGAAAGCTATATATTTCCCATCGTTAGATCTCGATTCAGCACATACCAAAACATTATTCTTATAGAAATTCAGAAATACCCGTTTTTTACTACTCCATATTTCCTCGCCTTTGTATGAATAAAAGTGTGGCTGCAAAAAATCAGTAGACAGCAACTTGTCATTATCCTTCAGCACAAGAAACCCATCGTCGAAAACACTTATGATTTTTGCCAATGGGCTTATTTCCACACTGGAAGTCTGTTTCATTGTCTCAGTGTCATAAACCGTTAATAACTCGCGGTTTCGCACTGTAATTTTGCGAGAATCGGCACCAAACGAAAAAAAGGATTTCACATCTTTACCGACAGTAGCGAATTTGAACATCACCTTTTCTCCATTCGCATCCCTGCCCAAAGCCAAATGCTGAAAAACAGCCGCCGTATCCGTACGGGCAACTGACAGCAAAGGCATCATCACGGCAACAACCCACAATAACCTTTTCATAAGCAAATTTTTATATCATTAACGCAAATATAATGAGAATATTCGACAAAACATAATAACGAATGTCGGGCGTAGCCCGGTTCGTGGTCGCAAAGCGAATTATGTGAGTCAAATATACGTTGAATATTCGACGAAACATAATAACGCAATAATAATACAACATGCCATAACCAATTATGAATAATGTAAACTCTTATATCGAACGCACATTTATTATTTTCAATTCACACACATAAAAATAGAAAACAAAAAAAAGCGGCAGCACTCTAACGAATGCTGCCGCTGAAATGTATCAGGTATAT
>SSTG01000216.1 GCA_004801635.1 Muribaculum caecicola | reverse complement strand
GGATCAAACTCTCCGTTGTTGGTATGTTTGTTTTGTCTTTTTTTATCTGTCTTTGTGACAGCCGGCTAGAATCCCGCGTGTTTATTTAGGCTTTAAGAAATGACTGGAGACTCGGGCTGCGGCGCGTGGCCGCAGCCGCTCTTGTCTTGTACTACTTCCTTGTCTATTGCAATGTTTGTCAATGTCCTTTTTTCCGCTTTCCGGGTCGGTGCCCCGGAACAGCCTCGCAAAGTTACGGATTTTTTCTTTTCCGCCAAACTTTTCCGCAAAAAAATTGTTGAAAAAGCTGTGAGGCCGGAGTCGGTCCCGGGCCGCTGCCCGGCTTCCTTCTCAAAAGCGAGTGCAAAGTTACAAACATTCGCCGTAACTTCCAAATGTTTTTACAACTTTTTTTTGAGGAAAATCAGCCCCAGGCACGCAACGCCCTGCAAACCCACAGGTTACAACCACAAAAAAAATTAGCAAAGCAAAAATTCCACGACAGACACAACCGCCCAATACCACCACACGCACAAGCCGGCCCGAGCACAGACCTGAATCTCCTTAATATATACGCGCACGCGAAAAATTTGCTTGTCAAAAAAAAATATCGTACCTTTGCTTACCATAAAAGGCGAAAAACTTGCTACTGACAAGGATTCGCGTTATTTTTTTTGCACAGCGGCCATACCGCTATAAAACTTATCACATAAAAAATCTAGAACAGTTAAAAATATGTCGGAAAAAGCAGAAGAATACAGCGCCAGTAATATCCAGGTGCTGGAAGGACTAGAAGCGGTGCGCAAAAGGCCTGCCATGTATATTGGCGACATTAGCGCAAAAGGACTTCACCACCTGGTTTACGAAGTTGTTGACAACTCTATTGACGAAGCCCTTGCCGGGTATGCGTCGCACATTGAAGTAACCATAAACGAAAACAACTCCATAACCGTTGTAGACAACGGGCGCGGAATTCCCGTAGACATGCATGAAAAAGAGCACAAAAGCGCCCTTGAGGTTGTTTTGACCGTGCTGCATGCCGGAGGCAAGTTCGACAAGGGGTCGTACAAAGTGTCGGGCGGCCTGCACGGGGTGGGAGTAAGCTGCGTAAACGCCCTATCGACATATCTGCGTGCGGAGGTTCGCCGCCAAGGAAAAATATTCATGCAGGAATATTCATGCGGAAAGCCGACAACGGAGCTACAGGTTATAGGAGAAAGCGACACCACAGGCACATCTGTAACATTCCTTCCCGACGACAGCATATTTACAGCAACTGTATATGACTATAACACACTGGCAAACAGGCTTCGCGACCTGGCATTCCTAAACGCCGGAATAACGCTTACGCTTACCGACCGCCGAAACAAGGAAGAATCGGGCGAATTCCGCAGCGAGACCTTCCATTCCGATACAGGCCTGGAAGAATTTGTTCGCTATATAGACTCCAGCAAGGAAACCCTTATTGACGATGTCATACACCTCAACACCGAACGCCAAGGTATTCCGGTGGAAGTGGCCCTAACCTACAATAACACATATAACGAAAATGTTTACTCGTTTGTAAACAACATAAACACAATAGAAGGCGGAACCCACCTAACCGGATTCCGGCGAGGGCTCACGTCAACGCTCAAAAAATATGCAGAAGACTCCAAGATGCTCGAAAAGCTAAAAGTAGAGATTTCATCTGACGACTTCCGCGAAGGCCTTACAGCCGTAGTTTCCGTAAAGGTTATGGAACCCCAGTTTGAAGGGCAGACCAAGACAAAACTCGGCAACAACGAAGTTATAGGAGCCGTACAGACGGCCGTTTCAGAAGCACTGCGCGACTATTTAGAGGAACATCCCAGACAGGCAAAACTAATTGTAGACAAGGTGGTGCTAGCCGCCACGGCACGCCACGCCGCATACAACGCCCGTAAGAACGTTCAGCGCAAATCGCCCCTATGCGGCGGCGGCCTTCCAGGAAAACTGGCAGACTGCTCAAGCCGTACGGCCGAAGACTGCGAGCTGTTCATTGTAGAGGGTGATTCAGCAGGCGGAACAGCCAAACAGGGCCGCGACCGCATGTTCCAGGCCATATTGCCGCTGCGTGGAAAAATCCTCAACGTGGAGAAAGCCATGGACCATAAGATTTTTGACAATCAGGAAATAACCAGCCTTTTCCGCGCCATGCGCGTAACGATAGGCACCGACGAGGATTCAAAGGCTGTAAACCTTGACAAACTTGCTTATCATAAAATAATAATAATGACTGATGCCGATGTGGACGGAAGCCACATTGCCACCCTTCTTATGACGTTCTTCTTCCGCCGCATGCGGCCAATTATAGAAAACGGGTTCCTATACCTGGCCACACCGCCCCTGTACAAGTGCTCGGCCGGCAAGGCTGAGGAATATTGCTGGACCGACCAGCAGGTACAGTCGTTCATTTCGCGCTATGGGGAAAAGACC
>SSTG01000215.1 GCA_004801635.1 Muribaculum caecicola | reverse complement strand
AACTCACGTTAAATAAATCCTGTAGGAATAATGGTTTGCTAAATTGCGAAATTATAGCCGAAGCCTATTGTTATGAAGTTCTGGTGCCACTTCACTTCATCTATGTCCTTAAGCATGTTCAGTATGCCCATATTGCCGTTAAGCCCTATCATCCACTGCTTGAAGTGAATAGCGCACCCGAAGTTCCAGTTTATATCAAAACGGTTAAGGTCGTCCTTGTATACGTCTACATTTACCGATTGGCCGGATTCTTCAGCGTGAAGCTTGCCGGATAAGCCGATATTGATGCCGGGGCCGGTTGATATGGAAAAGAAGCCGGTGCGTGTCTTAAACCGCATACCCACCTGTAGGGGTATGCGTACACCGAACTGGCGCACACTGGCACTTTCAACATCATATAGAAAATCTTTGTTGCAGCCCATTGTCTGGTAGTAGAGATACAGTCCCGGTTCGAAGTAGAACTTCCGGCCAAGCGGAGTGTTATATACCAGGCCTGCCGAGAATCCGGCTCCCGGTTCGAATAATTCAATGCCGATACCGTCGGCCGTGGCATCGCCGGGTGCTGTTATATCAAGGTTGGCACGTATGCCTAAGAATTTGCGAGGCACTTCCTGTCCGGATGTGTTCGTTTCATAGTACCAGTTTTCGGTGTCCTGGCAAAATCCCTGCAGTGCCACGGCCGTAATGGCTAAAGCCAAAAACAATAATCGTTTCATAATAATTGGTTTATTAGGTTGATATTTATAAAGTGTGTAGCATTATGGTTCGGTTAGTCTCAGTTTCTTTAATTCCGCACTGCATCCATGGCTCAGATGGCGGATAGGTAAAGCGCCAGTCGTGCTCTTCCAAAATGGAATTGGTGAAAAGATAAGTGGCCAGTGGCTCGACAGGAGTATTGTCGATATTTTTAAAATCAATTTTATCGACTTTGAATATCTTGACGGCAATAGGCTTGTGCTTATGTCGCCCAAATTCAAATTGGGTTGTCTCGCCAGGATCACACACGCTGTATGTTGAATTCATTGGCGTGTGAGCGTCGCTCTCATAAAATGAAAACAAACATGCCACAGCCTCGGAACTATTGTTTTGCAGGCAGATTGGTTCTGTCGACAAATCTTCGTCAATATAACAGCATGACTGTACAATAACTAAGGTTAGAAAGGCGATTGCCCGTAATAGTTTAGTAGTCATAATAATTAGAAACTAAGGCCAATATATATTTTTATTATGTAATTGTGTGCTTTATAATTGTATTTTCGAACAAAGTTTGTCATGCCTATCGCATAGTCAATACCGAAGACGAATCTTCTGTTTGTCAGACCTATTCCGAAATTCCATAGCACATTAACACGGCTCAACGAGTCATAACAGTTTTTGTTTGTTTTTTCGCCCCAGCCATTTTCGAACCGGGCTACTTCTTTACCATAAAGGCCTATATCCAGTTCCGGGCCGGTACGAATAAAGCCAAATCCAGGATTGGCGCGGTATGCCCATCCGATATGGGCGGGTATTATCGCTCCGAATTGCCCGATATGCCCGTCGGTCATATATCTGTTGTAGAAATCCGACAAAGTCTGGATTCTCCGATAATACAAACTTATTCCCGGTTCAAAATAGAAGTTCCGGTTAATAGGCATATGGTACGAGCCGCCTATCTCCAATCCGTAAACCGGGTCGAAGCAGATCAGTTTCATTCCGTTAGAGTCGACATTGCCCGGTACGGATAAATGGTATCCGGCATGTATGCTAAAATACGACACGGCTTTTACTGTCGAATCCGGGCCTGTTTTATAATACCTGTTTTCTGCATGGACTGTTATAAAACAGGCTAAAATTATTAGTGGCGCAAAATATAATCGCTTCATATTCTTAATACCCCCAAATTATCTTTATTTCTCCATTTCTCTCGTTAACACGTCCTACACAGTTGCTAAGAAGCAGTGCTCCGTCGTCTAGAGATTCCTTGGTTAAATGCAACGATGGCGAATTGATTATCTCCGACAAACTATATTCGGCCCATATATGTCTGTCTACAATAACCACGTCAAGAACTTTGCTTGCCGAAAAGTAGTACCCTTCGTATGAAACATAAAACTTGCATCGTTCCGTTGTGCCGTTCTCAATGTGGGTGGCGGTATAAAAATTATCCCTGTCAAGGTATTCGTCAGAAACACCTGACGGAGCCAGCACAACCACAACGTCGCTCTGTAAGTTATTCTTTATTGTAATTTTAGGTATTAGTTTCTCCTCAATTCTAGCCGAATCGTCCCTGCATCCCGACAGCGCAAGCACACATATCAGAATTAATAATTGGGTTAGTGTGGTTTGTAATTTGTTCATTATTATACTGTTGCTTTGCTGTTAATATTTTATTGAAAATTGGTTGTCTGATTCGGTTATTTCGAAATTACCGCTCCATTGCTCAAATTCTTTTTTAGTCAGAGAAGTGTGTGCTAATTGGTATATAGGG
>SSTG01000214.1 GCA_004801635.1 Muribaculum caecicola | reverse complement strand
TAAACTACCGACCCGGTAAAAACAGCCAGGCCGCAGTTCCTTGTATACCATAGCCTGGTGTTCAAAACCGTCGTTAACCAACCAGTCAGACCACAACTCACTAATAATATATGGCATTACTTTTATTATACCTTTTCGGTGCAATATTTTTATCGTTCATCTGTTCGGTACTAGAATCAGTATTGTTATCAACACCAATCTCTTTCATTTCAATGAAAGAGAGCGAAGGCAACAAAACCGCAGCACGCCTGCTTGACTTCAAAAACAACATAGACAAGCCCATTGCGGCAATACTGTCACTAAACACCATAGCCCACACAATAGGTGCCGCAGGTGTAGGCGCACAGGCCGTAAACATATGGGGCGAAAGCGTGTTCGGACTTGTATCGGCCATACTTACATTCCTCATTCTGGTATTTTCTGAAATAATACCCAAAACCATAGGTGCATCCTATTGGCGTTCACTGGCCCTGCCATCCACACGATTCATTCGTGTACTTATATGGGTTACATATCCGCTTGTAATTCTCACAGAATATATTACCCGGATATTCACCCCCAAAGAGCATATCCCGGTAGTAAGCCGCGAAGAAATATCGGCCATTGTCGACGTTGGCGTTGAAGAAGGCCAGATCCGTCAAGAAGAAAGCCGTATGATTCAAAGCTTTATAAAGCTTGTAAACGTAAAGGCATCGCAAATCATGACTCCCAACATTGTTGTTGCAATGGCTCCGGAAAACATGACTTTGGAAGACTTTTTCGAACACGACGAGTACAAGCCGTTTTCACGCATACCCGTCTACGCCGAAACACGCGACTATGTTACAGGCTATATTCTTAAAGACGAAGTGTTGAGCAACCTGTCGGAGGATCACGACAAAATGACACTCTCCAAACTGGCGCGCCCTATAATGTCTTTCAACGAAAATGCCACTGTTTCTGAAATATGGGAGCAGATGAGCACTAAAAAAGACCATATATCCATTATTGTAGACCAATACGGTGCATTACGAGGAATAGTAACCATGGAAGACGTTATTGAAACAATGCTCGGAGTAGAGATTGTTGACGAACTCGACACCGTAGCCGACATGCAAGACGTAGCCAAACAGAAATCGCTGCGCATGCAAGGCCGGCGCAAATAAAGCACCTGCACAAGCGATATGAAACAAATTATAGCTATTCTACTGTTTATATTGTCCGGCACACTGATTGTTTCATCGCAAGAACTGAAAGTGACCGGATTCCGAGCCGTGCCTATGGACCTGTCGGCAAGCACGCACATGCGCCGCGATGCCAACGGCACGCCTTGCGCCTTGGTAAAGGTACAACTTCGCGCCACTGGAGCATCGTTTGAAGGGAACATTGTAGGCGACACACAGTTCCGCACAAACGAATACTGGGTGTACCTTACCGAAGGCACAAAAATGCTGCGTATAAAACATATATCGGCACAGCCGCTCATGGTTCGATTTGCCGACCATGGTACAGAGTCATTATTGTCGAAAAACACATACGAACTGTCAGTAGCCCTGCCAACAGTTCCAACCCAAACCATGCAGCAAGTTGTCATAAACTTTACGCCGGAATCGGCCATGGTTATTATAGACGGCAAAGTAATAAAATCGACAGGAGGCACAGCCACAACAACACTTCCTGCCGACAATGAATACAGCTACATAGTAGCGGCCGAAGGATACGATACCTCGGAAGGTGCCTTCAGGCTGAAAGCCACATCCCCTACCCGGCTAAACATACAGCTATACAAGGAATCAGCATCAACACAACAACTCACCGGAACCGGAAATCTAACGGCAACAAACAACACATCTACCACAACAACAGCCACAAACGCACCTACAATATATGCTCAGGCCAATAAAGAATACAATGCCAAAAACTACGCCAAAGCCATGCAACTGTACAAACAGATTCCAGACGATAAAAATGCGCAGTTCCAGATAGGATACATGTACGACAATGGTTTAGGAACTACACAATCAGATACTGATGCCGCATACTGGTATCGAAAGGCTGCAGAGCAAGGATATGCATCGGCACAATACAACCTTGGTATTATGTATAAAAACGGACAAGGGGTAACACAATCATATACTGATGCAGTATACTGGTATCGAAAAGCTGCAGAGCAAGGATATGCAAAGGCACAATCCAACCTTGGATATATGTATGAAAACGGACGAGGGGTAACACAATCATATGCTGATGCAGTATACTGGTATCGAAAGGCTGCAGAGCAAGGCGATGCAACGGCACAATACAACCTTGGTATTATGTATAAAAACGGACAAGGGGCAACACAATCATATACTGATGCAGTATACTGGTATCGAAAAGCTGCAGAGCAAGGATATGCATCGGCACAATACAACCTTGGTATTATGTATAAAAACGGACAAGGGGTAACACAATCATATGCTGATGCAGTATACTGGTATCGAAAAGCTGCAGAGCAAGGATATGCATCGGCACA
>SSTG01000213.1 GCA_004801635.1 Muribaculum caecicola | reverse complement strand
TCATATTCCGTCTGTGCAATATCTACGCCTAAACACAGGTCTATTACCATGCGCCGCGATGTTGAGCGAGAAGTTATGACAGCTATGGCCGATGCTGACATTGACGACATGTGGGAACGCTCTGAAAGAGCCAACCGTGCGGCAGTAGCCGCTCAGCAAGCGGCTATTGCTGCGGGTGAAGATTCAAAACAGTTTGAAGAACGAGGAGGCACAGTGGGGAATCTTGACAATGAAGGTAATTTTGTGACGGAGACAAGGGATAAGGAAGGTAATATTGTTGTTGAAAAAAATAAATTGCGGCGAGATCGTTCTTATTCTAATCAGATGGTGGCGGATATGAGCCGGCAAATGCATTTTGCTATGGATCCCTGGGTAGACTTTGACCTTGCCATTATGGACAGCATTCTAAATGCCCGTCTTTCTGACCGACGTATCTATCCTGATTTTTTAGCCGTGGAAATAGTGGATTCTAAAGGCAATATTCTGAGAGAAAATCCCCGTATATCCGTCGGTGTTGCCGGATACGACGTATTCACGCTTTGTTTCAGCCCAGAAAAGGGTATGCATTATCGGGCGTATCTGACACCGTTAACCAGGCATATTCTGTCTGAAATGACTGGTGTGATTATTACGGTCTTTTTATTAATGGCGGCTTTTGTGTTGGCTTTTATTTATTTGTTTTGTACCGTATCGAAACTTCGTACTTTAGAGGAAATGAAGGATGATTTTATCAATAACATGACACATGAATTGAAAACACCTATAGCTATTGCTTATTCGGCAAATGACGCTCTGCGTAACTTTGACACATCTAATAACCCGGCAAAGAAAGAGACATATCTTAGAATTGCCAATCGTCAGATAAAACGTCTTGGCGAACTGGTTGAGAATATTCTTGCTATGAGTATGGAACGCCGTAAAACAATGATGTTGAATCAGGAAATAATTTTATTGGAGCCTCTGATTGAGGATATTGTAGCCGCTCAACGTACGCGTTGTGAGAAGAAAATCAGTATTTGTGTTCAGGCGCATAAAAGAGAGTGTTATGTAAAAGCAGACAAGAACCATTTTAGCAATGTACTGAATAATTTGATAGACAATGCTATTAAATATTCTGGCGAGAGTGTGAATATCGAAATTATAGTTAGTCAGGATTCAATTACCGTAAAGGATAACGGTATAGGTATTCCAGTCAAAAGTGTGCCATTTATATTCAATAAATTTTATCGTGTTCAGCATGGCAATTGTCTGGAAGTGCGAGGCTATGGCATCGGGCTTTACTATGTTAGGGAAATTCTTGAAAAGATGGATATGACAATAACGGTAACTAGCCGGGTAGGTGAAGGTTCTGTATTTACAATAGGTTTTAATGGTTATGAGGAATAAAATTTTATTGGTTGAAGATACAGCCGACCTGTCTCTGATAATTTCTGAAACATTGTCGGAGTGCGGTTATGACGTGGTGGCTGCTTATGATGGAAAGGATGGGTTGGCAAAATTTATTATGGAAAAGCCCGATATTGTGGTGGCTGATGTGATGATGCCAAAACTTGACGGCTTTGATATGGCACGGAAAATCCGCTCTATTTCTCCGAATGTGCCATTGCTGTTTCTTACAGCCAAAAGCGGTATTGACGATGTGGAGAAAGGCTTTGAGATAGGTGCCAATGACTATTTAAGGAAACCGTTTGAATTACGGGAACTTGTTGTGCGTATAAAAGCATTGCTTAGAAAAGGGTCTAATATAGATGCTGTGGACGCAATTTATGTTATAGGCAAATACATATTCAATCCAGGTAAAC
Source organism: Muribaculum caecicola (assembly GCA_004801635.1). Taxonomy (GTDB): domain Bacteria; phylum Bacteroidota; class Bacteroidia; order Bacteroidales; family Muribaculaceae; genus Muribaculum; species Muribaculum caecicola. The sequence goes on along the minus strand of SSTG01000213.1, from coordinate 697 downwards.
AAATTCTTACTTTCGACGGGTTGGAAATAGAACTTTCTAATATCGAGGTTCGTTTGCTTGAGCCGATAGCCGCGAATATAGGTAAGACTGTTTCTGCTACTGACCTTATGATAGCTGTTTGGGGGCGCGATGAAATAAGTAACCGTAACTCCCTTCATGGTTTTATTCACAAACTCCGTCGTGTACTTAGGCACGACCCCTCTGTCGCAATAATAAACCAACGTGGTTTTGGCTATATGCTTGTAGTAAGATAAATCTGTTAAATATTTAGTAAAAGCAGGTGGTGCGAATTTGTTTATTACTATTTTGTTGAAATTTAATTGATTTATTAAATAACTGTTGTGTGAAATATTTTAGTATTTTTGTGAATTGTTGTTTGGATTTCCTATTATAAGAGAAATAAAAACAGTGTTTTATTAAATTATTTCCATTATGACTAATGTTTTTTCAAAAAGTGATTGGGCTTATACAAAAGAAGCTAATTCTATACGGTTTGATGACTTTGAGTGTGAAGTCATCTTGACTTATTTTAAACATACAAAATACAATAAGGAGTGTTAAGTGTAATGAGAAAAAACACACCTAAACACTCCTTGAATTGATAGAACTCATAGATAAAGAAACCATTAGAATGGAAATCCTGCCGTATCTGACGACCGCTAAACGAGGCTATACATGCAAGGGAGATCTTTGTGAG
>SSTG01000212.1 GCA_004801635.1 Muribaculum caecicola | reverse complement strand
AACGCGACATCCGTATCGTGGTCTGTCCGGTTGAAAACGCAGACCCTCTTCTTTACTTCTCTACCGACACCAATATGAGACCTGAAAAGATCATCGGTTTCTACCGCACCCGCTTTCAGATTGAGTTCGGCATACGCGATGCCAAGCAGTTCACCGGACTTCAGTCACAGCAGACCCGCGACAAAGCCCGGCTTGACTTTGCGTTCAATCTTTCCTTCACTGCCCTCAATGTCTGCAAAGAGGTCATAAGGAAGGATTATCCGGATCTTTCGGTAGCGCAGTTCAAACGGCTTATGTTTGAATCTTATCTCGCCTCAACAATTATTTCGACTTGCGGAAAATCTCCGCATCTCAAAATAATTCAGAAAATAAATCATCGGTTGGCTCAGTTAGCGGCTTAGCCAAGGCTGAACAACCTCAAATTTTACCGAATCATTGAAGCTTTGGATATACGTATTAACAATTCTGTATTAAGCGATTTTTGTTCGTATATATAATAAATGTTTTGACGACGGCAGTTTATTTTGCGAGCCAGCCATACGGGGGTTCGTTCCTGACGTTTCATTTCTGCTTTAATTAAATTTCCTATATGTAGCATGGTCTATAAACAAAAAGCTGAATACTTTGGTCTTGTCTCTAACCAAGGTACCGCCAAGCACCACGACAGCAACAAGCACAAAGTATTCAGCCTCTGTTGAGACTGAACCTTCTGTTTATGCTTATTCTCGCTGTCTTAAAAATTGGCGGTTTTTGGTTAGGAGAATAAGAGCAGAACGCTCTTCAATTTAATATGTTAGTACGATAGTTATAATTTATATCATTTGTTCGATATTATTATTGTGTAGACAAAGTTAATAAAAATATGTATAGTGCTGTGTATCCGGTTATGAGAACATAGTGTATCGTTTAATTTCTAATTAAATTAATGAATATTTAAATGTGTATGCAGTTAATGTGTTATTGTGAAAAAATCAAATAAAATTGTTGCATAAAAGAAATGTTTGAATTAATTTTGTAGGGTATAACAAAATTAAATACACAAAGTAACTGAATTATGACACGATTTTACGGATATCGCTATTTTTACTTTTACCCCTTGCAAGGTTAAGAGCGAGTTCGCATGTGTCAGTAATAATTTCCCAATAATACGAAACGATATAGCAACGGCCTCGCTTTCCATATGGAGTAAGCGGGGCCGCAAGCATAATTATAACCTGTTTAAAATGAAAAAACGAGTTACAATACAAGGCGTGGCCGGATGTTATCACGATGCGGCAGCTCGTGGATATTTTTCCGGTGAGGATATCGACACAATAGAATGTGATTCGTTTCCGGCATTGATGGATGCCCTAAGCCTTGATGCGTCGCTGCTTGGCATAATGGCTATTGAAAACACTATTGCCGGTGCCTTGTTGCAGAATCACGAATTGCTGCGTATGGGGCATGCGTTGATAATTGGTGAATATAAAATGAGAATCTCGCATTCTTTGGCCGCTTTGCCCGGGCAGGATATTGACGAGCTTACCGAGGTCAATTCTCATCCTATGGCCCTGCGGCAGTGCGAGCAGTTCTTGTTACGCTATCCGGCGATGAAGCGTATAGAAAAGTTTGATACGGCCGGTGCCGCACGGGAAATTGCCGAAAATAAATTGACAGGGCATGCTGCCGTTTGCGGTGAATATGCCGCTAGGCTTTATGGCCTGAATGTGCTGGCTTCCGGTATAGAAACCAATAAGCGCAATTTTACGAGGTTTCTCATTCTGGCCGATCCATTGGTTGCTGCCGACCTTAAGCCGGGCGAAAAAGATATAGACAAATCGTCGATAGTATTCACGCTTCCGCATTCAAAAGGCGCTTTGTCAAAAGTCCTTACAATATTGTCGTTTTACGATATCAACCTTTCAAAGATACAGTCAATGCCAATAATAGGTCGTGAATGGGAATACCGCTTCTATGCCGACCTTACATTCGATTCGTATGTGCGCTATTGTCAGGCTATAGAGGCTGTGCGGCCTCTGACAAACGAATTGCGTGTGTTGGGTGAATATGTTGAATGTAAAAATGAAATATAGAATGAAAAAAGATATAGTTCCGGCCGAGCGTGTTTCACGAATACAGGAATATTATTTCTCACGCAAATTGCGCGAGGTGGCCAAACTTAATTCCGAAGGTGCCGACATAATTTCACTGGGAATAGGAGGCCCCGACCGCCCTCCGCACAAATTGGTGGTAGACACGCTGTGCGTGCAGGCCAAGGTTAACTCGAACCATAGCTACCAGCCTTATGTTGGCATACCGGAGTTGCGCAATGCCATGTCGCAATGGTATAAACGCAGTTATGGCGTAGATTTGGATCCGGTAACCGAGGTACAGCCCCTTATAGGTTCGAAAGAAGGCATATTGCATGTGTCAATGGCTTTCTTGAATCCGGGCGACGGTGTGCTGGTTCCTAACCCCGGTTATCCCACCTATTTGTCGGTAAGCCGTCTGGTTGATGCCGATATTTATACCTATGACCTTACTGAAAAGGGTGGGTGGCTGCCTGACTTCGATGAG
>SSTG01000211.1 GCA_004801635.1 Muribaculum caecicola | reverse complement strand
AAATGAACCAGACTGCTAATTACCGATTGACCATAGTAGTGCCAGTCTATAATGAAGAAAACAATATAGACGCACTTGAAAAAAGCCTTGGCGAGTACATAAAGTCGGCCATCTGCACTGCATGCGTGCTTTTTGTAGACGACGGGTCAAAAGACCGCAGTCTGGAACGTATAAAACAGGTCTGCAGCCGCAATACAGGTTTCTACTATATTTCTTTTGAAAAAAATGCCGGTCTATCGGCGGCAATAAAGGCCGGAATAGACACAGCCTGCTCTGAACTGGTAGGCTACATAGATGCCGACCTGCAAACCCGACCGGAAGATTTCAACTTGCTCATTCAGCATATGGACAACCACGAACTGGCTGCCGGAATCCGCGCAAACCGAAAGGATACCGGTTTCAAAAGGCTACAGTCGAAAATTGCCAACGGTTTCCGGCGCATGATGACGCACGACGGCGCCACCGACACCGGATGTCCCTTGAAAATAATGCGCACCGACTATGCTCGCCGCATACCATTCTTCACAGGCATGCACCGATTCCTGCCTGCCCTTATACAGCTGCAGGGAGGCCGATTTATAGAAATACCCGTGCAACACTTCCCACGCGTAGCCGACCAGTCGAAATTCAACCTTCGCAACAGGCTCATAGCACCGTTTGTTGACTGCTTTGCCTACCGTTGGATGAAAAAACGATATTTCAATTACAAAATAGGGACAACAGACCTTTCAGAATAAATAGCGAATGAACATAGTGGTGACATTAATAGGCCTTCTGGCTCAATGCTTTTTTTCTGCACGCATCCTGGTGCAGTGGATCATGTCGGAAAGGGCCAGAAAAGTATTATCACCTACTGTATTCTGGATATTGTCTCTTGCAGGGTCGCTGCTACTGTTCACATACGGATGGCTACGCGATGACTTTGCCATTATCCTAGGGCAGTTTGTTGCATACTACATATACATATGGAATCTGGCAGCCAAAGGACTATGGAAGCACCTTCCCAAAATAACACGCCTGCTACTGCTTACAATACCGCTAATAGCCGTAACAATGGTTCTTCATGACGTATCAGGATGGTGGCAAAGGTTTTTCTGCGGAAGTATACCGTTATGGCTTATAATATTCGGTTCTGCCGGACAAATAATATTCACCCTCAGGTTCGTTTACCAGTGGCTTTACTCAGTAAAAAGAGGAGAATCAGTCCTTCCTGCCGGATTCTGGATAATAAGCCTGAGCGGCTCCATAATCATAATGGCATATGCATTGGTAAGGCACGACCCAGTGCTCATACTCGGCCAGATATTCGGACTTGTGGCCTATACGAGAAACCTTGTTATAGGACACCGGTCGAACGTGCGTAAAAATAGCAATTAACGATAGTTCAATTCACAAAATATTGGACAGAGGCCATGCATGATATAAGCCCGTCGTAGTTAAGATACGACGGGCTTATACACTTAATTAACGAGAGAATGCCTCTGATAGGTTAGATATGAAAATAAGAATTACAGTTAATAAAATAAATAAAAACCTTGTCAAGGATAATGACCGCCGCATGGTAATAAATTATGCTTCCATTATACGGATTTTGCAATATGCTATTGTGCTCAATGCCGGGTCTGCCCTATGCAATGATTCCACTGACCCAATGGCACTATAATAACGATTTTTGCAGCGCCGCCATATCCCAGACAAGGGTAATAATGCCTTACTTGTCGCGAATTACTTTTCTATCAATTCTGTTACCCAGCCGGCAGCCTGTATTTTCAAGTCAAGCTCACGCAACATAGCCGCACTCCGGTCATAAACACGGCGGAATTCTTTAACATCCACCACTCTCACATACTTAATCTCATTTCGGTTGTAACGGTCTTCTCTTTCCGTCAAATGTGCCATGGCCTCGCCAAGAATCTTTACCCTTAGGCTAAGGGTATCTCGCTCGGCAAGCAAGTCTGTTAACGTCCTGCCGTCTGTCTGCGTAAGCGTATTAGTAATGTTTATCCTATAAATGAGGGCCTGAAGTTCCGCCAGAGTGCGGTCCAGCTCAGCTATCACATCACCTGGAAGCTCTGCAGGGTCGTCACCCTCCTGTATTTTTATACAGTCTTTAAGCCGGACTTTTAACTGAGATACTTTTTCAATAAGTTGTGCCCTACGGCTCAACGCTTCGGCTAATTTCATATATCAATTACACTTATATTATTATTTAGCATATCATTAAATGGAATAACCATCCTTACCATAATAAAACAAGACTATAGCACAAATCGATTAATCCGAATGACTAAAATATGTTATAATAACGTGAATTCGGCAATAAAGGATTTCCCCACAGAACCACACAACAAGGTTCATTCATAGAATTAATAAAAGAACGGCCTGATACAGACTTTACGCTTGTATCAGGCCGTTTTTTCATGAGTATGTTGAATTATTTCGAACTTACCTTATAATATATTCTGATTGAATTTTTATTGCAGGGGTGGGTGGGGGACGGACGGGTATAAAAAAAAAGGTCCCCGCGGAGGTTTCTCCGTGGGGACCGAGGGGGGCGGCGACCT